>JAFKFQ010000246.1 GCA_017308215.1 bacterium | reverse complement strand
GGGGCTGGGGAGGTGCTGCTCGGCGTGGGCCCGCTCGAGTCGGTCGGGGGCGTCGAGCCACACCTGGACGGCGACGTCGGCCGGGGTGAGGTCGGCGGCAGGGCCGGGGTGAGGTCGGCGGCAGGGCCGAGGTCGAGGTCGATCTCGGCGGCGGCGGCGAGGAGGGCGTGCATGCCCTCGGGGGTGGCCATCCCGTCGACGTAGAACAGGGCGTCGATGAGGCGGGCGGGGGTGTTGGCCTCGGGGGCCATGAACACGGCGACGAGGGCGTCGTACGGGACGTCGCCGGGGTCGCCGGCGGCGGGGAGGTCGAGTCCACGACCGGCGAGATAGTCGCGGTAGGGGGAAAGGAACCGGAGGAGGCGGTCGCGGTCGACGGCCCGGAGGACGTGGGCGGCGGCGAGGTGGGGGAGGCGGAAGGTGGCCATCGGCGGCGCCGCGTGGATTGAGCGCACTAATGTTCACAACTGAGCTTACGTGCGCGTCTCCAGCATACGCGGCCGGTGGCGGCGTGCAAGACCGTAGCGCGGGAAACCCCGCCAGTCGCGGATCGCCGCCACCGGCTGCAGGTCGGCCAGCGCCAGCGGCTCCCGCCCGGCGGCCACCGGCGGCAGGAACAGGAGCGCCTCCTGGATGTCGGGGGCGAGGAGCGTCAGGTTCATCACCTGGGTCACCCGCGCCCGCGTCACCCGCCCGAGCCGGGCCAGCGCGGCGTAGTCGCGGACGACGCCGGTGCGAACGAGGCCGTCCATCTTGACGGCGAGCGCCATGAGCCGGGCGACCCGAGGCACCCGCTCGGCCGGTGGCGGGGGGGCCGCGCCCTCCCGCAGTTCGGGCCGCCCGCCCGGCCCGCGGCGGCGGAGGTGGACCACCCCCTCGATCGTCAGCGTCGCGTCACTCATGCCACCCGCTCCTGCTGGCGCCCGGCCAGCTCGTCGGCCAGAGCCGTGATCCCGGTCGGCCGGAAGATCACCGCGACCCGCCCGCTCGCCCCGTCGTACGCCACCCGTTCCACCAGCAGGTTGATGACCCGCGCCCGCTCGGCCGGGGCGAGGGTCGCCCACACCGGGTCGAACCCCGCCAGCGCGGCCGTCGCGTCCGCCTCCGACACCGTTGCAGCCTTGACCTCGTGGCTCTGCTCCGTCGCCCGCCGGAGCCGGTCCTCGGCCAGCCGCTGCTGGTCGTGGAGGGCGGCCAACCGCCGCACCACCTCACCGTTGTCGTCGCCGGGCCGGAACCGGGCCGACTCCAGCGCCAGGTGCCGTTTCAATCCGACCAGGTCGACCGGGTCGAGGCCGCGTTGCGGGAGGAGGGTGCCACCTGGCGGCGCCGGGTGTACACCCCGGCCGTCACCCTGTGGGCCTTCCTCGCCCAGGTCGCCGACCCCGACCGGTCGTGCCGGGCCGCCGTCGCCCGCGTCCTCGCCGGGCTCGCCGCCCACGACCGCCGCCCCGCCCGGCCGACGACCGGGGCGTACTGCAAGGCCCGCGCCCGCCTCCCCGAGGGACTCCCCCGGCGGCTCGCCCGCGAGGCCGGCCGCGACCTCCACCGGGCGGCCGCTGACGGGTGGCGGTGGCGGGGCCGCCGGGTCAAGGTCGCCGACGGCACCACCGTGTCGATGCCCGACACCCGGGCCGACCAGCGGGCGTACCCCCAGCCCGAGGTCCAGAAGCCCGGGCTCGGGTTCCCGGTCGCCCGGGTGGTGGCCGTGTTCTGCCTGGCGACCGGGGCCGTCCTCGACGCGGCGCTGGGCCGGTGCCCGGGGAAGCGGACCGGCGAGGCGGCGCTGCTCCGCAACCTGGCCGGCGGGTTCGACCCCGGCGATGTGGTCCTGGCCGACCGCGGGTACAGCAGCCTCTACGACCTGGCGGGGTGGGTGGCCCGCGGGGTGGACGTGGTCGTCCGCCTGCACCAGGCCCGGCGGCCCGACTTCCGCACCGGGCGGCGGCTGGGGCCGGGGGACCACGTGACCACCTGGGGCCGACCGGACCGGCCGGGGTGGGTGGACGACGCGACCCTGGCGGGGATGCCGCGGGCGCTCGCGGTGCGGGAGGTCGCGGTCCGAGTGCCGCGGCGGGGGTTCCGGACCCGCCGGCTCGTGGTGGCCACGACCCTCGTGGACGCCGCCCGCTACCCGGCCGCCGCGCCGGCGGAGTTGTACCGGGCGCGGTGGCACGCCGAGCTCGACCTGCGGTCGCTCAAGTGTACGCTGGGGGTGGACGTGCTCCGGTGCCGGACGCCCGAGATGGTGCGGAAGGAGTTCTGGATGCACGTACTGGCGTACAACCTGGTCCGGGCGGTGGCGGCACGGGCGGCCCGCGGCGCGGGGGTGGAGCCGCGCGAGGTGAGCTTCGCGGGGACGCTCCAGGCGGTCCGGGCGTTCGCCGAGCGGCTGGCGGGGGCGGGCGCGGCGGAGGCCGCGAGGTTGCACGAGCGGCTGCTGGTCGTCGTGGGTGCCCAGCGGGTCGGCGACCGCCCGGACCGGGTCGAGCCCCGCGCCCGGAAGCGGCGGCCGAAGCACGGCGCCCTCCTGACCAAGCCGCGGGACCAGGCGCGGGCCGAGCTACTCAAAGGCGTTAGGACTTGAGGAAGCGACATTCGGTGCAGC
>JAFKFQ010000189.1 GCA_017308215.1 bacterium | reverse complement strand
TTACTGACCGCTGCGCAAAGGAGGTCGAACTTCTTGACCCCTAAAATGGGGCATGGAGGCATTGGACCTCACCCCTGGCGATTGGCGCGCGTGGCGGGGGTTGCGAGCGTTGCAGCTGAAGGGGCAAGGGTGGTTCCAGCACCACATCGCCCCGGCCTTGGGGGGTCACCGAGGACGCCGTCAGCCGTTGGGTCGTGCGCGCCCGCAGCGGCGGTCCCGAGGCCTTACGGTCGCGCCCGTCGCCGGGCCGTCCGCCCAAGCTCTCGGCCGCCCAGAAGCGTCGGATCCCCGAGCTCCTCTGGCATGGGGCGGAGGCGTACGGGTTCCGGGGCGAGGCCTGGACCTGTGCCCGGACCGCTCGAGTGATTCAGGAGGAACTCGGCACCCGCTACCACGAGGGTCACGTCAGTCGATTGCTCCGGGGACTCCACTGGACGCCCCAGGTACCGATCCGACGCGCGACCCAACGGGACGAGGATGCCATCCGGCGTTGGCGCGAAGAGGTTTGGCCGGGCCCTCGGCACCGGGCGCGTCGCGAGCGCCGAGTACTGGTTTTCGAGGACGAATCGGGGTTCTACCCGGTGCCGGGGCTGGTACGCACCTACGCCCCGCGAGCCCAGCCCCCGGTGGTCCGCGAGAAGCGGACGCGGGACCACCGGTCGGTCATGGGCGGAATGACCCCGGAGGGCAAGGTCTACACCCTGGCCCGACGGGAGCCGCTCAACGGGTCGCACAGCGTCGAGTTCCCCGTGCACCTGCGGCGCGCGGCCGGGGAGCGACTGTTGGTGATCCGGGACGGCTCACCGATCCACCGCCGTGGGGCGGTCCAGGAGTTCGTGGCGGGGACCGAGGGGAAGGTGCGGGCCGAGGCCCTGCCGGGGTACGCCCCGGATCTGAACCCGTGGGACGAGGGCGGTTGGAATCACCTCAAGCATGTCGAGACGGGCCACGTGGTGTGCCGCGACCTCGAGGAGTTGCACGAGCAGTTCCACCTCGCCATCAGCCGGCTTCGCCAGAAGCCTCGACTGGCCCAAGCCTGCTTTGCCCAAGCCGGCTTGTGGCTATGAAAGTTCGACCGTCTTTGTGCATCGGCCAGCAACGCATCTCATTCGCTAGGAATCCCTGTAGCACTCGTTCCAGGTACTTCGCATCGAGTGCTGCGTTGAGCCGCTTGGCTCTGATGCTCCCCTTCGCCGTGTCCGGCTTCAGCAGCGAAGCGGCCACCCGGCGGACGACCCCCAGGTTGGCCCCAGCGTTCGTGTCGCGGGTCCGGTGCGCATCCTCCCGGAACGTCACGTCAAGGCACCAGTGCAGCCCGTTCTCGACACCCCAGTGGCCCCGGATACACCCGGCCAGTTCCTTCGCCGGCAGCCGCAGGCTGGTGAGGTAGAAGTGGGCGGTGCTGGTATTCTTCCCCTTCACCTCCCGCTCCCGCCCGACCATCGCCACCGCCCCCACCCCGGCCCACTCGGGCGGCAGCCCCTGGGGGTCGCGGGTCACCGTCACGTGCCGCCCCTCGTGCCGCCCGTGCCCGGCCTCGACCGACTCGCTCGTGTCGCACCCGGCGAACTCCGCCGCCCCGGCCCGGTCGAGCGCCGCGTGGACCGCCCTCTGGAGGGCCGGCTGGTTCCCCTTCACCGCCACCAGGTAATCCCCGCCCTGCTCCCGGATCTGCTTCAGCGTGGCCTTCTGGCACCCGGCCGCGTCCATCGTCACCAGTGCGCCCTTGAGATCCAGCACCCGGGGCAACTCGGGCACCGCGGCGATCTCGTGGCTCCCGTCGGCCACCGCCACCTGACCGAGGATGACGCCGTTCTCGACGGCCCACGCGCGGACCAGGTGCAAGCACCCGCGGAACGTGTCGCCGGGTGCCGCCCGCACCGCCTTCCCGTCCGCCGCGACGGCCCGCAGCCCGGTCGCGTCACACAACTCCGCCATCCACCGGCCGAAGCATGCGGCGAACGTGTCGCGGTCGAGGGCCGCGAGCACCCGGTTGAAGGTGTCGTGGCTGGGGATGCCGTGGGGCAGCGCCCGGAACCGCTCGAGCCAGTCCGCCCGGGCTTCCCCGAACCGCTCGATCTCCTCGAAACTGTCGGCCCCGCAGATGACCGCGCACAGGGTGATGGCCAGGATGTCGTCGAGCCGGTGCTTCCGGGTCCGGCTCACCCGCGGGTCGGGGAGGTCCGCGAAGAACCGGGCGAACGTCACATCCGTGGGCATGGCGGGCGCCTCCTGAGCTCCCGCCGGTGTACGGCTCACCTGCTACCGTGTCAGCGGTTCAAGATGCGTTGGCCCTGCCACGCGGGGAGTTCCTTCGGCTCCGGGCCGAGTGGAACCGCGAATGGGCCGGCCGTCATCCAGCCGCGTCGCTCGGCAGCCGAATGGAGGAGTTGCGGGCCGTCATCGATCCGGGGTGGGTCGCGGTGTTGGACACGCTGGGTGGCCGCGATGTCGGCGGTACCGTCGCCGGTGAAGTCGCCGGCGGTCACGTTCACCCCACCGGTGAAGGCGTCGAACGGACTGCCGTTGAAGGCGGCCTGGAACGTCGCCCGTCGACGACGCGGACCCAGTTGACGACCCCGTCGCCCAAACCGACGACCACGTCCTCGACGCCGTCCCCGGTCACGTCGGCGGTGGCGAGCGTCGGCCCGGTCGTGTCGAATAGGTCGGACGCGTCCACGTCCCCGAACGGGCCGCCGTCCGCGTCATAGACGCGGACGTTGCTCGCCCCGCCTACGCCCACCCCGCCGACGACGAACCGCAGCCCGGCGGTGGTGACCACAGCCGGGACAGCGCGGTCCTCGAGGGGTGCGACACGCAGGGGGGCCGCGGCGACGACGACGGGGGACTTATCGGTGCGGCGGCGGAAGCGAGTGCGAATCGTGGTGCGTGTTCCGCGGGGGGCGGGCGGGGTGGGCCACGAGTCCGGGCGCGGGTCCGTGGACGGCCGCTCCCGCCCCCCGCCAAGCAACCGGCGTTCCATTCTCGGGTGGGGTCGTTCCCGACGAGGTGGGTAATGCCAGGCGGGGTCGGCCGTGGCGAGGCATACGTTGAGCGAGCCACCGTGCTGATCCGTTGCCGTCGCCGAAACCACGAAATCGGCGCCCGGTCTATCGGTACCGGTGGGTTACCATCGTGTCGGACCATCGCCCGACCGCCCCGTGCCGACCGACTGATCGAACACGGCCCTGCTGTGCGTGCCGGAACCGGCCCATGACCCCACCCCAACCCACTTCTTACAGGTCGCCGCCCGTCGGGCTCCGAATTCTGGTGGCCGCGGGAGCCCGGGAGCCCGCCGAGCGCGTTGGCGGAGGTTCTGAGGTTGTGCGGCGCGGACGTGAGGGTCTGTTACGACGGGACGACCGCCGCCCAGGAGGCCGTCGGGTTTCACTCCGAGGTGGGGCTGTTTGATGTGGAGCTTCCGGGACTGGCCGGGTGCGAGCTCGCGCGGCGGATCCGAGCGCCCGCCGGTAGGCAGCCGCTCCTGCTGATCGCGGTGACGGCGGCGCCCGGCCTCCCCGACCTCCAGCGGGTGGTCGAGGCCGGGTTCAACATGCTCATGCTGAAGCCGGCCGACCCGGCCGCTTTGGTCCCCAGCCTTGCAGACTTCGCGGGGTGGCTCCGGTCCCGGCGTGCGGCGCCGGCCGCGGGTACGAGAACCGGCTGAGTCGGACACGGGTGGGTCGGCCGCGCGAGTCGTCACCCGGGCGAGCTCCCGGCCAGTCCGTCCAGCACGTCGAGCAACACCCCAGGTTCCACAGGCTTGAGGAAGTGGTGGTCGAAGGCCCGCGACCGGGATCGGTGTTCAAGGTGCGGGCGGCCGGTGAGCGCGACCAGGACCGGCCGCCCGGCGAGTTGGGCGCACAGGCGGTCGGCCAGGGCGTACCCGTCCTCCCCCGGCATCTCGATGTCGAGGACGACCACATCCGGGGCGAACGTGTCGGCCAGCGCGACCGCGGCCGGCCCGCTGTACGCGGCCCGCGCCTCGTAGTCCACGATCCAGAGAAGTTGGCATAAGCTGTCCGCGGCGTCCGGGCTGTCGTCCACAACCATGACGCGGAGTGGGCCGGGTGGCCGCTGTGGGTGTGCGTCTTGCACCGTCCACCTGTCACGCGGGTGACGCAAGGGGGTCGAGAAGGGGATTCGCTGCCCCTCGACCGTCCAGAGGGACAGCGCGCCAGCCCCACAACACGGCGCTAGCAACCCGGGGCGGGATCCCGGGCGTGGGCCGGCGAAAGGGCCGCTTCCGCCCCCTCCGCCGGCCCCAGATACCGGTATTTCACCCGGGCTCACCCGACGAACACGCCCGAGTTGCCGCCGAAGTCGATGTCGAACCCGTCGTCCTGGCCGTTCCCGCGGAACCGGCGCGTCCGGCCGCGCTCCTTCTCCCCGGAGCCGGTGAAGATCTCGACCTTCCCGTCCCCGTCGGTGTCCTTGGCGGTCAGCCGGACCCCGCCACGGTTCTTGTCGTCGCCGGCGAAGTAGTTCGCCAGCACGGCGCTGTCGGCGCCCTGCCCGGCGACGAGCCCCGCCCCGCTCAGGGCCAGCACCCGCGGCCCGCCGCCCGGCCCGCCGCCGGCAATCAGGTCGGCGAACCCGTCCCCGTCGATGTCCCCGGCGGTGATGAACGCGCCGTTGCGGAGGGTCAGCTCGAACACGAAGAAGTCGTTGAACAACCGCGTCAGGCCGGACAGGACGCTCGCCCCGTTGTAGACGGCGACCCGCGGCCCGCCGCCGAACCCGGCCGCCACGATCAGGTCCGGAATGCCGTCGCGGTTGACGTCCGCGACCGCCACCCGGGCGCCGCCGCGGAAGTTCACGTCCTCGATCCCGAAGAAGCTGGCCACCTGGGTGAACGTCCCGGTCGCGCCGACCATGCCCCCCTGGTACACCACCAGCCGCGGCCCGCCGCCCTCGTCCGGGGTGACGATGATGTCGTTGACCCCGTCGCCGGTCACGTCCCCGGCGGCGACGAAGACCCCGCCGGTGAACCCGGCCTCGAACGGGGTGAGCCGGGCGACCTCCTGGAGGTTCGTGCCGTCCAGCACGACCACCACCGCCGGCACCCCCGGCCCGGTCCCGACGATCACGTCGTCGACCCCGTCGCCGGTCACGTCCGCCACCGCCACCCGCACGTCGCGGAGGTTCAGCCCGGGGAACACCACCGTGTCGGACAGCTCATGCCCGTCCGGCCCGAACGTCTTGACGTGCGCCCGCCCGCCGATGATGAACCCGGCCGCCAGCCGGCGCGACGGGGTGGCCTGCGGGGGCAGGTTGGCGATGAGGCCGATGTCCTGCCCGGTGACCGCCGCGCCGCCGGTGAGCGTGACGACCGGGGCGGACGTACTCCGCAGGTAGCCCGGCGAGAGGAGCGCCCGGACCGACGCGCCGGTGACGTCCTGGGTGGTGGTGATGCTGTACGCCCCGGTCGCGTCGGTCACGTCCGTCGGCTCGCCCGCGTCGAGCCGGCCGTCGTTGTCGAGGTCCAGGTACACGGTCACCCCGCGCACCCCGTTCTCGCCCGCGTCGCGGACGCCGTTCTGGGCCACCACGTCGGCGAACACGACGCCGGACACGGTGCCGCCGGTGGTGCCGCCGCCGGTCGGGATGAGGCCGAGGTTCCGCGTGACCGACCCGCCGGCCGACAGGCTGACCGTCGGGGGCGTGGCCGGCAGCGCGAAGCCGGCCGGGAGCGGGGCGGCGGCGCGGAGGGTGAACGTCCCGTCCGAGGTGGTGTTGAGGGTGAACGCGCCGGTCGCGCCGGTGACCGCCGACGGCTCGTTGGCGTCGAGTTGGGCGTCGCCGTCGAGGTCCAGGTACACCGTCGCCCCGGCGATGGGGTTCTCGCCGCCGTTCTGCGTCCCGTTCCCGTTGGTGTCGCCGAACAGCACCCCGGTCACGGTGCCGCCGGTGGCCAGGTCGAACCCGAAGTTGACCGGCGCGAGCCCGGTCTGGCCGAGCGTGGCGACCGTCACCGCGGCGGGCGTGGCCGAGGTGGTGAGCGTGGCGCCGCTCGGGGCGACGACCCGCACGCTGTAGCTCCCCGGCGGGAGGCCGGTGAACGAGAACGCCCCGGTCGAGTCGGTGACGGCCGTCAGCTCGCCGGCGTCGAGCGCGTTGTCCGCGTCCGCCTCGAGGAACACGGTCACCCCGGCCAGCCCGCCCTCGGCCGCGTCGATGGTGCCGTCGTTGTCGGTGTCGACGAACGCCCGCCCGGTGATCGTGGACCCGTCGGCGAACGATTCGACGCCCGAGAAGTTGACCGCAGCGGTGGCGCCGGACGTGACCGACCCGGCGAACCCGGTCACCGAGTAGGTCGCGGCGACCGTCAGCCCCGTCGTGGTGGTGAGGTCGATGGTGTCCGCGCCGCCGGTCCCGCCGGCGATCACGATCGCCGCGCCGCCGGTCGCCGCCGGGGTGACGACGAACGTGTCGGCCCCGGTCCCGCCGGTCAGGTTGAGTACGTCCACGTTGGCCAGCGTGATCGCCTCGCCCGCGGTCCCGCCGGTCGGACCGATCTGAAGGCTGGTACCGGTGACGGTAAACGTCTGCGCGGCGGTCGCGGTCGAGGCGATGTTCAGCGTCGCGGCGGCCGACGCGGCCGGCAGGGTGATGCTGCTCGCGGTCGCGCCCGCGGCGGCGGTCGCACTCAGGCCGGTGAGGTTCACCGTCTCGAACCCGCTGACGGCGAGCCCCTGGGTGGCGTTCCCGGCGACGCGGACGTTCGTCAGCGTCAGCGTGGAGCCCGCGGCGCCGCTCCCGGTCAGGTTCAGGCCGATCCCGGTGTTCGTCTCGACCGCCCCGGTCGCCGGGTTGTCGCCGACCACCACGTTCGCCAGGGTCAGCGTGCCGACGGCGGCGGTGGCGACGACCCCGTCCGTCGCGCCGGTCACGGACAGATCCTGGATGGTGACGCCGTCGGCCGAGACGGTGATCCCGGCGCCGGCGGCCGGGTCGATCGTCACGTCGGCCGCCACGCCGGTCAGCCCGTCGAGGGTGACGGCGGAGGACACGGTCAGCGACTCGGCGTAGGTGCCCTTGGCGACGGCGACCGTGTCGGCGCCGGGGAAGCCCGCGCCCGCGGCGGCGTCGAGGGCGAGCTGGATGGTGTTGAACGCCACCCCGGCGTCGCCGCCCGCCGCGACGCCGGCGGCGCTCGTGCGGAAGGTGAGGGCCGTGGTCGTCCCGGTCTCGCCGACGGCGATGCTCACCTGATCGCCGTCGGTGAGGGTGCCGCTGGCGTCGCGGTCGTTGGTGACCGAAACGGTCGCCGGGAGCGAGCCGAGCGCCGTGCCGGCGACGAGACCGTCGTCGACGAACAGCGTGGCCGGCACGTCACGGGCTTCGAGCCATTCGAGCCGGAGCCCGCGGCGGTAGGACGGCGGGCAGACGCGAGTGACCGGCTTGCGGGTGCGAAACATGATGAACCCTGGAAGGGAGAATGACGGGCGGGCGTCCCCGGCCCCCGGTGGGAACGCACCAATCGCCGAGTAGCGGGCGCGAATTCTCAGGTTTTCCCAACCCGCTTGAATGCAGCGATCGGGGCGTCACGAGTACGGGCGGCACCTTGTGGGGGGAAATGACCCGTACCCGCCCGTGCCGCGGCCGGTGTGGTGCGGGCGGCATCTGAGCCTGATCAGTCCGGTGAAGTGCGATCAGGGAAGGCCCACGGCCTCCCGGGCTCGCCGGACGAGATCCTGGTTGGCGCGGACGACGGCCGGGTCGGCGCCGTGGCGGAGGGCGTGGGCGAAGTCGGCCTCGGCCGCGGCGAGGCGGCCGGCGGCCAGGTGAAGGACGCCGCGGTTCAGGGCGGCGGGGGCCAGAGCGGGGTCGAGTCGGAGGGCAGCGTCGTAGTCGGCCAGCGCCCGGTCGGCTCGGCCGAACCGGTCGAAGGCCAACCCGCGGTTGTAGAAGCACTCGGCGGCCGGGGTCAGCGCCACGCAGGCGGAGAAGGCGGCAGCCGCGTCGTCGTACCGCCCGCAGCGGAACGCGCCGACGCCGTAGTGAAAGTTCGGCCAAAGCCCCTGCGGGTCGAGCGACACCGCCCGCGCGAGGAGCGCGTCGGCCCGCTCCAGGTCGCCGCACCGGAGGGCCGCCCGGCCGAGGGCGTAGTGGTCCCAGGCCGTCACCGGCGGGGGCGGCATGCCCGGGTCGCCGCCCAGCCGCCTCAACTCGTCCGCGAGGGCGGGGGTGGTCCCGAACCGCCCGGCTGCCCCCGCCAGGATGTCGCGCGCCCGGTCGGCTCCGGCGGGACCGTCGGCCGCGATAGTCAGTTCGGCCCAGACGAGCGCCAGGTCGAGCAGGTCGCGGCGGAGCCGGTCGCGCCCCCCCGCGGGGGCGTCCCCCGCCGCGGCATCGAGTTCCAACCCGCGCCGCCACCAATCCTCGCACTCACCACCCACACCCCGGGCGCTCGAGGGCGGCAGAGTTCCGGCGCCACTGAGGAACCGGACGCGGTCCGCGAACCCCGCCACCTGTCGGACGCCGGCGGCCCACCCGGCCGCCCGCCCCTCTCGCACGAGGAGGGCGTGCGTCCGCCGCCAGTCCTCCTCGGCCTGGTCGCGGAGGCCGCCGTGGAGCGGGAGCCGACGCGCGGCGGCCCGGGCCTCGTCGAGGGTCCGCAGGGCGTCGGCGAGGTGCCCGACGTCCCGCCCGGCGGCAGCCCGGGACAGGAGCCGGCGGGCCGCCGCCGACTGGTCAGAGAGATACGCGACCGCCGCCGCCGTCCCGGCCGCCAGGGTCACCAAGACCGCCGCCGCCGTCCCGGCCTGTGCCAGCCGGTGCGGCGACCGCCGCCGCCACTTGGCCCACCGCTCCCGCAGGCTCCGGTTCGGCACGCCCCGAAGGGGCTCGTCGGCCAGGTGCCGGCGGAGGTCGGCGGCGAGGAGCCCGGCCGAGGGATACCGCTCCGCCGGGACGGGCCGGAGGCACCGGTGGATCGCGTCCGCCAAGGCGAGACCGACGGCCGGGTTGAGCCGCTCCAGCCGGGCGGCGCGAACGCCCGGCTCGGGCGGCCCGCCGCCGAGCAACTCGTAGAGGACGGCCGCCAGGGCGTACACGTCGGCCCGGCCGTCCACCGGGGTGGGGACAGGGGTGCCGGCACGGACGGCGGCGAGCGCAGCCGCCTGCTCCGGGGCCATGTAACCCGGGGTGCCGCCCAGCCAAGGGAACCCCGCCTCCCCCGCGGCGACCGGCGGGTGGGCAAGGTGGAAGTCGAGGAGCATCGGCTGGCCGTCGACCGCAATGAGTACATTCGCCGGCTTCACGTCCAGGTGGACGAGCCCCCGGCCGTGGGCGTAGTCGAGAGCCTCCGCCAGCCGGGCGCCGGCCCAGCAGACCGCGCGGACGTAGTCGGCGTCGGCCAGAGCGGTCCGGACCGGCCCACCCGTGCTCCCCGAGACGGGAACCGGGCGGGACGCCGTCTCCCGGTCTACGGCGGCCAGTAGGTCTCGCCCCGACCGGCACCCGGGCGGACGGTCGCGCCACCCCTCGAGTACGCGGTCGAGGGTGGCGCCCCCGAAGTAGGGCATGCTCAGGACGCGGAGGCCCCGCGCCACGTCCTCGTCCACCGCCAACAGCGGCACGACGTTCGTGTGCTGGAGCCGGGCGAGGGAGAGGTGCTCGCGGCCGGCGTCCAAGGGGGTGAGTTTGACGACGACCGGGCGGTCGGCCAGGCCCCGCTGGGCGGCGAGGAAGACCCGCCCCCGCCCGCCGCGGCCGAGTTCGGCCAGCAGTTCGCACCCGGCCACCCGGTCGCCCGGGCCGACCCGCCCTTCCGGTCGGCCCTGCTCCTCGACCAGCTGCCAGACGGAGTGGAGACGTTCGAGCTGCCGCCGCCACGTCGGGAACCGGGCGAATACGCTGGCGGGCGCACCGTCCTCGCCCCGCTCACGGCGGGCGGCGACCTCCTCGAACACGACCTCGGCCGCCTCCTCGGGGTCGTCCCAGAGTTCGGGGTGGCGGTCGAGAAACGCCTCCGCGGGCGCGCAGTCGCCCCGTCGCCATCGCTCGGCCAACTCCCGCGCCAGCCGTTCGGCGAGTGGGAGGTTGTGGTGCGGGCCGCCGGGCCGGGTAGGAGGGGGAGGAGTCATTGCGGGTCGCTGAAGGCCACACGGCGGGCGAGCCCCCGGAGAATGCGCCGGACGCTCCCCTCGTGGAACCCTGTCCGGGCCGCGACCTCGGCCAGTGACAGCCCAGCCCGGCGGAAGGTGAGGACGGGCCGGTGCTCGGGCGGGCAGTGGGCTAGCAACTGCTCCCACAGATCGTCCGCCCGCGCCTCTTCGCTCGGCCGGGGGGCACTGGCCGGCATCTCGTCGACCGATCTGTCTGCCGGTGCGGGGTGGTCGGCCGCGCTCGCGGCCCGGTGCCGCCGCGCCCAATCGATCACCCGGTTCCGGACCGCCCGCACCAGGAACGCCCGGAAGTGTTCGGGCGTCGGGAACTGGCCCGCGGTCACGCCCGCGTCGATGAGCCCGGCCCAGACGGCCTGGGCCACGTCGCCCGAGTCGAATCGCTGGCGGAGGCCGCGGGTGAGCCAGCGCCGGGCGGCCCGCCGCAGGAATCGGTCGCTCACGGCGAAGAGCGAGCCGAGCCCGCGACGGTCACCCCAGTCCGGGGCGATCAGGGGACGGAAGTCGGCCTCACAACCCATCGCGGTCCCCCATCCCCCACCGGGCCAAGGCCGCCCGGGCCTTTGGCCGCCGGAGCTGGCGCCGGCCGAGTTCGGCCGCGACTGCGGCCAGGCCGGCCGCCACGGCCCACGCATCCCACCCCTGGCCGGTCTCCTCCTCCACCCGGACGACCAACTCCTCCACCGCCTGGGACAGCTCGGCTAGCAGGTGGTGGGGGACGAACCGGTTCAGGATGTCCGCCCCGGTTGCCGCCTCGACCGCACCGCCCACGGGGAAGACCTCCCCGACCGGATCACCGGGCGGCGAAGCGTCGAGGGCCGGGTAGCCGGTTACGGCCGCGCCCTCCGAAGCCGCGTACGCGCTCGAGGAGGTGGGGCTCTCGGCCAGGGCTGTGGTCAGCCCGGTCAGGTCGAAGGCCGCGGCGAGCGCAACGCCGGCTTGCCCAATCACCCACACGGTGGCGGCTTCGCCGTGAAGCCCCGGCACCGCAGCCCCCTCGATCGGGGTCGTGGCCTCCGAACGGACCGCGGCTGCGGAGTGCAAGTGTGCGGCTTCCGCCCCGTCGGTCGTGGTCGGCACCTCCGCGGCAATCATCGCATCGGTTGGGTCCGCGGCCGCGACAGAGGCTTCGTCGGAGTCGGTGCCCGTGCCCCCGATCGTGTCGCCGGGAGGGCCGGGTTCGCTGCGTTCACTCCCACCCGACTCCGGAAGCCGACCCGCATCGTCCGAACCCGGTGGACGTACATCCCCGGGCTTGGGTAAGGGAACATCGTTCCCACCGTTCGCTCTCTTTCCGTTCGCGTTCCCGTTCCCGTGTGACGGGAATCCCGCGGCCGTGCCGGCGTCCGATCCTCGTTCGTCCCGCCCGCGCCCCTCGACCGCCCCGGTGGACGGCCGGTCCTCGTCACCGCCTCGACCCGGAGTAGCGGCCTGGTCCGCCGCCGCCCCGCGACCGTTGTCATTCCCGCCCGGGACCGGCGATTCTTCCCCGACGGGGTCGGCCCCCGCGCCGGCGTGACGGGGACTCTTGCCGCCGGATCCCGGATCCCCCTTCGCCCCGCGGGATGGTTCGGACGCGGCGCCGGCGTGCCCGTTACCTTCACCGCCGCGCGACGGGGTGGGGAACTTCGCCCCGTCGATGACGCGACCCCGATCGGCTGTAGTGTCGGGAGCCGACCCGATTCCGGGAGCCGTCTCGTTCCCAACCCCTCGGACCGGTGCCCTATCGCCGTCGTTCGCGCTCCTCGCCCAGTCATGCGCCGGCTGGGCGGTTTGCTCGACGACTGCCCTGGACTCGCTCGGCCGACCAAGAGAGGAACTGCTCTCTCGCTCGTGTCGCGCCGGGGCGGTGCTCGCGCCCCGCCCTCCCCTGTCACGAGGGTCCGTTACGACGAGCCGGTCGGTACTCGCCGCGGGAGTACCGAAGTCCGGTTCGGCATGACCTCCGCCCGAGTGTGTCCCCAGAATCACGTACTCAGGTCGCTCCCACCGCGCCAGGAGCCAGTCCGATGGGCCGTGTCCGGCGAGTTGCGTGGCACTGAAGAGTGCTCGCCCCTCAAGTTGCTCGATAAGGCCAACCAGGCTCCGAGCTGATGAGCATAACAAGGGCATAAAGGGCGTAGTCCGGCGAGTCAGAGGCGGGCCGGAAGAACTCCCGCAACTCACGGGCCGGCCGGGGCCCGAACAAGCGCATGGCCCATCAACCCATTGTGGCACAAGCACTTATAGGAAGGAAAGAGAACTCACCAGCCGCATTCATCTGCCACGCTGCGCAGGAGGGTTCGCGGGATGTGGCTCAAAGCGCTGCGGCTATCACGCCTTTAGGCTGTGAGGCTGACGGTCCGCTCGGGCGTGCAGTGGCCGTTGGCAGGTGCGCGGCTCGATCGGACGACTTCTGTCGCAGCCCTGAACCCCCGTTGTCGTCCGGAGAGCGCGTCACCGCCGCCCACGAGCTCGGGCACTTCGTCTCCACCGCGGGACGATGGGCGGGTTTCGCACCGACACCCCGGACGCCCTCTGTAAGGCCGACGGTGAATCGACCGACCGGATGGAGCAGGAGGCGAACCGCTTCGCCACCGAGGTGCTGATGCCGGCCGACATGTGCCGCGCCCGGGCGGGACACGTCGGCCGAGTACGGGGCGTGTCCGCGCGGCGTGTTCGAATACCGGCTCGCGGCCGAACTGCTCCTGAGCGGCGAGGCGATCTGCTACCGGCTCAACGGCCCGGGGGTGGGCGATGACTGACGACGCCGTCGCCTCATTCCTCTGGGCTCGCGCCGTCGCCGACGGCCCGCCGGGCGGGGACCTCGGGACGGTCGGGGTGCTCGACGAGACGAGCTGCGCCAAGAAGGGGGACAAGACGCCCGGGGCCCAGCGACAGGACCTGGGGTGCGCCGGGAAGGTCGACAACGGGGTGGTGACCGTCTACGTT
>JAFKFQ010000188.1 GCA_017308215.1 bacterium | reverse complement strand
GCGGTTCAACGACAATGCGCTCGCGGACCTGACCATGTCGATCGCCGCGATCAACTCCTGGACCGGATGGCGATCGGCATTCGCTCCTTGCCCGGCGGTTACCCACCGGGGCAGTTCGACCACCTCCTGGAAGGCAGGCCCACCGATGCGCACCGTGATCGCGATCGCCTTCGGGGCGGCATTGGGGGCCGGCGGCCTCGCACTGGCCCAACACGACAAGCACGGGGACGCCGCGAAGGTTAAGTCGCTGCTGGAGCAGGACATCTCCGAGAAGATCGACGGCAAGGAGGCGCGGGTCTCCGCGATCGAGGTCTCGTACGGGCCGGGGGGCTTCACCCCGCCCCACCGCCACCCCGGCGCGGTCTTCGGGCACGTGCTGGAGGGAGAGTTCGAAACCCAGCTCGAAGGCCAGCCGCTGCGGAAGCTGAAGGTCGGCGACACGTTCTACGAGCCGACCATGGCACTCCACTCCGTCTCGCGGAACCCGAGCAAGACGGCGAACACGCGGCTCGTCGCCGTCATCCTACACCCGCGGGACGCCAAGGAATTGGTGATCCTGGAGAAGCCCAAGCATTGAGTCCCCTCGCCCGGGGAACGACGACGCCCCGCCCCGTTCGGGATAGCGGGCGGGCGCCGGGGCGCGAGTGGCGGGCGGGGCCTGATTCTCGCTCCAGATGCTCCGTCTGATTTGTCGGGGTTGTGTGCCAGGGCCTGGGAGGCGGGCTTTGGGCTCCTCGCTGCGGCGAATGGGGATTGAGTCATGCGATCGAAGAAGAGACTCTCGAACGCGGCCCCCGTCGCCATGCGCATGGCGCTGGCCGCCGGATTCTTATCGGCGGTGGCCGACCGTTTCGGACTATGGGGGCCGATCGGCACACCGGGTGTGGCGTGGGGCGGGTTCGACAAGTTCCTGGAGTATACCGCAACGCTTCTCCCGTACCTGTCGACCACGCTCGTGGCGGTTGCAGGCTGGGCGGCGACCGTGGCCGAGACCGTGCTGGGCGTCGCGCTCCTCGTCGGCGTGCGCGTTCGCCTGGCCGCGCTCGCCAGCGGAGTCCTGCTTCTCACCTTCGCCATCGCCATGACGATCGCGCTCGGCCCCGAGGCGCCGCTGTCGTACTCGGTCTGGACGGCGGCGGCCGGGGCCTTTTTGCTGGCCCAGGAACGGACGGTCGCGTGCCAGGAGTCGCCGGTCGCAGCGTGAACCTGACTACGCGGCCAGGCCGGCGGCAAAGTCGGAAGCTGTTCTTGTATGGATTTGCATGTGTAGCCGACGTTGGCCAAATAATAGGCACGGTGAGCAACTACGAGAGACTCATCCGAGCGGCTGCCACCAGACACAGAGGAGAAAGAGGCTCTTGTACCTCACCCTGTCCCCTCACCCATGAGAGCAACCATGACCAACGCCGTAATCGAATGCATCCTGAGCCGAAGCGCCACGAAGTACTACGACTCTGCTGCCACATTGAGCGACGACCAGATCCGCGAACTGGTGCGCATCGGCACCACCGCACCGACGTCCTTCCACTTGCAGAACTGGCGATTCATCGCCGTGCGCACGCGTGAAGCCAAGGCCCGGCTGAGCCCGATCGCCTGGAATCAGCCCGCGATCACCGAGGCCGCCGTCACCTTCATCGTCTGCGGCCAGTTGGCCGATTCCAGCGTAATACCGGAGCGCCTGGCTCCGCTGGTGGAAGCGGGCATCATGCCGAAAAAGATGGTGCCGGAGTGGGAAATCCCCGCGCGTGATCTGTACATGCAGTACCCGCAGCGCCGGCGCGATGAGGCAGTACGCACCGGCACCTTCGGCGCGGCGGCGATGATATATGCCGCCCGTTCGCTGGGCCTGGGTTCGACGCCGATGATCGGTTTCGACGCCGACGCGGTGCACCGCGAGTTCGGACTGGCCGAGGACGAAGTGCCGGTCCTGCTGTTGTTCATAGGGGCGGAGCGTTCGGGCAACTGGCGGCAGAAGCCGCGCCGTCCGGTGGCCGAGGTGCTGGCTCTCGTGTGATTCGTGTCCTTGTGCAATCGGCAGCTTGGGAGCTCCGCCGAACCCCCGTTCTCCCCCCGTTTTCAAGGCGATTTCGGGGCTTGGGCAGGGCTTGCTACGGAGATTATGATGGCAAGAATCGCAGCTCTACGGCCGGAACAGGTGCCGGCCGACTCCAAGCCGACTCTCGATGCGTTCACCAGGGCCATCGGGTTCACCCCAAATATGATGGCGGCCTTCGCGCAGAGCCCGATCGCGTTCAACGCATGGGCCACCCTGCTCGGTTCCTTGAGCAAGGCGTTCGACGTGAAGACGCGTGACAGCATCGGCCTCGCCGTCTCCGAAGTGAATGGCTGCAACTACTGCCTGACGGTTCACAGCTTTACGGCCGAGCACATGGCCAAGCTGCCCGCCGATGAAATCATTCTCGCCCGGAAGGGCCATGCCACCGCCCCGAAGCGGGACGCCGCCGTCCAGTTTGCGCGCAAAGTCATCGAGGCCCGAGGGCAGGTCACTGACGTCGATTTGGAAGCCGTCCGCAATGCCGGCTACACGGACGCAGACGTGATGGAGATTGTTGCGCTGGTGGCCATGTACTCCCTGACAAATTTCTTCAATAACGTGTTCGATCCCGAGATGGACTTCCCCGCCGTTACGCCGGCTGGCTCGATCTGAACTCTGACCAGTCGCCTTGACTATCTCCGAGGGTGCGTAACCGAACAGCGCGGCTGCTCGGTATCCTGGACGAACGGCTTGCGGGCCGCGACTGGTGATGGGCGCGGACTACAGCATCGCTGATATTTCGCGGCTCGGCTGGGTGCCCGTTGGAGGTGTTCGGCCACGTCCGCGTGCCTGTTCGCATACGGCAGCGGGGCGCGCCATGCGAACCCCAGGGGCACCCTATGCGATCAGTCGAGATTAAGGCCGTTGATAACAACGATTTTGATATTTGGCTTCCGCTGTGGAAAGGCTTTCAGCGATTCTACGAAGTGAGTATCCCCGAGTCCGTGACGCACAAGACTTGGGCACGCTTCCTGGACCCAGTCGAGCCGATGTACGCGGCGATTGCCATAGGTGGCGAACAAGCATTGGGCCTGGTGCATTCGATCTACCATCGCTCCACCTGGACGACGGACGACTACTGCTATCTTCAAGACCTGTTTGTTTCGGCCGATGCGCGTGGCGGCGGCATCGGCCGCGCGCTGATCGAGCACGTCTATGCGGATGCGAAACGTCGCGGGGCGTCCCGTGTGCACTGGTTGACACACGAATTCAACCACAACGCCATGCAGCTCTACGACCACGTCGCTGATCGCTCGGGCTTCATCCAGTACCGAAAACAGTTCGCCTGACACTGCTAGTGCGGGCCCGTCTTCAGGCCTCGCGCGGCACGTTCAGGACTGCCAGCTCCTTATTAAAGACCTTGTACTGCTGGCTGCATCGCTCTCCCGTCTCCTGGCATCTGTACAAGGCTCTTGTTTCAGTGTTTGGAAGTCGTGAGTGAGCAAATGGCTCGGACCCCCGGGCCGACCTTACAGGAGATAATTCCCATGAAAGCAATTGTTGTGACGGATCAGGCTGCGGGAACGGCCGGGATGAAGCTGGTGGAGCGGCCCGAGCCGCAGGCGGCGATAAACGACGTCGTCGTTCAGGTTCGCGCGTCGGGATTCACCTGGGATGAGCTGACGTGGCCCTCGACCTGGACCGATCGCCCCGGCCGTGACCGGACGCCGGTGATTCCCGGTCACGAGCTGGCCGGAGTGGTCACCGCTCTCGGCTACGGCACGACGGGGCTATCGGTAGGACAGCGCGTGTTCGGACTTGCCGACTGGTATCGCGACGGCACCCTGGCGGAGTACATCGCCGTGGAGGCACGCAACCTCGCGCCGCTGCCGGGCGACGTCGACTTCACGGTAGGCGCGAGCCTCGTGATGGCGGGCCTGACCGCGTGGCAGGGACTGTTCGAGCACGGCCGCCTTCAGGCGGGGCAGAGCGTTCTGGTGCATGGTGCGGCCGGCGTAGTCGGTTCGATGGCAACCCAGCTCGCACGTGAGGCCGGGGCGTACGTCATTGGCACCGGGCGCGCTTCCGGCCGTCAGACGGCTCTCGACTTCGGCGCACAGCAGTTCGTCGATCTCGAGAACGACGCCCTGGAAGATGTCGGCGGGGTCGATCTGGTTTTCGACGTCTTCGGCGGCGACATCGGGAAGCGGTCCGCAGGCCTGATTCGAGCCGGAGGAACACTGGTGACCGTCGCCGGTCCGACCGAGGCACGGCCCGCCGACGGCTTGGCGATCGACTTCGTTGTCGAATCCAACCGCGCCCAACTGAGTGAGATCGTTCGGCGGGTACGTGACGGACGACTGCGGACGAACATCGGCAACGTCTCGGCCCTTGACGATGCCGTCGCCGCCTTCAACCCGACCAAGCGGATCAGCGGGAAGACGATCATCCGCGTTCGTCCGTGAGCGACACGCGCCTCGCGGAAACACTCTTTACCTCAACCTATCCCGCCGCCTGGGCGAACCCCGGGAAGCGGGAAAGAGTCGAACTCGGTGAAACGGCCGGGGGAAAACGGGCGCAGCATCGGCCTCCCCGAACGCGCCCCGGCCAAATGAACCGTGAAAGTCACACGACGGATCAGGAACTATTCATCCCGTGGCGTCAGCGGAGAGGACGGATTGCCTTATGAGTGACCGACTGGATTACGACCTGGTGGTGCTCGGCAGCGGGAGGGGCAGGTTCCTCGCCTGGTCCATGGCTTCGGCGGGCAAGCGGACGGCGGTCGTGGAACGACGCTACGTCACGGGCTCCTGCCCGAGCATCGCGTGCCTCCCGAGCAAGTACCTGATTCACGGCGCGAAAGTCACCAGCTATTTCCGCAGGGGTGCCGAGTTCGGGATCGTCCCGGGCGACTGGAAGGTCGAGATGTCTGCCGTCCGCGACGGTAAGAGGAAGATGGTCGACGCGATGGTCGTCCGGAATCAAGACTTTTATCGGGAGAGCGGCGCGGAGCTGGTCATGGGGCAGGGCCGCTTCGTCGGGCCGAGGACGATCGAGGTCGTGGCCGCCGACGGCGGGACGCGGACCCTCCGCGGAGAGGTGGTCGTGATCAGTATCGGCTCCCGCGCCCGGGTCGATCCGATCCCGGGCCTCGCCGAGGCGCGGCCGATGACGCACGTTGAGGCCCTCGACCTGGACCGCGTCCCGGGCCACCTCGTCGTCCTGGGGGGCGGCTACGTCGGGCTCGAGCTGGCCCAGGCCTTTCGCCGCTTCGGCAGCCGCGTGACGGTCGTCGAGCGGAACGACGCCCTGGCCCACCGCGAGGACCGCGACGTCTCGGAGGCCCTGCGCGAGCTCTTCGCGGACGAGGGGATCGAGGTCCGCACCGGCACCCGCGTCGAGCGCGTGGAAGGGCGGTCCGGCGAGTCCGTGAAACTGCACGTGGCGAGCGACGGGGCGGAGAACCCGATCGAGGGCACGGACCTCCTGGTCGCGACCGGACGGACCCCGAACACCGACGGCATCGGCCTGGAGGCGGCCGGTGTCGAGCGTGACAGCCGTGGCTTCGTCAAGGTCGACGAGCGGTGCCGGACGACAGCCCCCGGGGTATGGGCGGTGGGCGATTGCGCGGGTAGCCCCCTGTTCACCCACATGGCCGACGACGACGTCCGCGCGGTCCGCGACAATCTCGCCGGCATCGACCGGACGACGACCGGACGTCTGGTACCCTCCTGCCTGTTCACCGACCCCGAATTGGCCCGCGTCGGCCTGAGCGAGTCGGAGGCGGAGCGTCGCGGGATCGCCTACCGTCTCGCGAAGATCCCGGTGACCGCCTTTGTCCGCTCCCGGACGCTCTCCGAGCCGCGCGGCTTCTACAAGGCGCTGGTCGCCGCCGAGAGCGATCGCATCCTCGGCTTCACCGCGTTCGCCCCCGAGGCCGGTGCCGTCATGACGACGGTCCAGGTCGCGATCTCGGCAGGGCTCCCCTACACGGCCCTGCGCGACGCGATCCTGACCCACCCGACGATGTCGGAAGGCCTCGCCGCGCTGTTCCGCGCGGTGCCCGGCCGATCCTGACCCGCCGGCGGCCGCCACGACCCAGGCTTCACCCGCGAGGGAGGCTTGGCTCGGCAGCCGCGTGACGGGCGTCGATCGGAACGACGCCCTGGCTCGCCGCGAGGGCCGCGCCGTCTCGGAGGCCCTGCGGGGACTCTTCGACGGCGACCGCACGAGCGCCAACAACAGCCTTCCACCGAAGAGCTACCGTACCGCGGTCAATACCCGACAGAATGGCGGCATTGTGTCTGCTACTTCCCAGATCTGCGCCAACGCTGCTGGATTTGCCGAATCGTTTTGGATCGTCCACGGCGGGCGTGTACGGGGATCCCGCTGCGAGACCCAAAGGAGGAGGACGTGAGCACCCCCTCGATTCTGCCTTTCGACGCACCGAATCGCCAGCAGATCGCCCAGGGCCACCCGCCCGACTGGCGGCCGCCGCGGCCGAAGGACGGGTACGACCTGGTGGTCCTCGGCGCGGCCCGGCCGGGCTGACCGCCGCCGTCACCGCGGCCAAGGCCGGCCACGCCGTGGCGATGATCGAACGCAACCTGACGGGCGGCACCTGCGTCAACTTCGGCTGCACGCCGAGCAAGTCGCTGCTCCGCGCCGCGCGGGCGGTGTACCAGGCCAGGGACGGGCAAAAGTTTGGCTACGCGCTCCAGGCCAACCCCCGGGTGGACTTCGCCGCCGTCATGACCCGGGTGCGGCAGATGCGGGCGTTCAGCGGCAGCTTCGATGCCGTGTCCGTCGCGGCCGGGGCGGGGATCGATGTGTTCCTCGGCGACGGACGGTTCGTCGCCCCGGACGCGGTCGAGGTGAACGGCCAGCGGCTGCGCTTCCGCAAGGCGCTCATCGCCACCGGCAGCGGCCCGGCCGTCCCGGACCTCCCCGGTCTGGCGGCGGCCGCGTATCTGACGAACGAGACCGTGTTCGAGTTGACCGAACTCCCGCAGCGGGTGGTGTGCATCGGGGCCGGGATCGTGAACTGCGAGCTCGCCCAGGCGCTCCGCCGGCTGGGCAGCGAGGTCGATCTCGTCGGGAGCGGCGACCGCCTGCTGCCGTCCGAGGCGCCGGCGGCGTCTGACCTACTGGCCGGGCGGCTGGCGGCCGAGGGGGTGCGGCTCCGGCTGGGCCAGCGCGTCACGTCGGTAGACGGCCAGCGGAGGCGGGCCGTGCAGGGCGACGGCACGGAACTCTCCTACGACGCCCTGCTGCTTGCGACCGGCCGCCGGGTACGGGTTGACGGCCTCGGGCTGGAGTCGGCCGGCGTGAAGTTCGGCCCGGCCGGCGTGGAGGCCGACGATCAGCTCCGGACGGCCAACCCGGCGGTCTACGCGGCAGGGGACGTCGCCCAGCCGGAGAAGTACACGCACGCGGCGATCGCGACGGCCAAACTGGCAGTGACGAACGCGCTGGACGGGGCCGGCAAGCGGGTGTCCGAGCTGGTCATCCCGCACTGCACGTACACGGACCCTGAGGTGGCCCAGGTCGGGGTCACGCCCCAGGAGGCGGAGCGGCGGGGGATGGCCATCGAGACGCACCGGGTGGAACTGTCGAAAGTCGAGCGGGCCGTGATCGACGGGGCGGCGGACGGCTTCGCCGCCCTGTACACGCACCACGGCCGGCTGGTAGGGGCGACGTACGTGGCGGCCCACGCCGGCGAATCCGTCCCGCTCCTGACACTGGCCGTGGCCCAGAAGATGACACCCGCGGAGCTGGCGGCGGTGATCCACTGTTACCCGACGCAGGTGGAGGCGATCCAGCGGGCCGCCGCACAGCCCGCCGGCTGAGCCGGGCTGGGCTCTATGCCGGCCAGGCGGTGCCAAACCAGCGAGAGCCGCGCCGAGCTCGGCAGGACCGGAATTAGCAGTACAGCGCGGCTCTACAGCACACATCTATGCCGCTGCTTCTTGTGGGACTTGGCAGCCTGAGCGTTCCGCTTCCGGTAGTATCGGATGAGATCGCTGGTGTGCCGCACCTCGGGCACGCCCCGCCGCCGGTGGAACACCGCCTCACACCGCTGGTTCAGCGCCCGACACACTTGCTCCGCGGTCACCTCGGGGTTTTTCCCCGCCGCCGCTCGGTGTGGGTGGCGACGAACCCCAGGACGACCGGAGCGAGGGTCAAGTGGCGGACCAGCCCGGTGTCGCTCCGCCCCTCGTAGTCCATCAGCCCGACCTCCTGCTTCCCGAAGCGGAAGGCCACGGCCAGCACCCGCCCCAGCGGTGCCGTTGTCGCGTTGGTGAGGAAGTACTTCACCTCGGCCGTCGCCTCGTTGACGGCCACCACCAACGTGTACTCCCGTTCCGCCACCCAGACGGACGCCGTCGCCGTCCGCCAGAACGACGCCCGCACCGTCCGGTGGGTGATCCGGTGCCGCGTACCGCACCGGGCGTCCGCCGCGGCCAGCCGACCGTCCGCACGCTGCGACGGGCTGTGCTCCGTCTCCCGGACGGTGAAGTTGACCGGCACCTCGGCCACGAACCGCTGCTTCACCAGGTTGAGGAACCGGAGGAGCGGGACGGCCGCCCTGTACGCCTCGTCGAACACCAGCCAGTCGAACGACACCCCGTTGCCGGCGGCGCGGAGCCACTGGTCTACCGCCAGCCGCCACTTCGCCCGGTGCGTGACATCGTCGGGAATGCCAGCCGCCCGACACCTGCACCTCCCCTCGTGAGCCCCGGCTGTCAATCCCACCAGAAGTGCCACACGCGGCAACCGAGGGCACGCCGGACCCGCTCGTCGTCTGGAGTGTCCCCGTAGCCGAAGATGGTTTCCTCCCCGAACCCGATGCACTCATCGGCGAGCCGGAGCGCCGTCGCACGGGTGGTCGGCGGGTCCCAGACGACCAGCTCGAAGTAGTCCCCCGGCCGGCTGATCAGTTCCGCCCCGAACTTTTCGTTCTAGTGGCGGACCATGGTGAGCTGTTCGGCGGGCCACGGGGCGTCATTCCACTCGCCGTCCGGCCAGTACGCGAACACCTGCCACGGGATAGGTGATGATGCTCTGGCTGATCGCTAGCCCCCGCTGGAGGGATTCATACTCGTCCTGAGCTTTCAGAAACCGAAGGTACTGTTGAATCGTGCTGGGCTTGCCCGGTGTCGCGTCGTCACCATCGGCGCGCGACGACCCGGGGCCGCCCGGTGAACCGGGTGGCGGAGGTGGCAACTTCACTGTGGTAATCCCCCTGTTGAGTGCTGCCGTTGAGAGCGATTTCGGGCTGGGCAGGCGTGCCCAAGTGGGTTTGAGCCTACCTTGCTGCGGCCGCGCAAGGGCAGTTGGCCGGACCCATCAGCCAACCGCGCCGGCCGCCTCGCGGTGCGAGGTAGGGAGCGTCGCCACCCACGCCTCCAGGTCGGCGCGCCGCCACCGCGGCCGGGGGGAGGTGCGCACGCACACCGGGTTTGGAATGTTTCCGGCCGCCTTCTCGGTGAACCACGCCGAGCGAGACAATCCAACAAACGCCCACGCCTCGGGTTGACTGAGGAGGATCGGGGGCATGACGGCCGGCGTCTTCCGCCGCCGCGTCGGTGCCGAAGTGCTGCTCATGGGTGCCGCCTCGGTTGGAGTAGACCGTCCGCGTTCGGCTCTGGCGAGTCGAACCGAATCCGTAACTATCGCAGAATGCGCCGGCGGTGAAGGGGAGTCGCTTTGCGCCTACTGGCGGCCCCACCTGTGGGCGAGGCAGAGCCACGCACCGAGCCGCACTCTGGCTGTACCCGCTATGCGGACGGGAGAGGATAAGCTTGGACGCTTGAACACTACCTGGAGGTGGCAGCGGATCGGGCTAGGAAATGAAATAAGCCCTGGTTTCCCAGGGTTTTAGAACGCATTAGGACTGTTCCGTACTGAGAGGCCTCGCCCGGATTCGAACCGGGGAATGACGGTTTTGCAAACCGTTGCCTTACCACTTGGCTACGAGGCCGTCCGGTCCCTGACGGCGGTGAAATCCTATCCGCGACACCGGCCGCCGTCAACGACTGCCACCTCTGTATCGGCCGGCGGCGGCCGCGGGATGAGGCCGATGCTCTCGCACGGACACGGTTTCCGGTGGCTTGGTTCATGGGGATTGTGGTAAGATACTGATCCTGCCGCCGCGCACGTTCGAGGCACTCGCCAATGTCCCACGCCGCCAGCCGCCGCGACTTCCTCCGCCTCGGTGCCGGGGCGGTCGCGCTCGGGCTCCCGACCGGTGCCGCCGTCGGCGCCACGACCGGGCGCGGGAACTCGGTCATCCTGGTGAACCTCACCGGCGGGATGAGTCACCTCGACAGCCTCGACCCGAAGCCGGACGCCCCCGCCGAGGTCCGCGGTGAGTTCGGTAACATCGGCACCACGGTCGCCGGGTTGCGGGTGTGCGAGCACCTGCCGCTCCTGGCGACGCGGATGCGGCACTTCGCGCTCGTGCGGTCGCTGTCGCACCGCGAGAACGGCCACCTCCCCGGCACGCACCGGCTCCTCACCGGAGCGCCGATGCCGAACCAGCGCATCACCGACCTCGACAACGTCCTGTCGCGCCGCGACTGGCCGTGCTACGCCGCCGCGCTGAACCAACTCCGCCCGCGTGCCGACGGCGTGCCGAACGGCGTCACGCTGCCGCACTCGCTCATCGAGGGACCGCTGACGTGGCCCGGCCAGCACGGCGGGTTCCTCGGCCCGCAGCACGACCCAATGGTGGTGACGCAAAACCCGAACAACCCCGCCTTCCGCATGGACGCCTTCACGCCGGCCCCCGGGCTCGACGCGCCGCGCGTCATCGGCCGGCGGTCGCTGCTGGAACAGATCGAGAGCGGCGGCGTCGGCGACGCGGCGTTCCGCCAGCACCAGCAGCGGGCGTTCGAGATGCTCACGTCGAACCGCGTGGCCGACGCCTTCCGCCTCGACCACGAGCCGGACCGCGTCCGCGACCGCTACGGCCGCACCATGTTCGGCCAGTCGCTCCTGCTCGCGCGCCGGCTGGTCGAGGCCGGCGTGCCGGTCGTGCAGGCGAACATGGGGATCGTGCAGACCTGGGACACGCACGTCGACAACTGGGGGCGGATGAAGAACCGGCTCCTCCCGTGGCTCGACCGGGCGCTGACGGCGCTCGTGGACGACCTCGCCGGCTCGGGCCTGCTCGACCGCACGTTCGTGGCGTGCCTCGGCGAGTTCGGGCGGACGCCGCGGGTGTCCACGCTGCCGGGCGAGTCGATCCCGGGGCGCGACCACTGGGCGCAGGTGTACTCGGGCCTGTTCGCCGGTGCCGGCGTGGTCGGCGGGCGGGTGATCGGGAAGTCGGACAACCGCGGCGCGTTCCCGACGAGCACGTCGTACACCCCGTTCGACGTGGGGGCGACGATTTACCAGGCGCTCGGCGTGAGCCACGACGCCGAGATCCGCGACGTGGTGAACCGCCCGAACAAGGTGAACGCCGGCGAGCCGATGGCGGTGCTGTTCCAGAACCGCTGAGCCATCCCTCCCGTAGGTCGGGTCGAGTCTTCGAGACCTGACACGGGAGAGCGAGTGGTTGAACCTGGGGGCGGGAACGCGAACCCACGTGGGTTCGCGTTCCCGCCCCCAGGTTGTTGCAGCAGACGCATGGCGCCGGACCCCGTAGACTCGGCCCGCCCTACGGGAGGTGGTCACGACCATCCGGGGTGACTCACGCGGAGTTCAACAACCCGAAGCGATCTGTGAAAACACACGGGGCAAGCTGCCCGGTATAGGGTGGTTCGATCCGTGGCCGTGAGTAACAAGGCGGTTGAGTCGCCGCACACGACGCACGCTTCGCGCAGATCGCCCGGCACGGACTCCCACGGCGCCAACCGGACGCCTGCTCGCATCCGGTGAAGCGGACTCGGCTGGCGGCTGAGAGGGCCGCCGAGTTCCGCCTGAACGAATGTTACCCCGCACGTCGCGCAAAGGGTAAACCGGACGTGGTTCACCTCGGTCGTCGCCATGCGGTAGCCGACCCAGTCGCGCCACCTGGGACCGACCAGCCCGGCGAAGTCACAGGTGGCGCACGCGACGACCTGTTCGGTGGGTTGAATCAGTGACACAGTGACGACCCGCCCCTTCTACCGCCCCTTCGCCGCCCTCAGGCGCTCGCCGAGCGCGCCCATCTGCCGCTTGGCCTCGTCGCGGGCGGTGGTGAAGCCGGCGCCCGTCACGTTCCCCGCCCGCAGGTAGTCGAGCATCACCTTCTCGGCCTCCATGAAGCCGGCGCAGCCCTCCGCCACCAGGTCGGCCAGCTCGACCGGGATCGTCGTGATGCCGTTGCGGTCGCCGTGGAGCAGGTCGGCGGGGTGGACCCACACGCCGCCGACCCGCACCGGCACGTTCAGCTCGACGATCTGCGTGTAGCCGTGCGACGGGATGGTGCAGCCGGTGAAGCACGGGAACTTCAGCGGCTCGATCTGGTCCAGGTCGCGCCCGCCGCCGCTCGACACCAGTCCCACACACCCGAACGCCCGGTACGTCGTCGCCATGATCTCGCCGAACGTCGCCGCGACCGGCGGGTCGTCGAGGTCCTGGAACACGACCACCTTCGGGCCGGGCGTCTTCTCCAGCAGCGCGACCTGGTTCGAGAGGCCCATGTACGTGTCGCCGCCGCGCGGCGGTGCGGCGGCGCGGAACGTCGCCGTGGACGCGAACCCGACCATCGGCGGCAGCGACGGGTAGCACGCCCGGATGCGCGCGTCGGTGTAGCCGGCGGTGCGCGGGCGGATTTCGAGCAGCTCGATCACGTTGCAGACGGTCGGCGTGTCGTACTTCCGCAGCGCGGCGAGGGTGGCGTCGGCGACCTGTGACATGGCGGACATCCGGTGGGTGGGATGGCGGTGTCTTACCCCCGCCGGCGGCCGGTGGCGAGGAATCCGGGCGGTTTCGCGCAACGGCCGCCGCCGGCGGGCGAACCACCCGGTAACTCGAACCCGCGGAGGGCCGTCATGATCGACTTGCAGGTGCGTGACCTGGCCAGTGCCGCGGGGTTCGCGGCCGTGGCGTACGCGCTGTTCAACATCCTCGTGCTCTTTTCGCGCACCTCG
>JAFKFQ010000187.1 GCA_017308215.1 bacterium | reverse complement strand
GGGGCGTTGCCCCGGGCTATCGAATCCCAGGCCGTTGGCCTGAAAACCAAATCAGGTGTCTGGTCTGGTGGGACCGGCGTCCCGCCGGTCATTGCCTGGACCCGCGGGACGCCGGTCCCACCAGACCAGACACCCGTCTTCACCCCGAAGGGGTGGGATTCGATACCCGGGGCAACGCCCCGGGCGGCGTCCGACGACAAGTCGGTTGCGCCAACCCCGCGTGTAGCTTTTGCCGCCCGCCGCCCGTCGCGGTTGTAATTCCTACACGCCGGCCGCCCAACTTTTCCCGGCTCGCCCGGATTTTCCACGCAGATTCGCCATTTTCGCGTCCGGCACGAGCCTTGCTTTACCCTCCCGTGTTCTCAGTCGGACCCAACGACCGAGTGCGGAGTGGGGCCGGAGAGAAGAGGCACGGCGGGGACCGGAACCCCCGCCGAACCACGCCGGGCGGCGGACGCGGACACGACTCCGGGGAGGACATCCCCCGGCGATTCGGACCGCGACCGCCGCCCGGTCGCATTTCGCTTGCGGTGCCGCGCCGTCCGGCGCATGATGATCCTGTCCTCTCCCGCCACCGGCCGCCTGTCCGCCGCGAGTCTGTCTCATGCTCCGCGTCCTCGGGAACCCGAAGCGCCTGTGCGACGGTTCCACGCGCCGCGACTTCCTCGTCGCCGGTGGCCTCGCCCCGCTCGGGCTCACGCTCCCGAACTTCCTGGCGGCTCAGGCCCGCACCCCCGACCCCGCCGGCCGCGAGCCCGGGTTCGGCCGCGCGAAGGCGTGCATCCTGCTGTTCCTCTACGGCTCGCCGAGTCAGCTCGAACTCGCCGATCAGAAGCCAGACGCACCGGTGGAGGTCCGGGGCGAACTCGGGTCGATCCGCTCGTCACTGCCGGGCTGCGACGTGTGCGAGCTGCTGCCGCACACGTCGCGCGTCATGCACCACGTCACCGTGCTGCGGTCGCTGACGCACAAGCACCCGATCCACGGCGTCGCCTACGCCACCACCGCGGTGCCGGACATCACCGTAGCGATGGAACTCAGCCCGCACGACGCCGGCCACTGGCCGTTCATCGGGTCGGTGGTGTCGTACCTCGAGCGCCAGAAGCACGGCCTCGCGGCGCTGCGGAAGCCGGTGCCGGACAACATCGCCCTGCCGTGGCCGTTCAGCAGCCGGCGCAGCGGCGAGGTGGCCCGCGCCGGCCCCTACGCGGCGTTCCTGGGGAATGCGTTCAACCCGCACTACGCCACGTTCCGGGGCACGGCGAACCGCAAGATCACCAAGACGCTGACGACGACCACGCAGGAGTTCGACGAGCCCTACGTCGGCATCGACGCGGACGCGCACTTCACGCTCGGCGACGCGGGCGCGGCCGACCTGACGCTCGACCGCGTGAACACCCGCCGGTCGCTGCTGGAGCAGTTCGAGGACGCCCGCCGCGCGGCCGACCGCACGCCCCCCGCGGACCCGTACCGCGAGATGGCGTACTCGCTGATCGGCTCGGAGAAGCTGCGCCAGGCGCTCGACGTGCGCCGCGAGCCGGGCCGCGTGCGCGACAGCTACGGCCACACGGTCTTCGGCCAGGGCTGCCTCGCGGCGCGCCGGCTGGTCGAGGCCGGCAGTCGGTTCGTGACCGTGTTCTGGGACGAGTTCGGCCTCGCCGGCTCCGGCTGGGACACGCACTGGGAGCACTACCCGCGGATGCGGAACGAGCTGATGCCCGGGTTCGACCGCGGCTTCAGCGGCCTCATCGCCGACCTGCACCAGCGCGGGATGCTGGACGACACGCTGGTGCTGGTGCTGAGCGAGCACGGCCGCACGCCGAAGCTGAGCAACGCGAGGGGCGCCGGCCGCGACCACTGGTCGCAGGCGTACACGGCGCTCCTGGCCGGCGGCGGCACGGCGCGCGGCAAGGTGGTGGGCAAGACGGACAAGATCGGCGCGACAGTCGCCGACCGCCCGGTGTCGCCGAAGGACCTGCTGGCGACGGCGTACCACCTCCTCGGCTACGACCTGGAGACGATGCTGACCGACCGCGCGAACCGCCCCGTCCCGCTGGTACCGAACAGCCAGGTCATCCGCGACGTGTTGGCCTAGGCCACTACCCCCTTTTGCCAATGAAGTGTTTACCCGTCGTGGCCCACCCGTCTGCGGACGAGGTGGGCCGCCACCGCCGTTGCTCCGACCCCACGGAGAAGACCCGGTGGCACCTGATCTGGCTTCTGCTCCGGCCCGACAAGGCCCTCCGCCGCGAGCGCGCCGGCCCACCCGCCGGCCGGTCCGATGCCCACGCCCGAGCCCTCCTCAAGCGGTGAAACGCTCCCAGCCCAGACGGCTGGGCCGACCGACGCCGGGCCGACAGAAGTCCGGGCAAGCGGCCCCCCGAGCGGCAGGCCGAGGGAGCCGGCGCCTTCCAGAAGGAGTCCCCCGGCGGCCTGTGGACCGGTCCCGAACTCGACCGGTACGTCCGTGACCGGTGGGGCGTCGAGGCCGATCCGGAGAGCTGGCAGCGGTTCGAGTCGCTGTACGTGTACGGGTTCGTCTGCCCGGCCACGGGCGGAACCTGTGTCTGTTCCTGCCGCGGGCTGACGCCAAGCTGATGGGGAGGCCTTGGCCGAGTTCGCCCGGTGGGTCGACCCGGGCGGCCCGAAGGTGCGGGCGGCGCCGGCGGGCACGCGGCCCAGGACCGGAAGGTGCCGGGCAATTGGTATCACACGTCGTCAAACCGACCGGTGCTGTCGCCGACCTTTTCGGCCGGGACGCCCATCCGGTCGAGGAGGGACACGAACAGGTTCGTCATCGGGGTGTCCGGGCGGGCCGCGACGTGCCGGCCGGGGCGGAGCGACCCTCCCCCGCCGCCGGCCAGGACCACCGGCAGGTCGTCGTGGTTGTGCTTGTTCCCGTCCCCGATGGCGCACCCGTAGACGATCATGCTGTTGTCCAGCACCGAGGTCCCGTCCGCCTCCTTCATGGCGTCGAGCCGCGCCAGGAACCGGGCGAACTGCTCCATGTACCACCGCTCGATCCGCGCCACCTTCAGCTTCTTCTCCCGGTTCCCGGCGTGGTGCGTCAGGAAGTGATACCCCTCGGCGATCCCCAGGTGCGGCATCGGCCGGTTCGCCCCCTCCGGGGCCACGGCGAAGCTGACCACCCGCGTCGAGTCGGTCTGGAAGGCGACCGCGAGCAGGTCGTACATGAGCGCCAGGTGCTCGGGGTAGTCGTCCGGAATCCCCTCGGGCGGGCGGGCGCCGCGCGGGTCCGGGGCGCGGAACCGCTCGTACCGGGCGACCCGCTCCTCGAGCCGCCGCACGCCGTCCAGGTACTCCTCCACCTTCGCCCGGTCGGTCCGGCCGAGCTCCCGGGCCAGGTCGCGGGCGTCCTCCCGCACGAAGTCGAGAACGCTTCGCCGCTGCTCCACCCGGGCGCGGGCCGCGGCGTCGTCGGCCCCGCCGAACAGCCGCTCGAACACCGCCCGGGGGTTGGCCTCGGGCGGGAGCGGGAGCGAATCGGACGCCCACGACAGGTTGTACTGGTAGGCGCACGCGTACCCGGTGTCGCACGACCCGTACAGCCGGCCGGCCTCGGTCCCGAGTTGGAGCGAGTCGATGCGGGTGAGGTGGCCGACCCGGCGGGCGGCCACTTGATCGACGGAGATGCCGAGTCGCAGCCGGGCGCCGCCGGTCTTCCAGGCGTGGCACCCGGTCAGGAACGACGCCCCCGACCGGGCGTGGTCGCCCGGCCCGTCACCCCAGTCGTTGGCCGCGTCGTGGGCCAGCCGGGTGACGACCTGGAACCGGCCCTTCAGCGGCTCCATCGGGGCGAACGTCTCGTTCAGCTTGTAGTCGCGCCCCTCGCCGGACGGCACCCACCGCTCGTAGTTGCAGCCGTTGGGGAAGCCGACGAACGCGGCCCGCAGCGGCATCCCGCTCGCGGTAGCGGCGAGCCGCGGGCCGGGCGGCCGCGCGGCGGCGAACACCTCCAGGCTCGGCAGCGCGACGCCGGCGCCGAGGCCGCGGAGGAACGCCCGGCGGGACGGAGAACGGCGGGTCATGGCTGTTTGACCTCCGACTTGTGGGCCGGCGGGCGGCGGATGTCGAGCGGCGGGCGGGCCAGGCGCGGCGCCTCGCCCGCGTCCCCGCGGCGGAGCTGGAACTGCGGGCTCGTCGTGACCCCGGCGAGCAGCACCGAGAACTTCCCGCCCCCGGCCGCGACCTCGGCCGCGATCCGGTCGACGGCCGGGGCGTCGGCCGGGTCGAGCCCGCGGCCGAGGGCGTAGGTCAGGAGTTTCTCGGTCACGCACCGGTAGAACACGTCTTTCCGGGCCACGAGGGCGCGGGCCAGGTCGGCGGCACCTGCGACCTTTTCGCCGGTCGTCAACTCGGTGCGGGGGTCCACCGGCCCGCCGGCGTCGCGGTCCCGCCACCGACCGGTCGTGTCAAAGTTCTCCAGCGCCAGCCCGAGCGGGTCGAAGTGGGCGTGACATGCGGCGCACGCCGCCTTCGCCCGGTGCGCCTCCAGTTGCTCCCGGAGCGTCTGCGGCTCGGCGCCACCCTCCTTCGGGTCGTCGAGCGTCCCTGCGTTCGGCGGCGGGGGCGGCACCTCCCGGCCGAGTAGGTTTTCCAGTACGAACAGCCCGCGCTTCACCGGCGACGTGCGGTTCGGGTTCGACGTGGCCAGCAGCACGGCGGCGTGGCCGAGCACCCCGGCCCGGCGGCCGTCGGCCGGGAGTGTCACGCGGCGGAACTCGCCCCCGGTCACGCCCGCGACCCCGTAGTGGGCGGCGAGCCGGTCGTTGAGGAACGTGTAGTCGGCGGTCAGGAGTTCCGCGAGGTCGCGGTCGGACCGGGCGACGTGCTCGAACAGCCGGTCCGTCTCCTCCTTCATGAGTGGCCGGAGCGGGTCGATCCAGTCCCGGTCCTTGAACGTGACCGGGGCGTACAAGGCGTTGCGGGTGCGGAGCCACTGGCCGCCGAAGTCCTCGAAGAACCGCCCCGCCTTCGGGTCGGCGAGCATCCGCCGCACCTGCGGCCCGAGCTCGGCGTGGAGCCGCCCCGCGGCGGCGAGGCGGGTCAGCTCGTCGTCCGGGAGGCTGAGCCAGAGGAGGTACGACAGCCGGGACGCGAGGGCGAAGTCGTCGAGCGGGTGGACCTCGCGCGGGTCGTCCGAGCGGGGCTGGAGCTCGGCCCGGTAGAGGAACCGCGGGGAGCACAGGACGGCGGTGGCGGCCCGGCCGACGCCGGCCTCGAACGTCGGCCCGGCCAGCGCAAGGGCGACGAGCCGGTCGAGGGTGCCGGGCTCGACCGGGCGGCGGAAGGCGCGGGCGGCGAGCTTCGTGAGGATGGCGCGCGCGTAGTCGCGGCGGGCGGCGGGGTCGGCCGGGGCCGGGCCGCGGTCGAAGACGCGGGCGTGCGACTCGGGGTACTCGAACACGTCCGACCCGAGCGGGCCGGTGACCGTCACCCGCGGCGATACCGGCAGCGGCCGCCCCTTCCCGGCCGGCTCGGTCGCCACCACCAGTTCGTGCGGCCCCTTCGCCAGCTCGACCTCGGCCGCGGCCGCGTAGGTGCGGTTGCCGCCGACGCTGATCGTCCGCTTCGCGCCGACCGGGCGGCCGCCGAACGACACCGCCAACTCGTACTCGCCGCCGAACTCCTGCCACCCGCCGACCCCGTACTGCACCTCGACCCGGTAGCGGCCGGCGTGCTTCAACTCCACGGCGGCCGCCTGCTCGGCCCGGACGGTCCCCTTCGCGACGGCCTTCGGGCGGAAGTCGGTGGGCCGGAGGTGCGCCCGCGGGTGGCGCGGGCCGTCTGTCACGAGCGCGGAGTTGACGACCTTCTCCGCGAGGGCGAGGTATGTGTCGAGGAGGGCCGGTGAGACGGTGAGGGCGTCGCCGATGTTGTCGAACCCGAAGGCCGTGTCGTCGGGCGGCAGTTCGGCGGCAAGGTCGGGATCGATCCCGAACAGGTCGCGGACGGTGTACTGGTACTCCATCCGGTTGAGCCGGCGGATGGTGACCCGGCCGGGGTCGGGGCGGGCCGGGTCGGCACCGAACACGGAGCGCTCGACCCAGCGGGCGATGGCGCGGCGCTCGGCGTCGGTCGGTTGGTCGGCGGCCGCGGGCGGCATGAACTCGTGCCGGACCGTCTTCCACACCTTCTCCCACCGCGACCGGTCGGCGCGGTCGCCGAGGAGGCGATCGAGGCCGAACCCGCCGCGGCGGGCGTCGCCGGAGTGGCATTCAAAACAGTACCGCTCGAAGAGGGCACGCCCGTCCGGCTCGACGGCGGCCGGCGGGGGCGCGACCGGTAGGGGGCGTTCCGACTGGCCGTATGCCGCGGCCGCGAGCGCGCACGCGGCACCGACCGCCAACCGCCGTACGGCCGCCCCGGGGGTGAGTCCGCTCGCCACCGCTCCGCCCTCCCGTCGGTCCTGCGAATTCGTAGCCCCTCGTCGATCGTACAGGTCCGACAGACCCGCCGGCGGCGGGCTCACCGCGTGGGCGCCATCCTCCCGACCACGAGCCACGCGTAGTCCGAGAGCTCGACGGTGCCGGTCACGGCGTACTCCCCGGTCGCTTCGCCCCGGCCGATCCTCGCCAACAGGTCCGCCACCCCCGCGTCGGCGTTCGCGGCGGGCTTCAGGCGGTACCGCACGTTGTCGATCGGCAGCCGGGCCGCGCCGTGCCCGGTCCGCTCGACCATCCCGGTCCAGGTGCCCCGCTCCCCGTCCGGCAGCGTCTTGACGATGAGGGCCGCGTGCTCCGGCACCCTCGCCTGTTCGAAGCTCGGGTCGGTCGCCCGCTTCCGGGTCAGAAGCCACTCCACGAGCTTCGGGTCCCTCAACGTCCGCGCGCACTCGTGGCCGCCGCCCTTGTACTCGGTGTACGTCACGTCCGCGCCCTCCTGCCTCAGCGCGGCCACGATCGCGCGGGTCCCGGCGACCGGGGCGACGGCGTCCTTGTCGCCGTGGAAGGTCCAGACCGGGACGCGCTTGACCACCGCGGCCAGCCCGGGGCGCTCGCCCGGCGCGCCGGCGAACGGGGGGCCGGCGATCGGGAACGCGGCGGCGAACAGGTCGGGGTACCGGGTCAGCAGTTCCCACGTGCCGCACCCGCCCATCGAGAACCCGCCGACGTAGATCCGGCGGCCGTCGAGCCCGAACTCCTTGCGGAGCCCCGCGACCGCCGCCACGGTCATCCGCGACGGGTCGGTCATCTCCGGCACCTTGTTGTACCCGACCGCGTGCCACGCCGACTTCGGCGGGCACTGCGGGACCATGACGAACGCGGGGCACTTCTCCGCGTCGGCCAGGACGGTCTTGTCGAGCGCGCGGAGCGGGGCGACGTTGTCGCCGCCGGTCTCGCCGGAGCCGTGCAGCCACACGACGAGGGGCAGCGCCGTCCCGGGCGCGTAGGCCTTCGGGACGAGCAACCGGTACGGGAGCGCCTTCGCGCCGTCCTTGTGGACCCGCTTCTCGAACTGCGGGAACGGGTCCTGGGCGCCGGCGGTCGTGCCGCAATACAGCACGACGGCGACGACGGCGAGCCGGTTCATGGGGGAGCCCCGCTGGTCGATCGGCGGTGGGTCACGACGCGAGGATTTCGCGGAACTCGCCGGCGTTGTCGGCGAACGACCGCGCCGGGACGTCGAAGCGGTGGAGCAGCGTGAGGAACAGGTCGCCCAGCGGCCGCTCGGCCCGCTGCTTGATGAACCGCCCGTGCTTCAGGCCGAGGTTCTTGCCGCCCGCGAGCACGAGCGGGTAGTTGCGGGCGTTGTGCGTGGTGCTCGTGCCGCTGCCGTACAGGGCCACCGTGTTGTCGAGCAACCGCCCGTCCCCCTCGCGGACCCGGCCGAGGCGCGCGAGGAAGTAGGCGAACTGCTCGGCGAGGTAGCGGTCGTACCGGCCCCAGCCGTGCGTCGTGTCGTCGTTGTCGTGGCTCAGCCCGTGGTGGCCGACCCGGCGGCCGAAGTTCAGGATCGTCGGGAACCGGTCGCAGATGCCCACGCCGTCCTCCGCGGTCACCTGGTACGCGGCGGAGCGCGTCGTGTCGGTCTCGAACGCCAGCGCGACCAGGTCGTACATCGTGCGGATGTAGTCGGTCGGCCCCTGGGGCGACACGTCGAGGTTGATCGCGCCGCGGTCCACCTGCGGCAGCGCCTTGCCGAGCCAGTCCTGCGCCCGCTCGACGCGCCCCTCCACCTCGTCGAGCGACTGGAGGAACTCGTCGAGCCGCTGCTGGTCGGGCCGGCCGAGGGTGTTGCGCAGGCTGCGGGCGTCGTCGAGCAGGAAGTCCACGCGGCGCCGCCCGGCGCCGAGTACCCGCCGGCGCGCGGCGAGGTCGCCGTCGCTCGGCGGCTCGAACAGCCGCTCGAAGACCCGGCGCGGGTTCGACTCGGCCGGGATGGCGCGGCCCTGGTGGTCGAACGAGATCGTCGTGCTGCGGCTCTTCGTGCCGACGCCGCCGTGGCTCGACAGCACCAGCGACGGGAGGCGCGTCCGCGCCCCCTGGTGGCGGGCGATCACCTGGTCGATCGACGCCGAGTTGGTCAGCGTCTCGCGGATGTCGGCGCCGGTGAGCCACACGTCCACGGTGTTGTGCCCGACGAGCTGCCGGCTGGTGGGGTGCGACAGGCCGCCGAGGATGGTCATGTCGGCGCGGTGCGGGGCGAGCGGCTCCAGCGACTTCGTGAACGTGTAGTCGCGGCCGTCGGTGTGCGGGAACCAGTGCCAGTCCTGGTGGCCGGGGTGCCGCGTCTGGAGGTTCACGCCGTTGCCGAAGAAGAAGGCGCAGAACCGCCGCGGCCGCGGCGCCGCCGACGCGGCGGGCGACATGGCTTCGAGCCAGGGCAGCGCCAGCGCGAGGCCCGCGCCGCGGAGGGCGGTGCGCCGGTCGAGCAGCCAGGAGGGCCGGGGCATGGCGAGCCTCTACTTCGATTGGAACGGTTCGCTCTCGACCACGAGTTCGATCAGGGCGCCGAGGCGGTCGCCGCGGCCGCGGAGCGCCGGCACCAGCGCGTCCGCCGTTTCGGTGTCGCCGAGCGTCAGCGAGCGGCCCAGCGCGTAGGCCATCACCTTCCGCAGCACGGCGCGGCGGAAGTCGTCGCCGCGCGAGCGGACCAGCTCGGCCCGCAGGGCGTCGAGCCCGTCCACCGTCGCGCCGCCGGGCAGCTCCGCCTTCGCGTCCACGGGGTTGCGGGTCCGCTTCTTCCGCAGCTCGGCGCCGGCGCCGTCGCGCTGCCAGTTCCCGACGGCGTCGTACTCCTCGAACGCCAGCCCCCACGGGTCGATCTTGCGGTGGCAGCCGACGCAGGCGGCGTTGTCGCGGTGCGCGGCCAGCGCCTGCGGGATCGTCAGGCCCTTCAGCTTCGGGCTGTCGCGGTTCAACTCGGGGACGTTCGGCGGCGGGGGCGGCGGCGTCTCGTCCAGGAGGTTCTTGAGCAGCCACATGCCGCGCTTGATCGGGTGGCCGTCCGTCCCGTCCGACGTGCCCGTGAGGACGCCCGCGTGGGTGAGGATGCCGCCGCGGTGGAGCCCCGCGTCGAGCTTCACCGGGCGGAACCGCGGTCCCTCCACGCCCGCGATGCCGTAGTGCGCCGCGAGCCGGTCGTTGACGCACGTGAAGTCGGACGCGAGGAACTGAAAGATGCTCAGATCCTTGCGGAGGACTTCGCCGAAGAAGTGGACCGTCTCCAGCCGCATGGCCGCGGCGAGCGCGTCGTCGAAGCCGGGGTAGCGGTCCTTGTTCACGACGACTCGCTGGAGGCGGTCGAGTTCGAGCCACTGGTCGGGGAACTGCTCGACGAACTGCCACGCCTTCGCGTCGGCGATCATGCGGCGGACCTGCGCCGCGCGCACGGCCGGGTCGCGCAGCTTCGCCTCGTCGGCGAGCCGGATCAGCACCGGGTCCGGCATCGTGCTCCAGAGGAAGTACGAGAGCCGCGCCGCGAGTTCGTGGTCGGTCAGCCCCTCGCGCTCGGCGGTCGTCGTGCGGGTGGCGGGGAGCGCGAGGAACCGGGGCGAGCTGAGGACGACGGCCAGCGTCTCCTTCAGACTGTCTTCGAGCGTGTCGGCGTCCTTGCGGGCGGCGGCCCAGTGCGCCATGAGCCGGTCGAGCTCGGCGGCGGCGACGGGGCCGCGGTAGGCGCGGGTGGCGAACCGGCGGACGACCTCGCGGGCGTAGGCCGGCTCGGCGAGGTCGCCCTTCGGGAACAGGACGGCGGCGTGCGTCGGGGGCGGCCACGCCTCGAAGTACGGGCTCTCGAACTCGACCCACTCGACCTTCAGCCGCGGCGGCGCGGCCTCTCCTTTGACCTGCGCGGCGGAATTCCACACGGCCAGCACCGCGGCGTTCTTGTCCGTCAGCGGCCCCGAGTTCGGCGCCGAGACGTTCTCCATCCGCACCTTGAACTCGTAGGTCCGGGCGTCGGCGTGGTCCACGACCACCGGCTCGCCGATCGGGGTCAGTTCGACGCCGTGGAAGTTGGTCGAGCCGAGCGCGACCGTCAGCACGGGCACGCGCGCCGCGCCCGCCCCGTCGGACGGTTCGACGCGGGCGGCGCGGACCCGGACGCGCGCCTCGCCCTTGCGGTAGGCGTGCTGGAACCCGACCGCGACGCGGAACTCCGGGAACTGCGTCGCCGCCTCACCGTGCTTCCGGACCGCCGACGGTGGCAGTGTGCCGTCCCACGCCGTCTTCTTGTTCTGCGGCGGCGAGGCGTTGAAGACGCGGAACGCCTTCCCCTTGGGCGTGGCGTACGCGAACGTTTCGCCGGGCCGGTCCGCCGGCTTCGGGAGCGTCGCGACCGTGAACGTCTCGGCCTTCTCGAACCCGCTGAGGCGGAAGCGGTGGACCGCCGGCGCCGGGCCGGACACGACGGCCGCGTCGAGCGCCTCGTCGGCGATCTGGAGGTACGTTTCGTACTGCTGCGGCGACATCCGCAGGACGTCGCCGTCGTTGCGGAAGCCGGACTTCGACCGGCCGTCTTCGGGTAGGCGGGTGCCGAAGTCGATCGGCAGGCCGAGGAGGTCTTGCAGCGTCCGCTCGTACTCGCGCCGGGTCAGCCGCCGGAAGTGCGTCGCCGGGTTCTTCGCCAGCGCCGCCCGCCGCCGTTCTTGCACGAGCCAAGCGGTGAGTAGCTCGCGGTCCGCCTTCGCCATCGCGGGCTCGGTGGCCGGGGGCATGTCGCCGAAGTTGAGCCGGTCGAGCACCTCCCGCCACTTCTCACCGTCCTTCCCCTTCACCAGATCGGGGTCGAGCGTGTCGAGCCGCAGGTCCCCCTTCGACTTGGCCGGACCGTGACAGCCGTAGCAGTGTTTCTGGAGGATCGCTGTCACGCGCGCTGATGGGGCCGCGTCGTCCGAGCGGACCGGCGCCGGGCGCTCGCCCACGACCAGGGCGGCGAGCACGCACGCTGCGGCGAGGAGTCGCGGTGCGGGCATGGTGGCGGGTCTCGGTGTCCGGGAAGGTTCGTTACGGGTGGAGGGCGACGGTCGTATTCCGGGAGAAATCGAACGTTGTTAGGAAGGTGTGCCGTGGGGGCGGGGAAACTCACTTTACCCAGGACCGCCGCCGCGGGGAAGCGATATTCGGTACAGTTGAGGCTGCCGGGTGGGTGTGGAGTGACGGCCCCGAACGAGAGCCCGCCATGCGTTTCAGACCCGTGACCCGCTGGCCCGCGCTCCTGCTCGCGGTCCTTGCCCCCCGCCCCGCGGCGGGGGCCGACCCGGGGCCGACCCCCGCGGTCCCACTCGTCGGGTACACCGAGCTCCGCACCGACCTGCCCGGCGGCCGGCACGCCAACGTCCGCACCATGCGGGCGGCGGTCGTGCGGGCCGACGGCACCGGCCGGCGGCTGGTGGCCGAGGACCTGACGAAGGAGCCCGACGCCTGGACGCAGTTCGCCGGTTGGTCGCCGGACGGCAGGACCGCCGTGATCGGCGCCGGCTGGCAGTCGCCCGAGAACGCGCGGTGGGAGGAGGCGAACAGGCGCTTCCGGATGGACGAGGGCCGGTGGAAGCTCGACTCGTGCCTGCTCGACCTCGCCACGGGCCGGGTGACCAACGTGACCGCGGTGGACCGCGTCAGCCACTACAACGGCGGGCTGTTCTTCCTGCCCGGCGGGAAGGGGCTCGGCTTCACGCCGCTGATCAACGGCGTGTCCCGGCCGTTCGTCATGGACCTCGACGGGCGGAACAAGCGGGACGTGTCCGCGACCGGCGGCGGGTTCGCCTACGGGTACAGCGCCTCGCCGGACGGCCGGCACCTCTGCTACCACGAGAACTACCAGCTCTACGTGTCCGCCGCGGACGGCTCGAACAAGCGCCACGTCAGGACCGGCCACCCGTTCGACTTCGCGCCGACGTGGTCGCCGGACGGGGCGTGGCTCCTGTTCGTGAGCGGCGAGCACTACGACTGCCACCCGCACGTCGTCCGGCCGGACGGCACCGGGTTGAGGAAGCTGGCCGACCGCAACGGGTACAAGGGGGTGGTCGAATTCCTCGACGTGCCCGACTTTCACGGCGGCAGCAGCGACGTGCCGGCCTGGGCGGCCGACGGGGCGGCGGTGTACTACACCGCGAAGGCCGGCGCGGGGGTGGAGCTGTTCCGGGCGACGCTCGACGGCAAGGCCGTCCGGTTGACCGACACGCCGGCCGGCTCGCTCCACTACCACCCCCAGCCGTCGCCGGACGGCCGGTGGCTGGTGTACGGCTCGTTGCGGGGCGGGGCGCGGAACCTGTACGTGATGAACCTGGCCGACCGGACCGAACGGCGGATCACCGACCGCACTCCCGGCAGCGCGGCCATGTGGCCGCACTGGGAACCGGCTCACCGCTGACGTCCCCCGCGACGGCTCAACCGTCGGCCTCTCCCCCCGCCCGGACCGACGACGTGGGGGGCGTGACCGATTCCCGTATGACAGGCCGCCGGTGTGGTAGAATCGCGCGGTCGCCGGCCTCTCGAATCGAGCCCGACGAGCGGAGGCCGGTAATGCCTGCGAAGTTCTTTTGGGTCGTCCCGGCGCTGCTCGCCGCGACCGTCCCGACGGTCAGGGCGGACCCGCCGGCCAGGCCCTGGGCGCTCGAGCCCGTGCGGC
>JAFKFQ010000723.1 GCA_017308215.1 bacterium | reverse complement strand
AGGACGCCCTCCCGCCCGACGCCCCCCAGGACGGCCGCGTCTACGACCTCGCCCCCTGGGCGTGGGCCCACCGCCCCCGGGCGGTCGAGGTCGCCGGCCTGTTCCACCAGGTCGACCACCTGTCCTGGTGGCGCCGCCGGGACGACCTCCCGCGGCGGGAGCCCGACACCTCCCCGGACGCCCTGGCCCGCCTCGGGGCCGAGCTGTCCGCCCTGCTCGAGGCCGAGCGGGGGCGGGGCCGGCACTGCACCGTCGAGCCCCTCGCCCGCGGCCCGACCCGGTACTTCTTCGCCTACCCCGACGACTACGTCCAGAACGTCACCGCCCACGACGACCGCGGCCGGCTCACCCCGCGCACCTTCCGCCGCACGTTCGCGGTCGTGTTCGCGCTCGACCCGGCGGCCGGCACCCTCGAGCTGTACGCCCGGCTGTCGGCCCGGCTCAAGCAGCGGGTCGAGGAGGTGTTCGCCCGGGTCGCCCTCGGGGCCGAGGTCGGCCCGTGGGCCCGCCCGGTGTACCACCTGGCCCGCCTCCGGTGGCGGGACACGGCCCTCCCGACCGACCCGGCCGACCGGGTCCGGGTGTCCGTCCGCCAGCTCCGCCTCCGGGTCCGCGGGACCCAGCGGGTGCTCACCGTCAAGGGCGACCCCGACCTCGGCCCGGACGATGTGTACGACATGCTCGACGAGTTGCTGGACCGCGAGCGGGTACCGCTGACCTCGCTCGACGTGACCCTGGCCGGGTTCTGCTTCGAGTTCCTGGACGCCCCGCCCGGGCGGGGGCGGACGCTGACGTTCGAGGTCGCCGCCCCGAACACGTGCAGCCTGCGGAACCAGCGGCCCGAGCGGGTCGAGCTGGCCCTCGAGTACCTCCGGCGGTGGGGGATCTGTGTCGACCGACCCGCTGACCCCGGTGTGGGCGCGGCTTGACGGCCCGCACCCGATCTTCCTCCAGCCCGAGGCGGCCGACTTCCCGCCCGGCGGGTGGACGTACGTCGCCGCCCTCGGCGTCCTGCGCGAGCTCCGGCCGGCGGGGTTCACGACCTGCGCCGGGTGCGGGGACGTCGCCCGGGTGGTGTCCCTCGCGACCGCGGGCGGTGAGGTCAAGCTCCGGGCGGCGTGCCGCGCGTGCGGCTCGACCGAAGTGGGGCCGGACGCCCTGCGGCGGTGGGAGGTGGACGTGCCCGCGCTCCTGGGTCGTGTCGCTGCGGCGGCTGGGGTGAGGACCGGGGTAGAGGCCGTCGTTCCCGGCCGCCTGTGGTACGTGGGCACCGCCCGGTGGGCCGGGCGTCCCCGGCAGGTGTACTTCGCCCGCGCCGTGTTCGGCCCCCCGCGGGCGGCGGTGGCGGCCGCGCTCGGCCCGCACCCCTTGGCAGTGCTCCTTCACCCGACCGAGCGTTCGGCCCGGGCGTGGGCGGCGACGCCGAACCCGGGGGTCGGGCTGGACGCGGTGGTCGCCGCCGGCCCGGGCGGGCTGGTGTTCGACGCGGCCACGGTCGAGGCCCGGCTGGCGGACGGGTTCCCCGCGGTGGCGCCTGCGGAGAAGGACCCGCCGCCGCGGCGGGGCGTCCGGCTGGCGAACATCGAGTTGCTCGAGCGGGAGGTGCGGGAGATCCTCCGTGCGGCCCGCGAGGACGCACACGCGCGGCTCGCCTTGGGCGGTCCGGTCGAGCTGCTCCCCCGGCCGACGCAAAAGGCGCTGGGAGAGAGGGTCGGGCTGTCGGAGTCAGACGTGAGTCGGTGCTTCTCGGACCGGGAGGGGGGACTCTTGAAGCACCTGTGGGCGGCCGTCCTGGACATCGGCCAGGTGATGGCCTTCAAGGGGTAGCGTCTTGCAGTTGGCCCAGTTTGCTGCAACTGCAAGACCGTTTTTTTGTCGCCTCATCTCCCGGCCGCGCAGCCCCTTGGGTCGCGCGGCCGGTTCCGTTTCAGGCGTTTCGTGCAATTCCGCCGGGGGGTGTTCCGCCGCCACATCGGGAGCGGCGGGCGACACCCACCGGGCACGACCATGCCGCCGACCGCCGCCTCCGCGATTCCGACCGAGACTGTTCCCGTGACCCCGATCCCTCCGCCGCCGACCCCGTCCC
>JAFKFQ010000186.1 GCA_017308215.1 bacterium | reverse complement strand
GCCGCGACGCTCCGCGGCACGCACCTCCCCGCGCACGGGGCGACCGGGCCGACGCACTTCGCCCTCGGCATCCCCGCCGATGCGCTCGCCGACTGGCGGAATCATCTCGCGGCGTGCGACGTGCCGGTCGAGCACGAGCAGGACTGGCCGCTCGGCGGCCGCTCGCTCTACTTCCGCGACCCCGCCGGGAATCTCGTCGAGTTCGCCACGCCCGGCATCTGGGGCACGCCGGCCGGGTGGTAGCGAACCGCCGGACCGCCCCGCGCGTCCGTTCGCGGCGCCCGCCCCCGACCCGGACCCGCCGATGCACCCGATCCTCGTCGCCGACCTCTTCCCCGAGATCGGCCGCCACCTGCTCGACCTGCTGCGGGCGCTCGCGCCGGCCGACTGGCACCGCCCGACTTCCAGTTCCGGGCGCACCGTCAAGGACGTCGTTTCGCACCTCCTCGACGGCAGTCTGCGGCGGCTGTCGCTCCAGCGCGACGGGTTCAGCGCCGGTGGGCCGCGGCCGGGCGAACCGCTGCTCGCGTTCCTCACCCGGCTGAACGCCGAGTGGGAGACCGGCACACGCCGGCTCAGCCCGCGCGTGCTGACCGACCTCGTCGCCTGGGCCGACCCGCAACTCGCCGGCCTGTTCGCGGCGCTCGACCCGCACGGCCCGGCGCTCTTCCCGGTCGCGTGGGCGGGCGAGGCGGAGTCGGCGAACTGGATGGACGTGGCGCGCGACTACACCGAGAAGTGGCACCACACGCGGCAGCTGTTCGACGCCACCGGCCGCCCGTCCACGATCTCCGGCCGCCGCCTCATGCACCCGCACCGTCGCTGAGTTCCTGCGGGCGCTGCCGTCCACGTTCCACGACGTGCCGGCCGACCCGGGCACGGTGGTGACGGTGGTCGTGGCGGGCGAGGCCGGCGGGGCGTGGCACGTCGAGTGCAGCGACACCGGCTGGCGGCAGGTTTCGGTCGCGCCGCGGCCGGCGACGAGCACGGTGACGCTGGACGCGGACACCTGCTGGCGGCTCGTCACCAAGCGTCGCCCGCCGGGCGTGGCGCACCAGCTCTTCCCCGACATCCGCATCGACGGCGACGCGGCACTCGGCGGGCACGTCCTCGGCATGGTGGCGATGATGGCGTGATGGCCGCGCCGCCGGCGGCGGGATAGGACGTCGCTACCCCTCTCCCCCGATGGCGCGAACCCATGACGCGACTCGGCCTGACCCTCTCTGCGTGCGTTCTCGCCGCGCTGCCCGGCGGCGCGCAGCCGGCGGCCGACGAGCCGTGGCTGCGGCCGTACACCGGGCCGACGCGCACCGACGTCGACGCCACCACGCTCGACGGCAAGGTGCTGTGCGGCTACCAGGGCTGGTTCAACACGCCCGGCGACGGCACGACCTTCGGGTTCACGCACTGGGGCGTCGGGCTGGACCGGCCGGACGGCGGGCGGTTCACCGTGGACATGTGGCCGGACGTGTCCGAGTACGACCCGGCCGACCTGCGCGAGGTGCCCGGCCTCAAGCTCCCCGACGGTTCGCCGGCGAAGCTCTACAGCGCGTTCCGCAAGGGGCCGGTCCTGCTCCACCACAAGTGGATGCGGCAGTACGGCATCGACGGCGTGTTCCTCAGCCGGTTCGTCGGCGAGGCGGCCGACCCGCGGCGGGCGCGGCACGTCAACCAGGTGCTCGCCAACGTCCGCGAGGGCTGCCACCGCGAGGGCCGCGTGTGGGCGCTCATGCTCGACCTCTCGATGGGGGGACGGGGTTCAACCGCGGCCGTGATAAATGACTGGAAATTCCTCTGCGATAAGGTGAAGGTCCGCGAGGACGCGCGCTACCTGCGGCACAACGGCAAACCCGTCGTGCTGCTGTGGGGGCTCGGGTTCAAGGACCGCCCGTGGACCGTCGCGCAGGCCGAGGAGCTCGTCGCGTTCTTCAAGTCCGACCCGGCCTACGGCGGCGTGTACCTGATCGGCGGGGTGGACGCCCACTGGCGCACGCAGAAGGGCGCGTCGCGGACGGAGCCGGAGTGGGCGAAGGTGTACCGCTCGTTCGACGCCATCAGCCCGTGGGACGCCGGCCGCTACCGCGACGACGCCTCGATGGACCGCATCAAGCGCGACGTGTGGGAGGGCGACCTGGCGGAGCTGAAGAAGACCGGCGCCGGCTACGTACCGACGGCGTTCCCGGGCTTCTCGTGGGACAACCTGAAGCGGGCGAAACCGGGCGCAACGGTGATCCCGCGGCAGAAGGGCGAGTTCTACTGGCGGCAGTTCGCGGCGTTCAAGGAGCTCGGCGTCCGCACCGCGTTCGTGGGCATGTTCGACGAGGTGGACGAGGGGACCGCCATCTTCAAGGTCGCCGACCAGACGCCGGTCGGGAAGCACTTCGTCACCTACGAGGGGCTGCCGCCGGACTACTACCTACGCCTCACCGGGGCCGCGACGCGGATGATCCGCGGCGACACTCCGCTGTCGCGGACGATCCCCGACCCGCTCCCCGGGCCGAAGGACTGACCGCCTACCGCTACCCTGCGGCGAGGCGCCGGGCCATGCGCACGACCGCCAGCGACACGCCGCCGGCGAGAGCGACGTCGTACCGCTCGGTGACGGCGTAGCCGCACGCGGCGAACAGCGGCTCGCCGGCCAGCGTGGCGACCAGCACCGCGTCGCGGAACCCCGCCGCGCGGGCCGCCGACTCCGCGGCGGCCACGAGCGCCCGGCCGATGCCGCGCCGCTCCCAACCCGGGCGGACGAACACGGCGCGGACGCGCGCCGGGTCGGCGGCCGGGTCGAGGGCGGCGTCCTCGCCCGGGCGGTCGCGGTCGCCACCGAACACCGCCCACCGCCGGCTCCAGTCACCACAGCCCACGATTTCCCCGCCGCCCTCGGCGACGAGGTACGTGCCGTCGCGGATGAGCTGCCGGTCGACGCCGAACACGGGACCGAGCGCTGCGGTCATCTGCGCCGGGGTGTAGTAGGCCGCCTGGAGCACGCGCACCGAGAGCGGGATGAGCGCCTCCAGCGCCGGGATGTCGGCGTCGGTGGCGGGGCGGATCGAGATGTGGTCGTCCATGCGTCGGGTCTCAATCAAGTCGCCGGCGTCGCGCCGGGGACCGGCACGGCACGAACGACCCGCGCAGCACTCACCCGCTTAACCAGCGGTCGCGGTTGGCGGCGACGAAATCATCGTCGGCCAGGTGCGGGTACGCCGCGCACACGCGGTCGATCTCGGCGAACTGGCCGGGGCCGAGCGTTTCGTTGGGGTCGAGACACCAGATGCCGGCGAGCAGACCCTGCCGCCGCAGCACTTCGTGCAGCCCGGCGATGCAGCCGGCGAAGCCGTTGGCGGCGTCGAAGAACGCCGCGTTCGCGTCCGTCACCTCGACCGCCCGCGCCAGCAGGTTGGCGTCGGCGCCGTCCGCGGCGTGGCACTCGGCGAGCAGCTCGACGGCGCGCTTCGTCCACACCGACCAGTGCCCGAGCAGCCCGCCGACAATGCGGCGCTCGACGTCGCGGCCGTTCACCGCGAACCGGTACGGCGTCAGCAGGTCGAGCACGATGGTGTCGTCGTTGCCGGTGTAGAGCGCGAGGTCGTCGCGGCCCGCCTCGGCGACGGCGCGCACCACGTCGATCGTCTGGTAGCGGTTGAACGGCGCGATCTTGACCGCGCAGACATTCGGCAGCTCCGCGAATTCGCGCCAGAACCGGTACGGCAGCACCCGCCCGCCGACGGCCGGTTGCAGGTAGAAGCCGACGACCGGGATCACCTCCGAGGCCGTCCGGCAGTGCGCGACCAGTTCCGCGTCGGTGGCGTCGCGCAGCGCCCCGAGGCTGAGCAGCCCGCAGTGGTAGCCGGCGTCGCGGAGCAGTTCCGCCTCCTTCACCGCCTGCGGCGTGCGGCCGCAGATGCCGCCGACGCGGACGAGCGCTTCGCCGTGCCGCTCGTCGGCCCGGCGCAGTTCTTCCGCCGCGAGTTGCAGCAGCGGCTCGAACAGGCCGACGTGCGGGTCGCGGATGGCGAACTGTGTGGTGTGGACGCCGACCGCCAACCCTCCGGCGCCGGCGTCGGCGTAGTAGCGGATCAGCGCGCGCTGCCGGCGCTCGTCGAGCGTGCGGTCGGCGGTGAGCGCCAGCGGCATCGCGGGGATCACGAGCCCGCGGCGGAGGGCGGCGGCGATGGCAGTGGGGAGCGGCATTCAGAACTTCCCGTCGCGGGCCTCGAAGTGCGTCGGCTTGCCGAGGTCGGTGCCGCCGGCCACCACCCAGCGGGCGACCCACTCCATCATCCGGTCGGCGGTGACCTGCGGGTAGCCGAACAGCCGATGCGCGAGCTGGGCGTTGCTGAGGAGCGCGTCGCCGGCCTCGCGGCCGGTGAACGCGACCGGCTTGCCCATGAGAGCCGCGAACCGCTCGCCCACTGCTCTTACGGACAGCGTTTCGGGGCCGGCGACGTTCACGACGAACGGCGGTGAGGCGGCGTGGTCGAAGGCGGCGAGCGCCGCCGCGTTCGCGTCCGCCTGCCAGATGGCGTTGAAGTTCCCCATCGCCAGGTCGATCGGCTCGCCCGCCCACACCTTCCGCGCCAGATCGACCAGCACCCCGTAGCGCAGCTCGCTGGCGTAGTTGAGGCGGATCAGCGCGCAGCGCGTGCCGTGAGACCGGCTGACGTGCTCGACCAGCCGTTCGCGGCCGAGGCAGCTCATGGCGTACTCGCCGGCGGGGTTCGCGGCGTCGGCCTCGCGCGACCCGCCGCCGGCGACCGGCGTGAGGCCGTACACGTTCCCGGTCGAGAAGGCGACGATTGTACTGCCGCGGAAGCGGCGGGCGCAGTCGGCGGCGAGGAACGCGTTCGTCGCCCACGTCCGCGCCTCCTGGCCGGTCGAGCCGAACTTCATCGCCGGCATGTAGACGACGTTCGGCACGTCCGGCAGCGCGGTGAGCTGGGCCGGGTCGAGCAGGTCGCACGCAATCGTCTCGACGCCGGCCGTTTCGAGCCGGTCGCGCACCGCGGGGTCGGAGAAGCGGGCCACGCCGATCACGCGGCGCTTCACGCCGGCGGCCTCGGAGGCCCGGACCGCCATGCGGGCGAGCGTCGGCCCCATCTTCCCGGCGACGCCGAGCACAAGGATGTCGCCGGTCAGCTGACCGAGCGCGGATACGGCCGCGTCGGTCGGCCGGCTGAGGAGGTGTTCCAGCTCGTCCACGGATTCGATCACATCCGGCAGCGGCGTCACGACGGCAGCTCCTGGAACACGAGGCTCATGCACGTCAGCCCCGACTCGGCCTTGTGCAGCTCGGACACGTCGATCGTGATCACGCGGTGCCCGTGACCCCTGAGAAGCACCTCTGTTGTGGGGTAAGCGGTGCTCAGGAGGATACCGCCGGGAAGGCGCAGCACATTCGCCGCGAACGGCTCGGAGACGGGCACCTTCACTCGAAGGAGGCTGGCGAACGGCTCGGTACTGACCCACGCCGGGTTGAGCAGAACCGTCCTGTCGTCCAGCGCACACACCGCACTCTTGAGGTGGAGGCAGCCGGTCACGCGGACGGGCACGACGGCGTACCCGTGCGGGCCCACGACCTCGGCCAGCGCCTGCACCCCGGCCGCGCCGGTCCGACCCGACAGGCCGACGAACAGCGTGCGGCCGACGCGGAGCACGTCGCCGCCTTCGAGGAAGGCGTCCGGCGGCAGCGCGGTGACCGGCCGGAACGGCGCGAGCGCGGATGCGACCGCGGCCCCTTCCCCGCGCCGGGACGCGGGCGTCGGCCGGGTCAGCACCGCGAGTTCGTCCAGCACCACGGCGGTGTCCTCGACGAACACCCCGTCCGGGTGGGCGGGGTCGGCGGGGAGTTCGATGACGTGCAGCCCCGCGTCCCGGAGCGCGGCCTGATACGCCCGGTGCTGGGTGAGCGCGAGTGCCGGGTCGATCGGCTCGCGCGGCAGGTGCGTGAGCTCGCAGCGCGCCAGTTCCGGGCCGGGCGCCCGCGTGATCGCGGTGGGCATCGGCCTATTCCCCTTCGTCCCCGTTGCTCGGGAGGCGGTCGTGAATCCCGAACCACAGCAGCCCGCCGGCGAAGCACACCGCGCACGCCACCGCGACCGCGGTCGTCCAGCCGTAGGCCTGCCCGAGCAGCGGGGTGACGACCGGGGCGAGCATACCCACGCCGTTCCCGCCGGTGTTCACCAAGGCGCACGCCAGCCCGCCGTTCCGCGGCGCGAGCAGCGGCGCGGTCGTCCAGAAGATCCCCTCGCACAGCCCGAGCGCCCCGAGCCCGAGCGCGAACCACGCCACCACCGCGTTCGGGTCCGTGGCGGCCACGCCGCACAGGCTGAACCCCGCGCTAAGGCCCATGCCGGTCACGGCCACCACCCGGTTGCCGGCGCGCGACCCGAGCGCGCGGCCGAGGTGGTCCGCCACCCGACCGCCCAGCAACATGCCGACGGCCGACGCCATCATCACGATGAACGCCGCCCGCCGGCTCTCCGATTCGGGGAGTTTGAGTTCGGTCCCGAAGTAGAACTCGATCCAGTAGAAGAACAGGTACTGCATGTAGCCGAGCGCGCCGTAACTGAGCGTCAACAGCACCAAGCTCCGGTTGCAGAGCAATCCCACGGTCTCCCCGAGCGTCGCTCTGGCGCGCGGCGGCGGGGCGCCAGCCGCGGTCACTAGCTCGCGCTCCGCGGCGTTAGTCCAGCGGTGTTCCTCCGGGTTGTCCGCGGCGAGGGCGTACCAGCCGACGCCGAGCAGCGCCAGCGCGGCGCCGCAGACGACGAACGCCGCCGGCCAGCCGAACCCGTCCATGAGCCAGCCGAAGACCGGGTACGTCAGCGCGATGCCGACGAGCGCGCCGGCGGTGACGGTGCCGTTCGCGGTCGAGCGCTCGCCGGGCGGCACCCACAGCGACACCGCCCGCGCGGCCCCGGGGTGGAGCGGAACGCTCATCGCCCCGGCCAGCCCGCGGATCACCAACAGCGGCACGAACAGCGCGGCGACCCCCAGGCCGGTCCAGCCGAGCACGCCGGTGAGCGCCGACCAGACCCCGAGCCCGACGGCCATCACCGCCATCGCCCGGCGCGGGCCGGCGCGGTCGAGGAGGTAGCCGCCGGGGAGCATCCCGAGCGTGTAGACGAGCAGGAACGCCGAGTACACCAGCCCCATCTGTTCGGCCGAGAGCCGGCCCGGCCCGATGAGGTGTGCGTTGGCCGCGACCGAGATGCTGACGCGGTTGAAGTGCGCGAGGAAGACGAGCCCCGCCAGCAGCGCCACGACCAGCCAGCGGACGTTCGTGGGCCGAACGGACATGGGCACACCCGGGGCGGGGCCGGTCACGGCAGGGCGAAGCGCGCCGCGACCTCGGCCGGCAGATCGTAGCCGATCCCGGGGCGGTCGGGGAGCGCGATCGTGCCGTTCTTCACCGGAAACCCGGCGGCCTGGAGTTCGCGGCGGAGCGGCGAGGCGTACACCTCGGCCGGCGCGAACTCGACGAACGGCGTGACCGGCGAGTACGCCGCGAGGTGGACGGTGGCGGCGCCGAGGATCTGCGTGGACCAGTTCCCCGGGCACACGAGCGAGCCGCGGGCGCGGGCGAGTTCGACGATTCGCTTCGCCTCCGTCAGCCCGCCGCAGGTGGTCATGTACGGCTGCACCACGGACACCCGGCCGCGGTCCATCATGTCGAGGAACTCCCACCGCGTCACCCCGTGCTCGCCCATCGCCAGCGGGAGCGTCGTGCGGGCCGCGAGCTCGGCGTAGGGGGCGGGCGAGTCCACCGGGAACGGCGTCTCGAAGAAGAATACGTCGAACTCTTCCAGGGCGCGGCACACGCGGGCGGCGGTCGGCACGTCGTGGAACAGGTAGCCGACGTCGACCATGAGCGTCGGCCCGGGGCCGAACGTCTTGCGGAAGCGGCGGGCGAGCTCGATCACGTCGGCCGGCGTCGACATCATCGGCTCGACCTTGAACGCCCGGTAGCCGAGCGCGGCCAGCGTCTCCGCGCGCCCGACCTGCTGCACGAACATCGCCTCGCCGCCCCACACGTCCGACACGAGCGTGCAGTACGGTGTGACGACGGGTTCGGCCCCGGCCGGCGTCTGGAACGGTCCGCGCTGCACGCCGCCGAGCAGTTCCCACACCGGGCGGCCGAGCATCCGGCCGTAGACGTCCCACAGCGCGACGTCGAGCGCGCCGAGGATGATGACCTGCCACCCGCGGCGGTTGGTGTGCATGATCGCGTCCCACATCCGCTGCCACAGGCGTTCGGGGTGCGTGAGTTCCTGCCCGATGAGCAGCCGGCCGAAGTGCGTGTCCGGCCCGCCGACTGTCGCGCGCACCACGCCCGGTGGTACGCGGAACACTTCGGACAGGCCCGAGAGCCCGGCGTCGGTGTGGACGCGGACGCACGCCAGCGGCTCGACGCCGCCCTTGTCCGGGTCGATGTCCGGCCCGTCGCCGACGACGAAGACTTCGAGTCGCGCGATCTTCATCAGGAGCCCCGTCAACTGTTCTTCCGGATCGATGAGGCCGTCACGGGTCGCGTGAAAGCTTGGTGAGAAGGACTCCGCTCCTGGTTGACAGTCGAGAGTCGACGGGATTCTAATCCAAGCTCACGTTCGTCGCCCGTCCTCTCTCGACCGCCCGCTCTCGGTTCGTCTTCCCTACTCCCGGGGAATTCCCATGAAAGCCCAGCGCGAGTCCGGTTTCACCCTGATCGAGTTACTCGTCGTCATCGCCATCATCGCGATCCTGATCGGCCTGCTCCTCCCTGCGGTGCAGAAGGTCCGCGAGGCCGCCGCCCGCGCCAAGTGCTCCAACAACCTCAAACAGGTCGGGCTGGCACTCCACAATTACCACGACACCCTCGGATACCTCCCCCCGGGCGCGTCCTCCGACAAGGCCCCGTGGAAGACACCCGCCACCGCCCCGGACGCGGACTGGGGGAGTTCCTGGATGGTCCACCTCCTGGCGCACATCGAGCAGACGGCCGTCCTGAGCCGCTGGCAGTTCAGCGGCCAGAGCGGGTGGCAGGTCGCGACCAACAACGCGACGATCGCGGGGCTGACGATCGGCGTCTACCGGTGCCCCTCGACCAGTCTGCCGGAGAGGAACCCCTATTCGGCGGTCCTCCCCGGCGCGGGTGGTATCGGCATCATGTACACCAGTTACGTCGCCATCTCCGGCTCGGCCACCGACCTCGGCGTACTGACCTACGCCACCAACATCGTCAGCACCCAGGGCGTCCTGTACGCCCACAGCAAGATCAAGTTGACCGACGTCACGGACGGCACGAGCAACACGATGGCGGTCGGCGAACAGAGCAACCACCTCCGCAACGCGAACAACCAGCCCATCCTCGGCGCCACCTACGGCGGCGCCAGCCAGATCGCCGTGACATGCCAGGGGCCGGACGGGTGGATCCAGGGGTGTCAGGTCAACGTCCCCACCACGAACGTCGGCAACGCCGACCGGGTTTATAACTGCGCGACGATCCGGTATCAAATCAACCAGATCGGCATGACGCTGAACTCCGGCGGGTGCCACGACAATGTGGGGAACAACATCCCGCTCAGTTCGTTGCACACGGGTGGGTGCAACCTCCTAATGGGCGACGGCTCGGTGCGGTTCGCACAGAACGCCACCCCACTGGCGACCCTGTCCCTCCTCGCCAGCCGCAACGACGGGCAAGTCATCCCGGAGTAGCGATCCGAATCGTGCGGCCGAGTTTCCGCGGCGCGGCAGAAGATCCATACACGCACGCCAGGACGCTCCGATGAACCGCTTCTGTTACGTGCTGGGTTTCGCTGCCGTGCTCGGGTCGACCCTGGGCTGCTCCTCGTCGCAGTCGGGGGGCCCTCCGGTGGCGCAGGTCAAGGGGACCGTCACGTTGGACGGCAAAGCGATCCCCGCCGGCGAGATCCACTTCGGCATGCCCGGCGTTCCCCCGCGCGTCCTGGCAATCAAGGACGGCGCCTTCTCGGGAGAAGCGCCCGTCGGCAAGAACCAAGTAGAGGTCTTTGTTTACACCGAGGGGGCGGCCGTCAAAGGCAAACACGGTGGGGAAGGCTCCAAAACGAACACCGTGCCGCAGAAGTATTGGGGGGCGAATACCACCCTCTCGGCGCCGGTGAGTGCCGGCGGCACCAACGACTTCAAGTTCCCTCTCACCTCCAGGTGAGGTTGCGGGGTTCCTGTTCTGCCGCCGATCGAGCCTACTTCCGGGACGGCGCGGGCCGGGTTACAGTGGTGGCACACGCCGAGTCGGCCGAGGTGGGGTGCATGTTCACCGCCGTGCGAATCATTCTGTGCTTCGTTACCGCGGCCGCGCTGGTCCGGTCGGTCGCGGCCGACGAGCCACCCGGCCCCGAATCGCACCGCGCATTCCGCCCGGTCGGGCGACCGAAGGTGCCCGACGTGCGCGGCCCGGCCCGCACCACCGTCGATCGCTTTATCCTCGCCGCGCTCGAGGCGAAGCAGCTCACGCTGAACCCCGAGGCCGACCGCCCGACGCTCGTCCGCCGCGTCGCGTTCGACCTGACCGGCCTGCCGCCGACGGTCGCCGAGATCGACGCCTTCGTCGCGGACCGGTCGGCCGACGCCTACGAGAAGATGGTGGACCGCTACCTCGCGTCGCCGGCCTACGGCGAGCGGTGGGGGAAGTTCTGGCTCGACGCCGCCGGGTACGCCGACAGCAACGGCTACTTCAACGCCGACAGCGACCGCCCGCTGGCGTGGCGCTACCGCGACTACGTGGTGCGGTCCTTCAACGCCGACAAGCCCTACGACGTGTTCGTGCGCGAGCAGCTCGCCGGCGATGAACTGGCCGGCTACGTGCCGGGCGGTGACGTAACGCCGGCGATGGTCGAGCCGCTCACCGCCACGCACTTCCTCCGCAACGCCCCGGACGGCACCGGCGAGAGCGACGGCAACCCGGACGAGGTGCGCACCGACCGCTTCACCGTGCTCGAAGGGAACGTGCAGAACCTCGTGAACTGCCTGCTCGGCCTCACCGTCCAGTGCGCCCGCTGCCACGACCACAAGTTCGAGCCGATCACCCAGGCCGAGTACTACGGCTTCCAGGCGCTCCTCTTCCCGGTCTACAACCCGGAGCGCTGGGCGAAGCCGAACGAGCGCGTGGTGGCGGTCGGGATGAAGGCCGACCTCGACGCGCGGGCGCGGCGCAACCAGCTCATCGACCGGCAGGTGAAGGCGGCCCGCGACGGCCTCGCGGCGTTCGCCGACCCGCTCCGCGAACAGTACCTCGACGAGCGGCTGAAGGACGTGCCGGCGGCGAAGCGCAGCGAGATCATCGCCGCCGTGAAGGCGGCGAAGGACAAGCGGACGCCGGCGCAGCAGGCACTCCTGAAGGAGCACGGCAAGGCGGCCGATGTCAGCGACGACGCGCTGGCGAAGCGCTTCCTCGAGTACGCCGCGCTGCGCGATCAGGTGAAAAAGACGGTCGCCGACCGCGAGAAGGACCGCCCGCCGCCGGCCGACACGCTCGCGGCGTTCGTCGAGACCGACCCGAACCCGCCGCCGCACCACCTGCTCAAGCGCGGGCTCCACCACCAGCCCGGCGACGAGGCCGCGCCCGGCGTGCCGGCCGCGCTCGTCACCCCGGGGAAGCCGTTCACGATCGACCGCCCCGCCGGTCGCGTCACCACCGGCCGGCGCACCGCGTTCGCCAAGTGGCTCACGTCGCCGGAGAACCCACTGTTCGCCCGGGTGATGGTGAACCGCATCTGGCAGCACCACTTCGGCACCGGTCTCGTCGCCACCCCGGATAACCTCGGCGCATCTGGTGCAAAGGCGTCGCACCCGGACCTGCTCGACCACCTCGCCGCCGAGTTTGTCGCCGCCGGCTGGCGCGTGAAGGCGCTGCACCGGCTCATCCTGATGTCGGCCGTGTATCGACAAAGCACCGCGCCACGGGAAGGGCTCGCCGCCGTCGATCCCGACAACCGCCTGCTCGCGCGCTTCCCGCTCCGCCGGCTCGACGCCGAGGCCGTCCGTGACGCGATGCTGTACGTCTCGGGCGAGCTCGACGCGACGGCCGGCGGCCCCTACGTGCCGAGCCGGCGCACGCCTGAGGGGTCGGTCGAAGTGACGGAGAAGACGCCCGGGGCGCTGCGGCGGTCGCTCTACCTCCAGCAGCGGCGCACGCAGGTGGTCACGTTCCTCCAGCTGTTCGACGCACCGGCGATCACGACGACGTGCGGGAAGCGCACGCCCTCGACGGTGCCGCTCCAGTCGCTCACGCTGCTCAACTCCGAGTTCGCCCGCGCCCGGGCGAAGGCGTTCGCCGCGCGGCTCGCCCGCGAGGCCGGCGACGACGCGGCGCGGCTCGCGCTCGCCTTCCGCCTCGCCGCCGGCCGCCCGCCCGGCCCGGACGAGCGCGCCGCGTGCGACGGCTTCCTCACGAAGCAGCGCGAGGCGTATGCCGGGCGGCCGGACGCCGCGGCCCGCGCGTGGGCGGACCTGGGCCAGATGATCTTCGCCAGCAACACGTTCCTCTACGTCGAGTGACAGCGCGGCTGGGAAGTAGCAGGCACACTCCGTGTGCCGTGGCTGGGCGGAAGAACGGCACACGGAGTGTGCCTACTACTTTGAGGCATCCCGTGACGCCACGCGCTTTCATCCTGAACCGCCGGGCGTTCCTCGGCCGCTACGCCGGCGGGCTCGGCCCGCTCGCACTGGCGCACCTCGCGGCCGAGGCGCGGGCCGATGCGCCTCCCCCGCCCGCCGACCCGCTGGCGCCGAAGCGGCCGCACCACGCCGCGAAGGCGAAGGCCGTCATTTGCCTGTTCCAGCACGGCGGGCCGAGCCAGATGGACCTGTTCGACCCGAAGCCGGAACTCACGCGGCGGCACGGGCAGGCTCACCCGGAACAGCTGGAAGTCCACTTCCACACGCAGCAGGGAAAGCTCCTCGCGTCGCCGTTCCGGTTCGCGCGGCGCGGCGGCGTCGGCGTCGAGCTGTCGGAACTCCTCCCGCACACCGCCGGCGTGGTGGACGACCTCACGCTCGTGCGCTCGATGGCGACAGACTCGGTGGACCACGAGGCGGCGCTGCGGGTGATCCACTCGGGCAAAATCTTTGCCGGCCGCCCGGCGTGGGGCTCGTGGGTGCTGTACGGACTCGGCACGGAGCGGAAGGAACTCCCCGCCTACGTCGTCCTCGGCGACCCGGGCGGGCTGCCGGTGGACGGCACGAACAACTGGTCGAGCGGGTTCCTGCCGGCGGTATACCAAGGCACGCCGTTCCGCGCCGCGGGGACGCCGGTGGCGCACCTCGCCACCCCGGCCGACGTGCCCGCCCCGGCACGCCGCAACCAGCTCGACCTGCTCCGCGACCTGAACGGGGTGCATCTCCGCCGGCACCCGGGCAACGCCGAGCTGGAGGCCCGGCTCGGGCACTACGAGCTCGCCGCGGCGATGCAGACGGCGGTGCCGGACGTGCTCGACCTGTCGCGCGAGACGGAGGAGACGAAACGGCTGTACGGCATCGACGACCCGAAGTCGGCGGAATACGGGCGGCGCTGCCTGCTGGCCCGGCGGCTGGTCGAGCGCGGGGTGCGGTTCGTGCAACTATTCCTGAGCGGCCAGCCGTGGGACACGCACAGCCGGAACGCCGAGAACCTGCGGAACCTGTGCGCGATGACGGACCGGCCGAGCGCCGGCCTCGTCCTCGACCTGAAGCGGCGCGGGCTGCTCGACTCCACGATCGTGATGTGGGCGGGCGAGTTCGGCCGGCTGCCGATCTCGCAGGGGACCGACGGCCGCGACCACAACCGCCACGCCTTCACGCTCTGGCTCGCCGGCGGCGGGTTCAAGCGCGGCTACGTCCACGGCGCGACGGACGACTTCGGCTACCGGTCGGTCGAGAAGGTGGTGCGCGTCCCGTCGCTCCACGCGACGCTCCTCCACGCCCTCGGCCTCGTC
>JAFKFQ010000722.1 GCA_017308215.1 bacterium | reverse complement strand
TCCTGGCCGAACAAATCAACACGGTTCTACGGCCGGGGTTGACCGAGGCGGAGATGCGCGACGCCGCGGAATGCCTGCTGAACTTGGCTGCCTGACATTGAGGTAGTCGCGGAAAGAGCAGAGCGTCGGCACCGCGCCCTTGAAGCTGAGTGTGCGAGGCTCGGCACCGTGCCTGGTCGCCGCCTGGGCCATGACGACGCGGATCAGGTTGTAGGCCAAGATGTGGGCCCAGAGTTCCTTCCGGACCAGTTCGGGTGTTTTGCACCGCAACACGTGCGTCTGTATCGTCTGCTTGAGCGACCGCAGATCCAGTTCCGCGTTCCACCGCGCCCGGTAGAGCCCCGCGAGTTCGTCCCCGGTGAACTCGTTCGGGGCCAACACCGTCGTCGCGAGGATCAGGCTCCGCGCCCGGAACCCCGGGTGCCCCACCCGGGCCCGGCACTCGCGCACGGGCAGGGACTCGGGTAGCGCGTCGTACGCCTCCCGGTCGATCGACCGGGGCTTGGGCGGCTTGGGCCATTCGACGACGTGGTCGCCGACACCCAGACGCCGACCGCGGCGGAAGTCGGTCTTGCGGTGCGAGGTGAGCCGGGCCAGCTCGGCCTCGGCCGCCGCGTCGCAGGCGGCCAACTGCTAGGTCGTCGTCATCCGATGAATGCTGCTCAGCTTGACCATCGCTGCACACGTCGCGGGGAGCCGCTCGTAGTCCCGGACCAGCCGGCGGGACTTGACCGGGGTAGGCGAACGTCTGCTCCACCACCCGCCGCTTCGGGAGCGGGTGAAACCCCTTCTGCCCGTCCGGTCGGCTCGTCACCTCGACCCGCAACCGGTCCTGCCCGGCCAGCCAGGCGTCGAGGTTGCGGGCCGAGAGCTGGATGCGGATCAAAGATCGTGGCTGGGCGTGGTGGGTTGGGGCTCACCTCGTCAGAGATCGGACACACTCAACTGGATTCTGAATCAGACAGCCTGTTACGGCAACCGACTCAGGGTGCGGTCGCCCCCAGGCGCAGATCCCACACGAACACCGCCCCGTCGTCGCCGGCGGACACCGCGTGTCGTCCGTCCGGGGTGATCGCCACCTGCTCCACGCTCCCCAGGTGGCCGTCGAATCGCCGCACCGCTCGCCCGGTCGCCGCGTCCCACACCCGCACCGACCGGTCCTCCGCCCCCGTCACCAGCCACCGCCCGTCGGGCGAAAACGCCATGCACCGCACCTGGTGGAACTCCGGCGACGGGTACTTCCACCGGTACGGGTCGGGCCGCCGGTCGGCCGCCGGGAACCGGGCCACCTCCCGCCCGACCGAGTCGAACAGCGCGACCTCTCCGTCGGGCACCGCGCAGGCGGTCCGCCTACCGTCCGCGGACGTGGCGACGGCCTGGATGCTGGCGAAGTATCCGTCCCCGCCGGGGAGGTCGAGCTTCTTTTCGCGGGCGGGTTCCCCGGTCCGCGCGTCGGCGACGGTCAACACCTTGTACCGACCCCAGATGAGCCGGCCTCGCGGGGCGAACGCGGCGGTCCAGATGGTGTCGCTCGTCCAGAGTACCCGGCGAGCGGCGAGGTCGATGACGCGCATCTCCCGCCCCCCGTCGGCGGCGAGGAGGAGTGCCCCGTCCGGGGAGAACCGGACCAGCCGGGAGTCGCTGCCCTTCGGCGTCGCGGCGTGTAGTGGGGTCGCGTCGCCGTCCGCGAGCCGGATCAGCCGGACCGATCCGCCGTCCCCGCCGACCGCGAGGTGCCGGCCGTCGGGCGACACGTCGATCGCCGTGACCGGCACCCCCGGCGGCGAGACGGCGCGGGCGACTGCGCCCGTGGTCACGTCCCACAGGTCGATCCGGCCCGCGTGGTCGGCGACCACCACCCGGTCGCCCGGCGGAACCACGGCGGCAAGGACCGGCCGGGTGTAGCCGGCGGCGCCCGCCCGCGTGCCGGTCGCGGCGTCCCACCGGGTCACCGCCCCGCTCATGTCGGCCGTCACGACCGTCCGCCCGTCGGCCGACGGGTGCAGGAGCCGAACCCGGTGGCCGTGCGGGCGGAGTGCTGGTAGTGCCGCCCCGGTGCCGACCCGCCACCGGTGGGCCACGCCCGCACTCG
>JAFKFQ010000185.1 GCA_017308215.1 bacterium | reverse complement strand
CACGAGCCGCGACCGAGAGGGAGCGGCCGACACCCATCGCGGACTGCGATCGGCGAAACTCGGTTCCACAGCCGCTTCCTTCCGGTCGCGGCTCGTGAGGCGGGCGGTCTGTTCCACAGGCACCTGTACCAACGACCAGCCGGCTCACGCCGGCCGTTCGCCAGACTACTACTGGTATTCGTACCCGATGTGGAACGTCATCCGGCCGTCGGGCAGGCGGCGGATGTTCGTGATGTGGACCGGCAGGCCGCCGCCGAGCTGGCTGCGGCTGCTCGGCACCGTGTACGGGGTGAACGCCGTGTTCGACGAGCTCGGGAACGGCACCGACCGCAGGAACACGCCCGGCCCGCTCGCGCCCTCGACGCCGTGCGACTCCTCCAGCACCGGGCGGTTGTTCACCACCCGCCAGACCAGCAAACCGCCCGCCGGCAGCACCTCGTCGTACCCCTTCTTCTGGCGGTTCTCCAGTAGGAAGTACTCGCTCCCGTCGGCCTTCACCGCCACCTTCACGCACTGCGTCGGGTCGTCCTCGATCGGGCCGAGTACGATCTTCTGCTTCACCCGCGGGTCGAGCACCGTGGGCCGGATCCACCCGAGCTGCTCCTTGCACCACGCGGAGAAGTGCTGCGGCCTGCCGTTCGGCGCCTGGTTCGACATCGCGCACCACACGCCCACGCCCTCCGACCCGGGGAGCTCGGGGCGGGCGTACAGGTCGGGCAGGCCGAGCATGTGGCCGAACTCGTGGCAGAAGACGCTGATGTCGTTCATCTTCGCCCCGCCCTCCTGCACGATGAAGTACGGCAGCCGCCGCCCGCCGTAGGTCACGTTCGCTCGGTGCGGCCAGTACAGCCCGCCGCGCGTCGTCTGCACCCGCCCGCCGGCGTACAGGAAGAAGATGCCGTCGTACTCCTTCAGCGCGTCCTTCCCGGCCTTCGCCGTGTACAGGTCCAGCGCCTCGGTCAGCAGCCCCGTCTTCTCGCCGGTGCTGGTACCGCTGCCGGTCGTGTACTCCAGCCGTTTCTTCTTCGCCTCGACCCACCCGAGGAACGTCCCGTCCACCCGGAACTTGCCGTAGCTCAGCTCCTTGTAGTAGTCGTTCATGCTCCCGTGCACCTTCTCGCCGGTCGCGGACCGGTCGAAGTAGGTGCCGAGGCTGAACATCGACGCCTCCCAGTCGGCGTCGGTGATCTTCGGGTTGTGCTTCACGTCCGGGTACTCGACGCCGAGGATCGCCAGCTTGTACGTGGCCTTCTTCCACGCCGCCGGGATGCGGTCGTCCCACCCGCCGCGGCCGCCGGGACCGGTACCCACCAGCGTCCCCTCGGCGACCAGCGTCGGCCGCGCCTCGATCCGGTTGCCGCCGCGCTCGGCGATCACGTCGATCCGGTCGCCGGGGCGGAACTCGGAGATCAGGTCGCGGAACGTGTTCGCCCCGTCCACGTCCTTGCCGTTGACCTTTAGGATCACGTCGCCGGCCTTCAGTCCGGCCGCGGCGGCCGGGCCGCCGGCGGTCACGTCGGCCAGCCGCACCCCGGCCTCGCCCTTCACCGCCGGCCCGAACGTCAGGCCCACGACCACCCGCCCGGCGGTCCCCATCGGCTGCGTGGTCGGGCGGAGCGTGACCGGGAGCGTGAGCCCCTTCCCGTTGCGGTCCACGCCCAGCTTGACCGTCTCGCCGGCGAGCCGCGACCGGAGCGCGTCGCGGACGGCCGCCGGCGACGAGAAGCTGAGGGCGTCGATCGCCGTAACCGTGTCGCCCTCCAGGAGCCCGGCGGCGGCGGCGGGCGAGTCGGGCTCGACCGCCTCGACCACGATCCGGCCGGCCTTCCCGCCGACGATCACCCCGGCGTACCCGGCGGCGGTCGGCTTCACGGCGATGGTGGCTGCGAACTGCTTGGGGTCGGCCTTCACGGCCTTTTCGAGCGTGACGTAACCGGTGGTGTCGACCCCGGGCCGGGGCGGCGGGGCGACCGGCAGGGGGTCGGCGGCGACGGGCGCGAGGACGGCAGCGCCGACCAGCGCCGCGAAGGCGAGCGTGGTGCGAGTCATGTGACGTGCCTTGTAGCGGGAGAGGGGCTGGCCGAAGTTGTACCCCGACGTGCGTGAGACGGGCATGAGAATGCGGCGGGCGACATCACCGGTCAATATCGGGTGCCTCCCGACGTGGCGAATGACCGGCCCCGACACGGAGCGAACGACGCACCAGCACGAATGATACCTCCCCGCCCATTCCTGGTATAATCGTCCGCGTCCCCCGCTTTCGGTCCGTTTCGCCAAGAACCCGGCCCGGGCGGCGAATCCCTCTCAATAGAGTCGAGTGTCGGCCCGGGGGCGGCCCACAGATGAAGTTCACACACCGATCCGGCCAGCGCCCACTGGACGGGTTCACCATCAAACGTGGCGTCGGCCAGGGCGGGTTCGGCGAAGTCTACTTCGCCGTCTCCGACGCCGGTAAGGAGGTCGCGCTCAAGCTCCTCCACCGGCACCAGGACGCCGAGCTCCGCGGCATCGCCCACTGCCTCAACCTGAAGCACCCGCACCTCGTTCACCTGTACGACCTCCGCACCGACGACCGGGGCGCGAAGTGGGTCGTCATGGAGTACGTGTTCGGCGAGTCGCTCGCCCAGTGGATCAACCGCTACCCGACCGGCCTCCCCGCCGACCTCGTGCGCGAGTGGTTCACCGCCATCGGCCGCGGGGTGGCGTACCTCCACGAGAACGGCGTCGTCCACCGCGACCTGAAGCCGGCGAACATCTTCGTCGAGAACGGGCACCTGAAGATCGGCGACTACGGCCTGTCGCGGCGGATCAGCCTGAGCCAGGGCGGCGAGCTGACGCAGGGCGTCGGCACCCCGCACTACATGGCGCCGGAGATCAAGAGCGGCAACTACACGCAGTCGATCGACATCTACGCCTGCGGCGTGATGCTGTACGAGATGCTGACCGGGAACCCGCCGTTCGAAGGCGAGACGCCGATGGAGGTGCTCATCAAGCACCTCACCGACACCCCGGACCTGGGGAAGGTGCCCGAGCCGTACAAGGCGGTCGTGGCGCGGGCGCTGGAGAAAGACCCGGCGGCGCGCCACCCGACGATGCGCGACTTCGTGCGGGCCGTCGAGGAGGTCGGCACCGCGGCCGCGTCACGGCCGCCCGCGACGCTGCCGGTCGGGCTGCTGCGGACGGCGGTGCCGGTCGCGCCGCCGCCGGGGGTCGCCGGGCTGGCGGCGCCCGACCCGGGACCGCTGCCGGTCGCCCGCGTCCCGCCGGTGGCGACACCGTCGCGGCGGTTCGCGTCCGGGCCGATCCCGGTCGGCCTGCGCGACTGGCTGACCCAGCGGCTCGGGTCGATGGCGCTGGCGCCGGTCGTCGCGGGGCTCTGCACCGCCCCGTTCATCCTGTTCGGCACACCGCAGCCGTGGTCGTTGCTCGGGCGCATGACGCTCCTGGCGACGGCTCTCAGTTGGGGCGCACTGGCGGTTGCCCGCACCCCGCGCGACACCCCGGCGAGCGGGTGGGCGCGACGGTTCCAGATGTTGTTCGTCGGGCTGTTCGTCGGCGGGCTGGCCTTCTGGCTGGACGGGTGGGCGGCGCCGCGCGGCGGGGCAGCGGTCGAGACGGGGCGTGACCTGATGATCGGGTCGTGGGCGCGGGTGAGCCCGGAGCTGTTCAGCACGGCGACGCGGTACACGCTCTACTACGGGCTGGCGGTGGCGGCGTGCCCGTGGTGGGGGATGACGGACCGCCGGCGGAAGGAGCGGTTCAAGTTCGGCCGGGTGGTGCTGGCGGGGATGGCGAGCGGGGTGCTGCTGTTCCTGTGGCCGTGGGAGCACGCCTCGGCGGCGCTGGGGGTGGCCCCGCTGGTAATCGCGGCGGTGACGGTGCAGGTGGTGAGCCCGTGGGCGCCCCCGCCGCCGGCCCCGCGTCCGCAGGCGGCCCGCGGCCCGGCCAGGCGGCAGCGGCAGTATGCGTGACTGAACAGCCGCTGCTTGCGGCGGCCGAACAACGACCGGGAACCCCAAAACCTCCTTCAACCCATGACCCGTACCTCCGCCGCCCGCCCGCTCGCCTTGGTGGCCACGTTCGCGGCGCTGACTGCCGTCGGGTGCGGCGGGGGGCGCCAGCCGGCCGCCGGCGGGTCGAACTCGCCGAAGGCCCAGGAGAACCGCAAGCTCGCCGAGTCTTACGCCGTCGCCGCCGCGGTCGGTGCCGCGTCCGCCGAGGTCGCGGTCCACCCCGAGATGGAGAAGAAGTCGGCGTGGGCGAAGGGGATGGCGTGGGTCCAAGCGCACCTCCCGGGCGCCAAGGTGTCCACGCCCACGCCACCGGTCGCGCCGAATCCGGGCACAGCTCCTCCCGCCCCGCCCACCCCGCCGCCCCCTCCGGTGGTGCAGGTGGTGCGCGTCGAGGTGACACCGCCGAAGCCGGTGCCGCCGCCGAGCGGCTCGGTGCTGGTGCGGGAGCGGGTGTCGTCGGAGATCCCGCAACCCACCGAGACCGAGGCGGAGGAGGCCGTGGTCGAGATCGCCACCCGGCGGATCACCGAGGCGTTCGCCAAGCTCGACCCGCCACTCGACTACCACCCCAGCACGGCCGCGGTGAGGAGCGACTTCCTCAAGCGCGACTCCCGCCGCGTCCGCCCGCCGACCGACCCCGAGAAGGCGGCGCTGGTGCAGGCCGGGTACGCCCCCGACCGGGGCGTGTACGTCGAGTACACGCTGGAGGCGAACGCCGAGCAGGTCCGCGAGATCCGCGGGCGCGAGCGGGTGGCGGCGGCGCTGAAATTCTTCGCCCTGCTCGCCGCCGCCGCCGCGGTCGGGTTCGTGTTCCTCCGCGTCGACGCCTGGTCGCAGGGCTACCTCACCAGCTGGCTCGCGTTCGTCGCCGCCGCCCTCGCCGGCGGCGCCGTCGTCGCCTACGTGTTCGCCTGACCCACCGCGGGGCGCCCATCACGGCACGCCGGCCGCCGCGGGCGTGTGATTGTGGTTCCGCCGTCGGGCCGCGCGCCCGGCTCACTCCGTTCCCGTGGCCGCCCGATGACCACCGAGTCCGACCGTCTGCTCATCCAGCGTGTGCGCGACAACCCGCGCAAGAGCCCCGCCTACGAGGAGGCGTGGAACGAGCTCTTCACCCGCTACCGCGGGCGGCTGGCGGCGTACGTCCGGCGGCGGCTGAAGGACCAGGCGGCGGTGGACGACGTGGTGCAGGAGACGTTCGTCGGCCTCGGCAACAGCCTCACCAACTTCGACGACCGCCGCGACCTCCAGACGTGGCTGTTCACGATCGCCTCGCACAAGGTGACGGACCACCTGCGCCGCCTCGGCCGGCGCCCGGTGCAGGCCGGCGGGGACGCCGAGGAGGAGGGGCTGGACCGCGCCGCCGACGCCCGCCAGCGGCCGGCGAGCAGCCTGGCGCGGAGCGCCGAGCGCCGCGACCGCGAGGAGGAGGCGCTCGGCCGGGCGCTGGCGCTGCTGGTGCGGGAGTGGCTGTCGCGGGGCGAGTTCACGAACGTGATGACGCTCGAGCTCTTACTGGTGAAGGGCTGGGGGAACAAGGACGTGGCGGCCCGGGTGGGGATCACGGAGCAGCAGGTGGCGAACCTGAAATTCCAGGCGAAGCGCCGACTCCACGACTCGCTCGCGGCGGCCCAGCTGTCGGCGGACGTGTTCCCGGAGCTGCGGAACGAGGGGTGAGCGGTTCGTGGCGAACGGCCGGCGTGAGCCGGCTGGTGGTTGGTACAGCGACCCGAGCGGACCACCCGGGTGACCGGCCGCCGTCTCAGACCGCTGTACCAACCACCAGCCGGCTCACGCCGGCCGTTCGCCCTCACACTACTGCCCGCACGGGCTCGGGCACGCCGGCGGGGGGCACGGGTCGCAGGCCAGGCGGCCGGCGCACACGCGCTTGAAGAAGTCCCGCAGCGTCTTGTCGCGGTTCGAGTCGCCGAGCACACACCGCATCCCGCCGCCCACCCCGCACGCGCACGGGGCGCACCGGCGGTCGGCCGGGGCCGAGCACGGGCCGCACGGCTGGGCCGCCGGACCGCACGGCGCCTTCGCCTCCCCGCACGGGCCACACGGGGCACACTCGGGGACGTACCGCGCCCGCGGCGCCGTGGCGCACGCGCACTCCTGCACCGGCACGTGGCGGGTCACCTTCACCGGTGCGAACCCGGTCGTCACCGTGCACGGCACGCGGACCTTGCAGGTGAACGGCACCTCCTTGCACACCACCTGCGGGACGCACTTCGTCACCGTCTCGCACTTCATCACCGTCACCGACTCCGGGACGTGGCGGACCACCTCCGAGGTGACCATCCGGCACGTCGTCACCGGGACGGTCTTCGTGACCGTCGTCGGCACCAGCTTCGTGACCGTCGTCGGCACCTGCGTGACGGTCTCGTAGGGCACCTGCTTGGTGACCGTGTACGGGACGCGGCGGACCTCCGTCACCGGCACCTGCCGGGTGACGTGGTACGTCACCACCTTCCGTACCCGGGCGCCCTCGACGAACACCCGCCCGGCGGCGTCGGTGTCGTAGGTCGGGGCGTTGTCGGCGAGGCAGCCGTCGCCGCCGGCGACGACCGACGCCCCGGCCTTCGCCGCGTCCGCCGCCGGGCCGCGGAGAGAGGCGGCGTCGGCGTAGGCGCCGAGGGCGTTGCGGCGGGTCGTCACGGGCACGCGCTTGACCTCCGTCACCGGCACGTCGCGCGTCTCGGTGTACGGCACCTTCACCGTCACCTGCTGCTGCACGTTCCGCGTGACCGTCACCGGGACCTTCTCGACGACCGTGACCGGCACCTTCTTGCTGACCGTCTCGACGACCTTCTCGCGCACCGTCTTCCGCTGGTACTCGGTGGCGGTGACGTGCTCGACGACGGTGCGGTCGCGCGTCACCTGCCGCGTCTCGACGCGGTCGGCCTCGCGCACCCACACGGTCTTCGTGCCGGTCTGCTTCTGCACCGTGCCGCAGGCGCACGGGTCGAACGCGCACTCGTACACCGGCACCGTCTTCCGGCACAGCTTCCCCTTCACCACGACCGACTCGCACGTCGTCTCGGGGACGGTCTTGCACACCGCCTTCGTGACCGTGACCGGCTCGCACACCACCTTGCACACGTCCTTGACGACCTTCTCGCACACGTCCTGGCAGGTGGTCTTGCTGACCTCCTTGAAGCACGTCTCGGTGACCGGCCGGCAGACCGTCTGCACGCAGTCGCGGTACTTCGTCTCGGTGACCTTGTGGCAGGTGGTCGTCGGGCACTCCTTGATGACCGTCTCGCACACCGGCTTGCACACCTGGAAGCACTCGGTCTTGCAGTGCGGCTCGGTGACCGTACGGCAGCCGTGGACGACGCAGTCCTTGTAGTGCGTCTCCTCGACCGCCTTGCAGTGCGTGGCGCGCTGCTCCCTCACCACCGTCTCGGTGACCGGGCGCATGACCGTCTCGGTGACGGTCTTCTCGGTGGTCTCGTAGACCGGCCGGGTGACCGTCTCGCGGACCTCCTTGAGGATCAGCTGCGTCGTCGGCTTCTGGATCGTTTCCTGAACGCGGACGTAGACCGTCTCCTGCACCTTGCGGGTGCCGGTGCGGACCTCGTCGCGGTAGGTGGTCTTGGTGACCGGTTGCATGACCGTCTCGGTGACGGTCTCGTACCGGGTGCGGACGTCCGGCTGGGCCGGGTCGGCAACGGCGCCCGCGGGGGCGAAGGCGGTGAGCCCGCCGCCGGTGTACTTGGTCGCCCCGGCGTGTCCGGCGTCGGCCGCCGAGCACGCCACGAGCAGGCCGCCCAGGGCCAGAGCCCGGCCCCATCGGCTGGTCATGAGAGTGGCCTCCTGCGGGCCGCCGGCCGACCGCGCGCGTCCTGCTCGCGGTGGCGGGCGGGGGTCCCCCGCCCGGGCGTCGGCGGCCCTATGCGTCCGTTCGGGACGACGAGCCGGTTCGTTACGAACGGAGCGGTGGTTTACCCCGGCTCGTCCGCTGCTCGTATCGGAACCGACTCCACCGGCGGATGACGCGGCCGTGCCTCATCCGGGCGGATCGGCGTGACCCGGCGTCGCGTTGGCGCGGGCGTGCCGGCGGTGGCGTACGGGAGGGTTATGCGGGCTTCGGTCGTGGGCAGTGGGCAGTTGAAAACACCATTCTCGCGTCGTGTCGAGAGCGGTATGGCACCCCCGGCTGGTAGCCGCAGGCTTCAGCCTGCGCGACGCGGACGCAGGCTGAAGCCTGCGGCTACCAGCCGAGGCACCCCGCCGAAACAACACTAATTCCTCCGGCTTGAACTGCCCACTACCCACTGTCCACTACTCCAAAAAGAGACGGGCCGGCTGGCTCTGCGGAGCCGCCGGCCGTTCGGGACAAGTCGAGTTGAGGGGATCGGGGGTGTGGCCGACCCAGGGGCGCTCCCGGGCCGTCAGGGGGAACTAGTCGGATGCGAGCCACCGCCCCGGGACCGGTCCCGTTCGTTCGCCGCCGGTAGGAGTCGTTGGCGACAAACGATTTAGCATGAGCCGTGCCAAAGGCTCTGCCCCAGGTGCTCGACGCCACCGGGATTCGCCCTTCGCCCGCACAATCCGCAAGGTTTCCCGCAGCAAATCGCGTTTCTCGACGTGGCGTGCGTTGAGCCCGGACGAGAAGTTTGGGGTCCGGTCGTGAAGAAATGACGTGCCGCGGATGGTTTTACCGGGTGTGCGGGTGGTGCGGGTCGTGCCGTGAGAACCGGGTTTCCGCTTGACAGGCAGGAGCCAACCTGCGACGGATGAAAGGAGCGGGTTTTCGGCCCGCGACCGGCTCGCTCGAGGACACCGCCACCTATGCGCCACTACACCTGCGACCTCTGCGGCAAGGCTCTCACGCCCACGAGCGGCCCGCGAATGATCCTCAAGATGGAATCGTACCCCGCCCCCGAAGAGACCACCCTGACCGACGCGACCACCGAAGCGGACGTGGTGGAAGAAGTGGCCCTGCTGCTGGAAGAGGCGGAGGAGGCGGGCGCGGAGCCGCCCGTCCCGACCACCCGCAAGGCGTCCTACGACCTGTGCATCCCGTGCCACCGCCGCGTCACCGCCAACCCGCTCGGCCGCGCCCGGCCCGCCACTCCGCGGTTCAGTGGGAACTGATCCTCTCCGCCGGCCGCACGGGAAGCGGCCTTCTCAACTCGGGGCACGCCGTTCTCACGGACGGGCCGGTCTCCCCACACCGGGGATCGACTCATGCGCCTCCTCCTTCTCACCGGCCTCGCGGCCGCGAGCCTCGGCGTCGGCAATGCCACCGCCCAGCCGCGTGGGTCGTTCGGCGGCGGCTTCCGCGGCCCCGGACCGGGGATGCGACCCGGGGCGCCGCGCGGCGACTTCCGCATCATCCAGGCGTACCCGCTGCCGCGCACGCCGGGCTTCGCCCCCGGCTTCCACCCCGGCTACGGCTTCACCGGCGGGATCGGTGTGCCCGGCGGCTTCGGCTACGGCTACGGTGGGGTCGGCTACGGCGGATTCATCTCCGGCGGGTACGCGCCATACTACGTCGTGCCGCCGGCGGTCATCTCGGGCGGCGGGGGCGGCGTTGCCCCGCCGGTCGTGTCCGAGCCGTCCACCGCGCTGGCGGTGAGCGGGCAGTTGCCGGCGATACTGGTGCTCCAGTTCCCGGCGGCGGCGAAGGTGTGGGTGGACGGGACGGAGGTCGCGGGCGAGCCGGACACCGAGTGGACGCTCACGTCGAAGGTGCTGCGACCGGGCGAGACGGCGACGTTCCGCGTGCGCGGCCGGTGGGAGGCGGGCGGGAAGACCTACGAGGCGGTGCGCGAGGTGCCTCTCGGCCCCGGCGCCCGCTCGCGGCTCATCGTCGTGTCCGGGACCGAGGTGCGCGAGTGACGGGCGGGGTGACGGTCACCCGCCGTCCCCCGCGTCCCGCGCCTGTTGCTTCCGCCGCTCCCGCTCCGCCGACACCGGGTCGGGCTGCGCCCGCTCGCGTTCCTGGAGGAGTGTTTCCGCACTCGCGCGACCCACCCACATCCGCTCCGGTTCCAGGTCGCCGTCGCGGCGGATCACGCCGAGGTCGATCGCCACGCAGTGCCCTTGATGTGCGTGCCGGCGTCCTTCGACAATTGTGTCGCAGTAGTGGACGTTCTCCCCACACCCCTCACAAAACCGCACCCCGCGGTCCTCGGTCGGGCGAAGGTCTTCCCACCGCCGGTCACAGAGGACGTCGAACTGGAAGACGCGCATCCCGATGCGGTTCTCGTTCGCCGGATTCCCACAGTTCTCGACCGCGACCCGGCTGACCACGCCGAGCCAATCGGTGTCGAGGCCGGCGGCCAGCGCCTGGAGCCGCTTGCGGAACCCCTTGTGCCGGGCCTTCGGGACGGTGCGGAGGCCGACGGTGCCGCGGAGGAACTCGGCCTTGGCCGCCGACACCGGATCGCCCCGTTCGTCGAGCCAGTCGGCGTAGACCAGCAGAGGGGTATCCTGTGTCGGGTCCGCGAGGACCGCCCGGAGGAACTCGTCGTCACTCATCGGTTGTTCCGTGGTAGTGGAATACGCGCGCCCGACTACCGACACGGCACCGACCCGCGGAGGTTCACGGGTCGCGGTCACGGCCCCAACACCTCCTCGATCTCCGCCCGCTCGCCGGTCCGCCAGTGGGGGCGGTCGAGCGTCACGAGCGTCACATCGGCCGGGTCGCCGAGGCGGCTGGCGATCCCGCGGAACACCCGTCGCGCCGGGTACGGCGGCACGTTCAGCTCGTCGAGCGCCCACCCGGGCAGGTCCACCACGCCGTCGGACGTGTACTTCTCGCGCACCTCGTGCGGCAGCGCCGCTGCGGCGGCGTCGCCGAGCGTGATCCGTGCCCGCGGCGTGTTCCCCGAGTACAGGCACGCCGACAGGTACGAGTCCCAGTAGCCGACGAAGTTGAGTGCCGGCATCACGCCGAACAGCACGAGCGCCACCCGCCCGAGCCACGACCCGCGCGGCCACAAGATGTCCGCCGCGGCGACGCCGCGTGTGCCGGCGAAGAGGAGCACGACGAGCGTTGCCAGCGCGACGTTCCACGGCCACACGACGCTGTTCCAGTCGTGCCCGGTCGGCCCGAGGCAGAACAGCAGCGTGGCGTGCATCCCCACCACGCCCGCCACGGCCGCGCGGCGCAGCCGCGGCACGAGCAGCCCGACGCCCAGGGCGCACTCGATGCCGGCGGCGCCCCACGCGAAGCGTTCCACCCACGCCGCCGGCACGTCGGGCAGGAGGCGGAACACCGGCTCCATCACCCACGGGAAGATCTCGGCGGCGAAGCCGACGTTCAACTTCTGAAAGCCGCTCCAGAAGTACGTCGCGGCCGCGACGAGGCGGCAGACGGCCAGCGCCCGCTCGCCCGAGTCGGCGTCGCCGCGCCGGGCCGTGCCGACGGCGACGAACAGGGCGAGGTACTGGTAGACCCACGGCTGCCAGCGCATCTGGTCCCACAGGCACCAGCCGGCGGTGACGGCGACGACCGCCAGCACCGGCCACCGCGTCTCGTAAAGCACCGCGGAAAGAACCAGTAGCACGAGCAGCGCGGCGAAGACGATGCGGCTCACGTCCGGCGGGACGGCGGGGAGGCCGTCCCACACCGGCACGGTCGGGAAGTCGCGTGCCGTCAGCCACAGGTTGCGCGAGAGGAGTAGGCCCGCGAGCATCGCGGCGACGAGCGTGACACGGACGAGGGGGAGGCGCACGACAAGCACCCGTGGACGGCGGACCGACACCCCGGTTGTACCTGCCGCGGCGCCGTGGCGACAGTCCCGCGGGGTCGGCTACCCGAGCAGCGGGGCGATCGCGGCGCCCTCGCTCCGGGGGAACGTGCGGCCGATCGGCGAGCGGAGGTTCCGCGACGGGTCGATGCCGACCGCTTCCAGCACGGTCGCGTGGAGGTTGGCGACCGGCGTCGGATCCTTCGGCCGTCGCCCGCCGTCCGGGTCGGTCTCACCGACCACCACGCCGCCGCGCACCCCGCCGCCGGCGACCGCGGCGCTGAACCCGTGCGGCCAGTGGTCGCGTCCGCCGACCGGGTTCACCGTCGGCGTCCGCCCGAACTCGCCGACGCACAGCACGACCGTGTCCTTGAGCGTGTCGCGCCGCTTGAGGTCGCGGAGCAGCGCCGCGAACGCCGGGGCGAGTACGCCGACGAGGCGCCGGCAGATGGCGTGGTTGTTGGCGTGGCTGTCCCACCCGTCGAGCGTCACCTCGACGCAGCGCACGCCCACGTCGAGGAGCCGGCGGGCGGCGAGGCAGCCGCGGCCGAACGGGGTGTCGCCGTACTCGCGGCGGACGCTCAGCGACTCGCGCGACACGTCGAACGCGGCGAGTTGTTCGGAACTCATCATCCGCCGCGCCCGGTCGAGCGCGTCGCGGTGGCCGGTCGCGCCGGCGCGGGCACGGCCGGCGGCGAACGCCTCCTCGACCACACCGAGGTCGGCGAGCCGGCCGGCGAACCGGTCGGGTGACACCTGCGGGGTCACGTCGGGCACCTTCTCGGCGGGGTCGAACACCTTGAACGCGTCGTAGCGCGCCCCGAGCATCCCCCCGCGCGCCGGCCACTGCCCCGGGAGGATCGACACGTGCCGCGGGATGTCGATGCCGGCCGCCGGCAGGTCGTGGCAGACGATCGCGCCGAGCGCCGGGTGGACGACCGTTGGGTCCGGGCGGAAGCCGGTCTTGAGCAGGTACGTCCCGCGCTCGTGGTCGCCCTCGGGGCTGACGAGCGAGCGGACGAGCGACACGTCGCCCATCAGGTCGGCGAGCTGGTCGAACCCGGGCGCGAGTTGCACCCCGCGGGCCGCGGTCGGGATGGCCCCGGTGCCGGCGGCGATGTTCGTTCCCGGCTTCGGGTCGAACGTTTCGAGCTGGCTCGGCCCGCCGCCCATCCACAGCACGACGACCGACCGCGCCGGCCGGCGCCGCGTCTCGGCGTCCTGCGCGAGCGCGGTGCCGAGCGGGGTGAGCCAGGCCGTCCCAAGCGCGCCGAGGAACGCCCGCCGCGAGTGGGCGATGCTACCGCAGGAGGTCGGGGGCATGGTGGTGCCGGGTGCGGGCGGGGTCGGGTTACGTCCAGCATACCCCACGACCCTGCCACGAGTTTCCGACACCGGGGTCGGGCGACGCGCCATTTTTGCTCGTTTCATCGTTCGCCTTTGGCAGCGCATC
>JAFKFQ010000184.1 GCA_017308215.1 bacterium | reverse complement strand
TCACCCCTTCACCCCTTCACCGTTTCATGTGTTGCAAATCCCCTCACGAGGTACGCCACCAGCGTCAGCGCCACCAGCAAGCACCCCGCCGCCATCCCCGCGAACACCGGCGCCACCCCAACCGCGTCCGCGATCTGACCAGCGGCGAGGTGCCCAACCGGGGTACTCGCGCTGAGCATCATCGCCCACAGCGCCATCACCCGGCCGCGCGTCGCGTCCGGCACCGCCAGCTGCAGCGCCGACTGGCCGGTCGAGAGGAAGAGGATGAGCCCGAACCCGACGCACCCCGCCGCCGGCGCCGCCGCCGTCGCCGCCGCCGCCGCCGCGAGCCCGGCGAGGCCCGCCGCCGTCGCCGCGGCGCCGAGCACGAGGAACCGCCCGCGCCGCGCCGGCGAGCCGAACGTCGCCGTCGCCAGCGCGCCGACCAGTGCCCCGGCGCCGAGCGCGCTCACGAGGAAGCTGTACGACCCCTCGGCGAGCCCGAGGCGGGTGCGGGTGAACGCCGGGAACAGCGTCAGCACCGGCCACGCGAACACGCACAGCACGAACGTCAGCACCACCAGCCCGCCGAGCCGGGGGTGCGCCGCGAGGTAGCGCACCCCGTCCCACACCGACTCCGACCGGCGGCCGGCCGGCCGGCCGGGAACCTCGATCCGCCGCAGCGCCAGCAGCACGGCGAGGAAGCTGACGGCGTTCAGCGCGAAGCACCCGACCGCCCCCAGCGCCACCGCGTCGAGGTGCGCCACGGCGAGGTGGGGCGCCGCGGCCGCCGCCAGCAGGAACATCACCCCGGTCGCCGCCGGCCCGACGGCGCGGCCGGAGTTGAACAGCATCGCGTTCAGCCCGACGGCGTTGATGAGGTCGTCCCTCGGCACCAGGTCCGGTACGAACGCCAGCCGGGCCGGCAGGTCGATCGCCTGGATGACGCCGCCGAGGAGTTGCAGCGCGAGGACGAGCGGCGGCACCGCCCACCCGCCGGCGACGAGCACCGCGAGGGCGACCGCGTTCACCAGGAACGCCGCCTGGGTGAGCTGGATCAGGTCGCGCTTCGGCCAGCGGTCGGCGAGGTGCCCGGCCCACGTCCCGAGCAGGAGTGTCGGGCCGACCTGGGCGACGAGCAGGTACGACGGCCAGCGGAGGTCGCCGGTGCGGTCGTAGAGGAGCCACATGAGCGCGGCGCTCTGCATCCACGACCCGGTGAACGAGACGATCTGGCCGGCGAAGTAGCGGCGGTAGTTGGGGTGGCGGAGGGACCGGAAGGTGGTCCGCCCCAGGGCGGCGCGAACGCCGCCCGGGGCGGGGGAGAGGATCGAGGGCATACTGGACGGGTCGGCCATGACCCGGGCATCTTACGCACCGGTGCCGGCCGCCTCCCGGGTCGGGGTGCGGACGTAGCCGCTCCGGCGGGCGGCGAGCGGGTGGCTCGAAAGCGGCACGTGCCCCTCCAGCCCGATCACCGTCAGCCGCTTCCCGCTGTCGGCGAGGGTGTCCCCGAGCTCGTGCAGCTTCTCCATCGTGCTGTGGTCCACCAGCCGCGTCTCGGACAGGTCGAGCACCACCTCCTCGCGGGTCGCGGCCTGGCCGACGATCGCCTTCCGCAGCCCGAGCCAGTTGCTGAACACCGCGGCCCGGCGGACGACCAGCACCACCCGGGTGTCCCCCTCCGGCACCGCCGTCACGTCCGGGATCAGCATCCCGGACAGCGGCGCCCCGTTCCACAGGTGGAACATCACCTTCAGCCCGATCCCCGCCGCGATCCCGATCAACAGGTCGGTCGCCAGGGTGGCGAGGATGGTGCCGACGAACACGATGAACTGCTCGCTCCCGACCTTGTAGGTGCGGACGAACTCCTTCGGGCTGGCGAGGCGGAACCCGGTGTACACGAGCATCGCCCCGAGCGCGGCGAGCGGGATCTGGTGGATCAGGTTCGGGAAGGCGAGCACGAACGCCAGCAGGAACAGCCCGTGGAAGGCGTTGGCCATGCTGGTGCGGGCGCCGTTGTCGGTGTTCGCCTTGCTGCGGACGATCTCCGAGATCATCGGCAGCCCGCCGACCGCGCTCGACAGCGTGTTGGCGATCCCGATGGCGAGCAGGTCGCGGTCGAAGTTCGTCTTCCGCCGCCACGGGTCGATCAGCTCGATGGCCCTGGCGCTGAGCAGCGACTCGAGGCTGCCGATGAGGGTGAACAGGAGCAGGTACTGCAGCCCGGTCGCGGTGGCGAGCCCGCGGAAGTCGGGGACGGCGAAGGCGTCGGCCGGGTTCCGGAGCACCTCGGGCATGGTCACCAGGAACTTCGGCCCGACCGTGTACTCGCCGTTCTCCAGGTGCCCGTCCACGACGTGCGCCGGGAAGATGTAGGTGTGCTCGTGCTCCAGGTCGAACACCGCGGCCGACCCGAGCGCGACCGCCACCACCAGCACCACCAGTTGCGCCGGCACCTTCTTCAGCACCCGCACCCGGGTCGCGACGAGCGGCAGGCCGAACAGGATGAGCAGCCCGGCGACCCCGATGGCCGCGATCTCGGGGTTCACCTCGCGGAGCTTGGCGGGGAACTCGGCGATCAGCGCCAGCGGCCCGGCCCCCTTCGTCGGGGTCACCCCGACCACCTCGTAGGCCTGCTTGGCGATGATGATGATGCCGATGCTGGCGAGCATCCCGTGGACCGGCGTGAGCGGGAAGAAGTCGGCCAGCCGGCCCGCCCGGATCAGCCCGAACAGCATCTGGACGACGCCCGCCGTCACCCCGATCCCGAGGGCGAGCTTGTACCCGAGGAACGCCCTGTCGGCGTCGCCCATGCCCGGGGTGGCGAACTCGCCCCCGAGCTCGGTCACCGCCCCGTACACGATGACGATGAGCCCGGCCGCCGGCCCCTTGATGGTGAGCTGCGAGTTGCTGACGAACGAGCACACCAGCCCGCCGATGACCGCCGTCCAGATGCCGGCGATCGGCGGGTAGCCGCTGGCGCGGGCGATCGCCAGGCACAGCGGCATGGCGATGAGGAAGACGAGGAACCCGGCGACGGCGTCGAACCGGGCGTTCCCGAACCACCCGGGGGCGATCGGCGGGGCGGACGGCTTGGCGGACGGGGCGGCCACAGACGGCCCTCGGCGGCGGGGGATCGCCACCCAGTTGGCAACCGGCGTGCCGCCCGCGGGAAGGATGAAGGATGAAGGGTGAAGGATGAAGGGAAACCGGGCGGTTCCGCGCCCCCGGGTTCCCTTCATCCTTCATCCTGCCCGAACTCCGTCTCCCGAACTGGTCGCTCAGCCGTCAGGCTGGTCGTCGTCCGACCAGACGCCGCGGTTGATCGTGATCCCCAGCGCCCGGATCTTCGTCCGCAGGCTGCCGCGGGTAATGCCGAGGATCTTCGCCGCCTGGAGCTGGTTCCCGCCGGTGTGCCGCAGCACCCGCACCAGCACCTCGCGCTCCATCCGCTCCAGCGCCTCCGCGTAGAGTTCCTCGCTCCCGGCCGCGATCCGCCCGGCGACGTACCGGTCCCAGTCGAACGCCTCGCCGCCGGCGGCCGCGGCCGCCGGCGCGGGCGCGAACTCGGGCGGCAGCCCGCCGTTGCCGGTGACGGCCGCCGGCAGGTCTTCGGCCAGCAGCGCCGCCCCCGGCATCTGGAGCAGCGCCTGCTTCACCACGCTCTGCAACTCGCGGACGTTCCCCGGCCACGGGTACGCGGTCAGCACCGCCATCGCCTCCGGCGCCACCCCCTGCACCGGCTTGCCGAGCTCCTGCCCGTACCGGCGCAGGTAGTGGTCGATCAGCAGTTGCAGGTCGTCGCCGCGCTCCCGCAGCGGCGGCAGGCGCACGGTGAACACGTTCAGCCGGAAGAACAGGTCCTTGCGGAACTGCCCGGCCTCCACCATCCGCTCTAGGTCGGCGTTGGTGGCCGCGATCACCCGGGCGTCGGACGTGAGCGTCTCGTCGCCGCCGACGCGCTCGAACCGGCGCTCCTGGAGGACGCGGAGCATCTTCACCTGCGCCGCCACCGGCAGCTCGCCGACCTCGTCGAGGAACACGGTGCCGCCGTGCGCCTGCTCGAACCGGCCGATGCGGCGGCGGTCGGCGCCGGTGAACGCCCCCTTCTCGTGCCCGAACAGCTCGCTCTCGACCAGGTTCTCGGGGATCGCCCCGCAGTTGATGGCGACGAACGGCTTGCCGGCCCGCGCCGAGTGCTGGTAGATCGCGCGGGCGACCAGCTCCTTGCCGGTGCCGCTCTCGCCCTGGATGAGGACGGTCACGTCCTGCCGGGCGACGCGGCCGACGGCCTTGTACACCTCCTGCATCGCCGCGCACTTGCCGACGAGCAGGTCGCCCTGGACCGGCGCCGGCTCGGCCTCGGGGAGCGCCGCCGGCACGCGCATCAGCCGCGCCGACCGCACCGCCCGGTCGATGAGCTCGCGGAGCGCCGGCAGCTCCAGCGGCTTGAGGAGGTAGTCGAACGCCCCCTCCTTCATGGCCTCGATGGCGAGGTCGGTGGTGCCGTGGCCGGTGACGAGGATGACGGGGGTGCGGGCGTCGACGGCGCGGACGCGGTGGTAGGTGGCGAGCCCGGTGGCGTCCGGCAGGTGCACGTCGAGGACGACCACGTCCGGGTGCTCGCGCTCGACCGCGGCGACCGCCTCGGCGGCGGTGGTGGCGGAGCGGACGGTCAGGTCGGAGTCGCGGAAGGCGCGCGCGAAGGCGTGCTGGATGGCGGGTTCGTCGTCGACGACGAGGAGAGTAGGCATGACCGTTCGGGATGAGGAGTGTGGGTCCGTGTTCGGGTCTTCCGTCGGTCGGGTCGACTCTTCGAGACCCGCCGCGGCGCCGCGGGTGCGTGGCCCGGGGCGCGGGGGAACGAAAACTCACGTGGGTCCGGGTGCCCGCCCCTTCGCCGTGCCTCGCGTCGGGTCTCGAAGACCCGGCCCGACCCACTGGTGCGTCGACCGGTCGGGGCTGGCGAACGGCCGGCGTGAGCCGGCTGGTCGTTGTCCCGGGTGCCTGAAATAGCGCCCGGTCACCCACATTGTCCGCCCGGGCACCTGGACCAACGACCAGCCGGCTCACGCCGGCCGTTCGCCACGCCGGGGCCGCGCACCCGACACTACGCGAGAGACGGACCACTACGAAAACGCCCGGCCCTGTTATCCGGCGTTCAGCTTCACGAAGAAGCTCGCCCCGCCCCCCGGCCGGTTCGCCGCCGACATCGTGCCGCCGTGGTCGTCGACGATCCGCTTCGAGATCACCAGCCCGAGCCCCAGCCCGGTGTCCTTGGTGCTGAAGAACGGCTCGAACAGCCGCGGCATCACGCCCGGCGCGATCCCCGGGCCGGTGTCCGCCACCTCGATTTCCACCGGGCCGGTCACCCACTGCTTCAGCCCGAACCGCAGCTCGCCCCCGCCGGGCATCGCGTCCAGCGCGTTCAGCCCCAGGTTCACCAGCACCTGCCGCAGCTGTTCGCCGTCGGCCGTCACCGCCACCCCGCCCGGCGGCAGGTCCAGGTGGACGCCCACCCGCTGCTTCTCGGCCCGCCCGCGGAGCAGGTCGGCGACGCCGGTCACCAGCGGCACCAGGTCCGTCGGCCGGCGCTCCGGGGCCGGCGGGCGGGCGAAGTCGAGGAACGTCCGCAGTGACCGCTCCATCCGCCGCACCTCGCCCTCGATCACCCGCAGGTCGTCGAGCGCCAGCCCGCTGCCGTCCTCCAGCCCGGCCTGCACCAGCATCTTGATCGACGTGAGCGGGTTGCGGATCTCGTGCCCGACGCCCGCCGCCAGCTGGCCGACGGCCGCCAGTTGCTCGGCCCGCAGCACCTCCCGGTCGCGCTGGTTGAGGGTGCGCACCACGTCCTCGATCCGGGCGGTGAGCTGGTCGGCCTCGGCGTGCAGCCCGTGGAACTCGGCCTCGCCGGTCAGCACGATCTCGGGCGGGTCGGGGCCGAGCATCCCGGCCGCGTCGCGGAGCTGTACGCGCAGCCGGCGGATGGAGCGGGACAGCGACCGGGCGACGCCGAACCCGAGGACCAGCCCGGCGACCGTCCCGAGCCCGCCGACCGTCGCCATCCCCCAGGCGAGCTGCCGCAGCACCTGCTCGTGCCCGCGGGTGGACTCCTCGACCCGGCGGTCGTTGTACGCCTCGTAGGCGCGGCACGCGAACAGCACATTCTCTTCCAAAAACCGCGTGGCGTCGACGAAGGCCTGGTCGTGCCGCGGGTCGCCGACCGGCGGGAGGGCCTGCCACCGCCGCAGGTAGGCGTCGAACCCGGCCCGCATCTTCCCGGCCAGCGCCTGCTCCTCCGGCTGGTCGGCGGACACCTCCACCGCCCGCAGGTTCGTGTCCGCCTGGACGTGCAGGTCGGCGACGTTCTCCACCTTTCGGTGCTCGAGCTCGACGAGAACGTTGAGCCCCCCGCGCAGGTCGGCCGCCGCCTGCCGGCTCTGCACGTTCTCGCGGAGCATGTGCGTGGCCGACGCCTGTTGGTGCAATAATGACACCGCGGCGAACGTGCTGAGGGTGATCAGACACAGGGTGATGAGGATCACCGGCCCGAGGTACTGGAGTCGGAATCCGGCCATGCGGGCCCGTCCTGGGTGGTTGCGCGGCGACCACCGTGGCCGGCGCGAGACCACGGGCCGGTGCGCAAAAATCGCCCGGCCCGCTCGTTATACCACACGCCCCCGCCCGCCGGGGGGCGGCACGGCCGTTGCTGTTTGGCTCAGTTTCCGTTACCCTCAGAGGTTGCACCGTGGCCCTGAAGGCTGCCGTGGAAGAGGCCCGTCGCTCCAGCGACTCCGACCCGGCCGAGCACCTCCGGCACGCGATCGACCACGCCGCCCACCTCCTGCCGGCCCAGGGGCCGATCACCGTCTTCATCCACCACAACACGCTCCACGCCTTCGAGGCCCAGCGGTTCGAGGACGCCGTCCGTCGTGGGGGCGAGGTGTTCGGGTGCCAGCCGTACCTCACCGAGGAGCGCTACCGCACCGAGCTCGGCCGCGGCCGCATCCGGTTCGACGGCCTCCGCTGGGTGCTCCGCGACGACCTCGCCGACCGGGCCGACGACCAGATCGTCGGCTTGTGTACCCGGCTCGACCTGCGGCTGGCGATGCTCCAGTACCCGGTGTGGACCGGGCCGGCGGCCGAGCTCGACTACTTCCTCGCCGAGACGCACGCCCTGCGGCGCGTCCGCCCGGACGTGTCGGCGGCGGCGCGCGGGCGGTTCGTCGCCGAGTCCCGGCGCTGGGTGATGCGCGACCTCCGCGGCCGGGCCGGCGGGCCGGCGTGGGCCGGGCCGCTGTTCCGGAAGTTCGGCGCCGCCCGGATCGAGACGTGGGACGACCCGACGTGGGAGGCGTTCGCCCTCGAGGGGCTGTGGGCCATCTGCCTCGCCGGCGTCGCGCCGCTCGCGCCCGCGGCCCCGCCGCCCGCGCCGCCCGTGCGCCACCGCGACCTCCTGGTGGCCGCCGGCGCCGCCGACCCGGACCTGTGGGTGAACGACCTGCTCGTGCGGTTCTGCGCCGCGTTCCTCGACCAGGGCGTGGCGCACTGGCCGCTCCCGCCCTGCGGCGAGGGCGAGGGGCTATACCGCAGCTTCCTGCGGCTGTACGGCGAGCCCGGCGCGCCGCCGGCGCCGTGGCTCGCCGGGCTGCCCGCGGCGGCGCGGCGCCTGCTGGACGGGAACGTGAGCCCGCTCGACGCCGCCCGCGAGTCGCTCGACGCCCTCGGCGTGCCGGCGGCCGAGTGGGACGAGTTCCTGGCGGCGACGCTCCTGGCGCTGCGCGGGTGGGGCGGGATGGTCCGCGAGATCGAGGCCCGCGGCGACCGCGTCGGGCACCCGATCCCGGCCGGGTCGCTGGTCGAGTTCGTGGCCGTGCGGCTGCTGCTCGACCGCCTCGCCGCCGCCCACGCCGCGAAGGCGGACCTCGGCTACACCGGCCCGCCGGCGGGGCTCCGCGGCGCGCTGCGGGCGCGGCTCCCGGCGCCGCCGCGGCCGACCGCGGCGCAGCGGGCGTTCCCGGTGTTCCAGCTCGCGCAGGTACTCGGCTGGGCGCCGGTCGAGCTGAGCCGGCTGACCCACGGCGAGTGGGCGCTGCTGGTGTCGGAGGTGGAGGCGTTCACCGGCGTGGAGCGGCGGCGGGTGTTCCACCTCGCCTACGAGCGCCGGTTCCGCACCCAGACGCTCGACGCGCTGGTGCTGCACTGGAAGAACCTGAAGGATGAAGGCGGAAGGATGAAGGATGAATGGACCCCCGAGGCCGATCCGGCTCGTGGTTCATCCTCCATCCTTCCGCCTTCATCCTTCCAACGCCCCCGCTTCCAGGTGGTGACGTGCCTCGACGAGCGCGAGGAATCGTTCCGCCGGCACCTCGAGGAGGTGGCGCCGGACTGCCAGACGTTCGGGGCGGCCGGGTTCTTCAACGTGCCGATCTACTACCGCGGCGCGGACGACGCGTACTTCGTCCCGCTCTGCCCGATCGTGCTGACGCCGGGGCACTGGGTCGAGGAGCAGCCGTGCGACGGGCACGAGCACGCCCACCAGAAGCAGACGCGGACGCGGAAGGCGTACGGCGCGGCGTCGAAGGGGTTCCAGGTCGGCACCCGGTCGGCGGCGGCGGGGGCGCTCCTGACCGGCCTGTTCGGGTCGCTGGCGGCGGTGCCGCTGGTGGCGCGCATCCTGTTCCCGCGGCTGGCGGCGAAGGCCGGCGACTGGTTCGGGCGGTCGGTGTTCACCCGCCCGGCGACGCGGCTGAAGCTGGAGCGCGAGCCGGGCCACACGCCGGCGGCGCGGAACGACAGCATCGGGTTCACCGTGCCGGAGATGGCCGAGAGGGCGGCGCGGCTGCTGCGCGACATCGGGCTGGTGGGCGGGTTCTCGCGGTTCGTGTTCATCCTCGGCCACGGCTCGGACAGCCTGAACAACCCGCACAAGTCGGCCTACGACTGCGGCGCGTGCGGCGGCAGCCCGGGGGCGCCGAACGGCCGGGCGCTGGCGCAGATCCTCAACGACCCGCGGGTGCGGGCGCGGGTCGCCGCCGACGGCGTCCCGATCCCCGACGACACGCGGTTCGTCGGCGGCTACCACAACACCTGCGACGACTCGGTGACGCTGTTCGACCTGGACCGCGTGCCGGACTCGCACCGCGCCGAGCTCGGCCGGGCGCGGGCCGACTTCGACGCGGCGTGCGAGCGGAACGCCCACGAGCGGAGCCGGCGGTTCATGTCCGCCCCGCTCGACCAGACCTTCGCCGACGCCCGGCTCCACGTCGAGAACCGCAGCCAGGACCTGGCCCAGGTGCGGCCGGAGCTGGGCCACGCGACGAACGCCGTCTGCGTCGTCGGCCGGCGCGAGAACACCCGCGGGCTGTTCCTCGACCGGCGGGCGTTCCTCACGTCCTACGACCCGACGCAGGACGACGCGGCCGGCGGCACGCTGGCGCGCCTCCTCGGCGCGGCCGTGCCGGTGTGCGCCGGCATCAACCTCGAGTACTACTTCTCGCACGTGGACAGCCAGGGGTACGGGTGCGGGACGAAACTGCCGCACAACGTCACCGGCCTCGTCGGGGTGATGGACGGCGCGGCGAGCGACCTGCGGACCGGGCTGCCGTGGCAGATGGTCGAGATCCACGAGCCGGTGCGGCTCCAGTTCGTGGTCGAGACGACGCCCGAGGTGATCGTCGGGATCATGGACCGCATCCCGATCGTGGGGACGATGATCCGCAACGGGTGGGTCCAGTTCGCGGTCCAGCACCCGGACACGGGCGAGGTGCGGCTGTACCGCGACGGGGTGTTCGAGCCGTACACCCCGCAGGCCGACGAGCTGCCGCGGGCGGCGACCTCGGCCGACTGGTACCGCGGGTGGCGCGACCACCTGGAGTTCGCCAGTATTGGGACGACGACCGACGGGTGACGAATGACGAACCGAGGCGACCGACCCGATCCTCACCGCCGCGAAGGTAAGGTGTAAGCCCCGTGCCCGATCTGTACGCATCGCTCATCGCTCACCACTCGTCGCTGTCCGCCTACCTGGGGGCCGCCGTCGTCGCCCTCCCCGCGGCGCTCGTCGCGGTCCTCGGGGTGGCGTCGCTCGCCGGGCGGCCGCTGTCCGAGCGCGCCACCGCCCGGGCCACCTCGGCCGCCACCGGGTTCGCCCTCCTGGCCGCGGTCGGCACCTTCGTCCTGATGCTCGCCGCCGACTCGCGGCACGTCGTCATCGGGTTCGGCGAGTGGGTCCACATCGGCCACGGCGACGACGAGCCCCACTACCACTTCGCGGTGAAGTTCGTCTTCGACCGGCTCTCCGTCCCGTTCGTCGCGCTGTCGCTGGTGCTGTGCGGCACGATCGGGGCGTTCGCCCACCGGTACATGCACCGCGAGCCGGGGTACAACCGGTTCTTCGTCCTGTACGCCTTCTTCACCGCCGGCATGGTGACGACCGCGCTCGCGGGCACGATCGAGACGCTGTTCCTCGGGTGGGAGCTGGTCGGCCTGTCGAGCGCGCTCCTGGTCGGGTTCTTCCACGACCGCCCGGCGCCGGTCCGCAACGCGCTGCGGGTGTGGGTCGTGTACCGCGTCTCCGACGCGGCGCTCTTGCTCGCCGCGGTCGTGCTCCACCACCTCAGCGGCGAGGGCGACCTCGACCGGCTGACCGGGTACCACGAGGGGGTGGACTCGGAGGCGTGGCCGTTCGGCCGCTGCCCGCTGACCGAGGTGCAGGCGCTCCTGGTCGGCGCGCTGCTGCTCGTGGCGGCGGCGGGGAAGTCGGCGCTGGTGCCGTTCTCCGGCTGGCTGCCGCGGGCGATGGAGGGGCCGACGCCGTCGAGCGCCGTGTTCTACGGGGCGCTGTCGGTCCACCTCGGGGCGTACCTGCTGCTCCGCACCGGGCCGGTGTTCGACGCCTCGCTGGTGCTGTCGGCGGCGGTCGTGGCGCTGGGCCTGACGACGGCCGCCTACGCGGCGCTGGTCGGGCGGGTGCAGACGGACATCAAGAGCGCGCTGTCGTTCGCGTCGCTGACGCAGGTGGGGCTGATCGTGGCCGAGATCGGGCTGGGGTGGCGGTACATCCCGCTGGTCCACCTGCTCGGGCACGCCTGCCTGCGGACGCTCCAGTTCGTGCGGGCGCCGAGCGTCATCCGCGACCACCACGGGATCGAGAACGCGCTGGGCGGGCGGGCGGCGCGGACCGCCGGCGGCGGGCGGCTGCGGGCGCGGCTGTACCGGTTCGCGCTGGAGCGCGGCCACCTCGACGCGCTGCTCGACCGGTTCGTCGCCGACCCGTTCGTCCGCCTGTTCCGCGCCTGCACCGCGCTGGAGAAGCGCTGGACCGACGCGATCGCCGGCCGGGCACCGAGACCCGCCGCGCCCGCCTCCGAACCTGCGGAAAAGTTCAAGCAACCCGCGTGACCAGATTCTCGTTCCCCCGCTCTGCGGGGAACGGATCTTCGGCCGCTCCGCGGCCCGGCGTGGCTCCCGTCAGCCAGTTGAAACGAGTACGGGCGCGCCGCGGAGCGGCGGAAGGCACATCCCCCCGCAGAGCGGGGGGACGAGGACAGTTACCGAACAGACCCCAAGGCTCCCCGCATGACGCTGTTGCACCTCCCGTGGGCCGAGATCTGCGTCGCCCTCCCGCTGGTCGGGGCGGCGGTGGTCGGGCTGGTCCGCGACCCCGTCGTCGCCGGGCGGTGGACCCTCGGGTTCAGCGCCACCGCGTTCGCGTGCTCGTTCCTGCCGTGGCTGGCGTTGGCCGACGGGGTGCCCGGCGGGGCGTTCTTCGCCGTCGACGGCCTCTCCGCCCCGTTCCTCAGCCTCGTCGCCCTGCTCCACATGCTCGTCGTGCTGGCGACGCCGCGGGTGAAGCTGAACCGGATGTCGCTCGGCGGGCACCTGATGGCCGAGGGGTTCCGCCTCGGCACGTTCGCCGCCGCGCCGGGAGCCCCGGGGCTGCTCGTGCTGTTCCTGGTGCTCGGCACGCTCCCGCCGTTCTTCGAGCTGCGCGGCCGCGACCTGCCGACGCGGGTGTACACGGTTCACATGGGGCTGTTCGTCGCCCTCCTCGCCGCCGGGTGGCTGGCGGTCGGGGTGGGGCTGCCGGGGACGGGCAGTGTGCTCCTGCTGCTCGCGGTGCTGGTCCGCAGCGGGGCGGTGCCGGCGCACCTGTGGATCGCCGACCTGTTCGAGAACGCCACGTTCGGCACCGCGCTGCTGTTCGTGGCGCCGCTCGCGGGGGTGTACACGGCGCTGCGGCTGGCGCTGCCGATCGCCCCGGAGTGGGCGCTGCAATGGATCGGGGCGGTGTCGCTGGCGACGGCGGTGTACGCGGCGGCGATGGCGACGGTGCAGTCCGACGCCCGCCGGTTCTTCTCGTACCTGTTCCTCAGCCACGCCTCGCTGGTGCTGATCGGGCTGGAGCTGCACACGGTCATCAGCCTGACCGGGGCACTGTTCCTGTGGGCGTCGGTGGCGATCTCGCTCGGCGGGTTGGGCATCACCCTGCGGGCGGTCGAGGCGCGTCACGGCCGGCTGCGGCTGGACGGCTACGGCGGGCTGTACGACGAGTCGCCGACACTCGCGGTCGGGTTCCTGCTGACGGGGCTGGGGAGCGTGGGGTTCCCCGGCACGCTCGGGTTCGTGGCGGCCGAGCTCCTGGTGGACGGGGCGATCGAGGCGAACCCGCTGGTCGGGGTCGGGCTGGCGGTCGCCGCCGGGCTGAACGGCATCGCCATCGTGCGGGCGTACCTGGCGCTGTTCACGGGGGCGCGGCACGCCTCGCCGGTGCCGATGGGGATCACCCCGCGGGAGCGGTTCGCGGTGCTGACGCTGGCCGCGATCCTGCTCGGCGGCGGGCTGGTGCCGCAGCCGGGGGTCACGTCGTTCCGGTCGGCGGCCGGCGCCGTGTTGCAGAGCCGCGGCGGCGACGCGCCGCCGGCGCACGGCCACGCGCACACGCGTGGCGGGGAGTAGAATCACGAGGCGAGCCAGGGCTCCGGGCTCGAACGGATGCTCGGGTCTTCCGTAGGTCGGGTCGGATCTCGAGGGACTAGTCTCGAAGACCCGACCTGCTGGTCCGTCTATCGGTCGGTCTCGGAGATGGGGTAGGGGGCCTTGAGTTTGACGCGGGCGTCGGCGGCGGTAAATCGCCACCGGGCACCCGCCTTCGCCGCATTCCGGGTGTGGCCGTCCAAGCGGTCTAAGCCGCTTCCATCTCGGCTAGGGGCGCGAACCGGCGCGAGCCCAGGCACGTGTACCGGCGTGTGCATCAGCCGCAACTATCGCCTCAACCGGCCCGTCGCCCCGGCATCGAACGCCTTGTCCAGGCTGGGGTGGCCCACCACTTCCGGGACAGTCCGCCGGAACTCCGGCGGGGTCAGGCGCTCGGGCTCGGCGCGCTGGTCGTCCGAGGGACGACCTGGTGCTTCGCGGCGGGATTGAGCATCCGTGCCCCAGTCGGGGTAACCGATCGGGCCACAGCCTACAACAACCCGACGTCGACCGATAGACGGACACTACGACAACCCGCCCCCCGGATTCGCACATGCCCCGCCTCCTCGCCGTCGTCGCCGTCGCCGTGCTCGCCCCCGCGGGGCGCGCCGACCCGACGTACTGGGCCGACGTGCGCCCCATCCTCCGCAAGCACTGCACCGTCTGTCACTCGGAGCGCAAGCTCGGCGAGGTCGAGGTGTCGGCGGGGCTCGCGCTCGACAAGCTCGAGTACATCCGCGCCGGCGGCAAGAAGGGCGCCGTCCCCGTCGTCGTGCCGGGGCAGCCGGAGAAGTCGCCACTCGTCACGCTGCTGACGACGAAGGACAAGAAGCGGGCGATGCCGCTCGACGCCGACCCACTCCCGGCCGCCGACGTCGCCACGCTCCGCCGTTGGGTCGAGCTCGGGGCGCCGGAAGGCGTGCCCCCGAAAGACCTCGACACGGTCGCCGCCGCGAACCCGGCGACCATCGCCAAGGTGAGGAAGCTGCCGGTCACGTTCGCCACCAAGGCGGTGCTGCCGAAGGACGCCAAGCTGCCGGGGCCGATCGACTTCACACTCCCCGTCGGCCCGCTGCCGCCGGTCGCGGCGGTCGCGTTCTCGTCCGACGGAAAGCTGCTCGCCACCGGCAGCTACGGCCGCGTCACGGTCTGGGAGTTGGGGAAGGCGGCGCCGGCCAATGTGCTCACGAACGTGCTCGGCGCCGTCAACGACCTGCGCTTCTCGCCGGACGGGAAGCTCCTCGCCGTCGCCGGCGGGCAGCCGTCGGCGCGCGGCGACCTGCGCCTCTTCGCCACGTCCGACTGGGGGCTCGTCGGCTCGCTCGGCGGGCACCTCGACACCGTGAGCGGCGTGGCGTGGGCGCCGGACGGCAAGAAGCTCGTCTCGGCGAGCTTCGACAAGACGGTCCGCCTGTGGGACGTGGCCGATGCGAAGACCCCGAAGGTGTTGCACACGTTCACCGGGCACTCGGACTTCGTGTACGCCGTTTCCTTCGGCCCGAAGGGCGACTGGTACGCGACCGCGAGCAAGGACCGCACCGGCCGGCTTGTCGACGCCGCCACCGGCAAGAGCCTGTTCACGCTCAGCGGCAACAACGACGAGGTGCTGGCGGTGGCGGTGCGGCCGGACGGGGCGCAGGTGGTCACGTCCGGGCTCGAACCGCTGCTGCGGTTCTGGGATGCGAAGACCGCCGAGAAGACGAAGCAGGTCGGCGGGCCGGGCGGCGGCACGCACGAACTCTCCATCGACCGCGCCGGTAAGCTCGCCGCGGCGGCGGGCGCCGACGGCACCGTGCGCCTCTACAACCCGGAGGCGGCGGCCGCGCTGAAGGTGATCCCGACCGGCGCGCCGGTGTTCGCGGTGGCGATCGACCCCGCCGGCAAGCGAGTGGCCAGCGGCGCCGCCGACGGGGTCGTGAAGCTCTGGGACGCGGTCGCCGGGCGGCACCTCGTCACCCTCTGGAGCGGCGCCGAGGGCTGGGTGGCGTTCACCCCGGAGGGGCACGTGTCGGCCGCCGACGGGCTGGCGGCGCGGGCGACGTGGCGGGCGGGTGCCCGCCCGCTCACGGAGGCCAGGTGGCTTGGC
>JAFKFQ010000183.1 GCA_017308215.1 bacterium | reverse complement strand
ATCGTCGCGCAGGGCGACTGCGTCGCGTGCGTGGCGCACGACGTAGACCCGCGCAAGCTCCCCTGACCGAGGCCCGAATGAGCCGCGCCCATACCGAGTACCGCTACGAAAAGCTCACCTGGCCCGAGATCAACGACGCCGTCGCTCTCGGCAAGGTGTGTATCGTCCCGTGCGGCGCCGTCGAGCAGCACGGCCCGCACCTGCCGCTCGACGTGGACCTCGTCTGTCCGGTCGGCATCGCCACGGGCGCCGGGAAGGAGATCCCCGACAAGATGCTGCTGCTGCCGGTGGTCGCCTACGGGTACACCGGGCACGTCATGGACTTCCCCGGCACCATCAACACCGACTACGAGCACTTCATTCACCAGGTGCTCGACATCACGAAGTCGCTGGCGTACCACGGGTTCAAGAAGATCCTGCTGCTGAACGGGCACGGGTCGAACATGCCCAACCTTGACCTCGCGGCCCGGCGCACGAACCTCGAGACCGACGCCGAGTGCTGCGTCGCCGCGTGGTGGAACCTGCTCACCGTGGACAAGACGTTCCTGCCGAAGTGGCGGGAAAGCAAGTTCCCTGGCGGGTGCTCGCACGCCTGCGAACTGGAGACGAGCCTGTACCTGTACCTCGACGGCGACAACGTCCGCAAAGACCTCATCAAGAGCGGCACCATCTCGTTCAACAACGACGACAGCCCGTTCAACTGGGTCGATCTGTTCGCCGCCGGCCCTGCGACGACCGTGTCGTGGACGAGCAGTTATTCCGACACCGGCGTGCTGGGCGACGCCGAACTCGCCACCCCCGAGAAGGGCCGGCAGGCTTACGAGGAAGCGGTGAAGCAATTGGTGCGGTTCGTGACGTGGTGGAAGGAGCGCCCGAAGGACCAGCGCAAGGACCGCCACCGCACCCCGCCGACGATGCCGATTCCGTGGGGCCAGCGGCCATTGGGGTAACCAAGAGCAACGGACAGGGTCACAGGATGAACAGGATTACCGAACCAAAGACCCGGTACCGGCCGGAGCCCGACGGGTGCCGTTGCTGGGCTTCTGATCCTGTTCATTCTGTAATCCCATCTATTCTCCCGGTCTCACACACATGAAGATCACTGACATCCGCCTGACCGGCCTCCGCGGCGGTACCGTCGAGGGTGGGTGGGCGGCGGAGCTGACGCCCGAGGACAACGTCCACACCATCGTGGAAGTCCTCACCGACACCGAGCACGTCGGCGTCGGCAGCGTGTTCACCAGCCGCGGGCTCGTCGCCGCCGCGTGCCAACTCCTGCGGCCATTCCTGATCGGCGAACGTGCCGACGAGCCGGCGCGGGTCAGCGAAAAGCTGCGGCAGCACACGTTCTGGCAGGGCCGCGGCGGCAGCGTCGAGCACGCCATCAGCGGCATCGACATCGCGCTGTGGGACTTGTTCGGCAAGCTCACGAACCAGCCCGTCGCCCGGCTGCTCGGCGGGTGCTACCGTACGCGCATCAAGCCCTACGGCTCGCTCCTGTTCGCCGAGCCGGGGCCGCTCCGCGAGAAACTACTCGCGGCGGTGGCGCGCGGGTTCAAGGCGATCAAGCTCGGCTGGGCGCCGTTCGGCCGGCACGACCACAGGAAGGACGAGTTGCTGGTGAAGACCGCCCGCGACACCGTCGGCCCCGACGTGGATCTGATGGTGGACGCCGGCGGCAGCGACGCCTTCTGGCCGCACGGCTACAAGTGGGCGCTGCGCACCGCCCACATGCTCGCCGCCTACGACGTGACGTGGTTCGAGGAGGCGCTGCCGCCCGACGACGTCGCCGGCTTCGCCGAACTCCGCCGCCACTCGCCGGTGCCGATCACGACCGGCGAGGTGCTGACGCGCCGCCAGAGCTTCCGCCCGCTGTTCGAGAAGCAAGCGGTGGACATTGTTCAACCCGACTGCACCAAGTGCGGGGGAGTATCGGAATCGTTGCGAATTGCCTGGATGGCCTGCGAGAACAACGTGGGATATGTCCCACACGGGTGGAATACCGCTATCGGGCTTGCAGCGGATTTGCACTTAGTGGCGGCGGTCCCAGTAGCTACCTACGTCGAGTTCCTGTCCCCGTCCCCGTATATCGATGACCTGATCCTGAACCCCTTCAAGCCCGATGCCGAGGGGATGCTGCTGATCCCGGTAGACCGTCCCGGGTTGGGGATCGAACTGAATCCGGACGCCCTAGCGAGGTACGGGGATCGCACATGACCGAGCATGAATGGCTCGAAGCGACCGACCCGACGCCGATGCTGAAATTCCTTCAGAACAAGGCGAGCGATCGGAAGTTGCGATTGTTCGCCTGCGGGTGTTGCAGGAGCGTGTGGAACTTACTCCCAATGCCCGAAAGTAGACTGGCAGTCGAGGTTGCCGAACAGTTTGCTGATGGCCATGTTGGGTTGAGCAACCTTGCCGCCGCTCAGAACCAAAGCGATTTCTCCCTGAACAGTAGAGGGTTCGAATACGCAGCGACATGGGCCACACGGGAGCGGCCTCAACGAGCTGCCAGGTGGATCACCCTCGGTATTAACCCGCCACGGGTCCGACAGCTTGGCCGGGACAGCATACATGAGAAACGAATCCAATCCGATTACGTCCGGTGTCTTTTCGGCCCTCTCCCCTTCCGCAGTGTGCCCGTTGAACTCCCTTGGCTCACTCCCTCCGTCCTCGCCATTGTCGGAAACATTTACAACGAGCGAGCGTTCGACCGACTCCCACACCTGGCAGATGCCCTCGAAAACGCCGGGTGCGTGGATGAGGACATACTGGCTCACTGCCGAAACGACGAACCACACGTTCGGGGGTGCTGGGTACTCGATCTGCTGTCAGGCAGGGAATAGCCAGCCTCACGGTACGAAGTGCGGCGAACTCACTAAATCCAAGCCCGGCCTCGGTATCGAGCTGAACCTCGACGCGCTCGCCCGTTACGGCGACTCGCGCTGACCGCCCGGCCCGCGTTCCGGTACAGTGTCGTCATCGACACGAGGAGCGCGATGGGTCGCTGGCGCGGAGCGCTGATTCTAACCGTCGGTCTGGCGGTACTCGCCTGGCTCGCGGCGGGAGCATGGTACATCTGGATCCGCGGGCCGGGGGTGGCGGCGCGGCCGCTCCCGGTGCCGGCCGGCGACCAAGAGGTCGTCTGGCTCTACCCGTCTACCGCCGGCGACGCGTGGTCGCTGTTCGTCATCGGGCTGAAGCGCTGCGAGATGCCGGTGAACGGCGTCCCGTCCGGCGTCGCGGTTGATGACACCGCTGCGTTTCCCGAGCAAACAACCGCGGTGCCGGAGCTGGTGGTGACGCGTGCCGGGTTCGCAGGGCGGCTGCGGATTCGCTGGTACAAGATCGGCGCCGAGGCGTCGATCGCGGCGTGGGTCGAGGCGCTGGCCCGGCGGCGGTCGGCGCCGCTGGCGGTGATCGGCGGTTCGACCAGCGACCGGGCGCGCGAGCTCGCCGTCGCGCTGAACCGGCAGGTCAACTGGCGCGGCGAGCGGCCGCTGCTGCTCGTCACCACCGCCACCGTCGATTCCGTCCCGGACGAGGCCGGCGGACCGGCGCGGGACCTCGCCGACGTGTACCCCCGGCACACGTTCCGGTTCTGCTTCAGCAACAGCCAGATGGTCCGCGCGGTCACCGACTTCGTGCTGCAAGAGCCGACGCTCCACCCCGGCCCGGCCGGGCAGCCGACGGTGCGGGCGGTCGGGGCCGGGGCGGCGGGGCCGTGGCCGGCGCTCGCCGCGCTCCCGGTCGCGGCGCGCCCGCCGACCGTCTTCCCGCTCGAATGGCAGGACGACCCGTACTCGCACGACCTGCACAACGGGTTTCGCGAGTACCTGTTCGAGGCGCTCGGCGGCGCGGCGGCCCCGCCGCGGATGGTCGACGAGCCGGCGTTTTCGGTGCCGTTCAGCATCGGCAGCTTCGCGCGCCCGAACGCCGGCGAGAACGCCGCCCTCCGCGACATCCTCGCCCGGCTTCCCCCGGACAATTCCGAGCGGTCGGTCCTCGTGCTGCCGACGGGCGCCAGCGCCCCGGCGCGGCGCGTGCTCCTCGCCCTGCCCGAGCGGGTACCGGCGTCGGGCCGGCGGTTCGTCGCCGTCACCGGCGACGCGATGTCGGTGAACACCTTCTACCGCGACGCCGAGTGGGCGTGGCCGGCGCGGTCGATCCCGATCCCGCTGGTGCTGTTCACCCACGCCAACCCGGTCGGGTGGGACGACCCGGGTGACCAGTCGCCGCCGCCCGGCTACCGGCTCGAACCGAAGACGACGACGGAGGAAGTGTTCCTCGACCACGCCATCGGCCGGGCGCTGATCGCCGCCGCGTTCGCGCCGGCCCCGCCCGGGCAGCCGCTGCGGCTCCTTGGCCGGTCGGACGAGGTGGCGGCGCACCTCCGCACCCGGCCGGACAAGTTCTTCGACGACAGCGGGAACCGCCGCAGCCTGGGCGGCGAGCACGTCGTCGTCGTCCGCCCGACACTCCGCTACGGAGACACGACGCCCAGCCGCCCACGGCCGGACGCGACCATCGACGTGTACCGGCGCGAGAACGACGGCGTGACGTGGACGCGCGTCGGGAGCGTGCCGGTCCACCCGCCCGGGCAATGAAGGGGTGAGCGGGTGAAGGGGTGACGATCGGGTATCTACTCTCACCCCTTCACGGAACAGAGCACGGTCGGTTTCAGGGAAGTGCATGAGCGATTCCGTCCCCCCTCCGCCGTCGGTCCGCCGCTACGTGTGGCGGCTGGCGCCGTTCGTCGTCGTCTGGTTCATCCCGGTCGGGTGGGTCGGGTGGCAGCTGTCCGCCCGCGCCGACTGGGCGCGCGAGACGGACGAGGCCGACGTGCGCGAGTGGCTGAACGAGACGCGCGTGTTCCGCAAGCCCCTCCCAGAACTACTCCGCGAGTACGCCGAGCTCGACCCATCCGACCCCGACCGGCTCCGCCTGAAGGCCGACGAGATCGACGCGCACCTCGCCGGGATGGCCGAGCCGACGCGGCAGTACGCGGGCAAGCTGCCGCTGTTCCCGGACGTGTTCGCGCTCGCCGTAGACCTCCCCGGCCGCGCGCCGCCGGCCGGGCGCGACGCACACCCGGCCTGGCGCTCGCCCGTCCCGCGCCCGGGGACCGACGCGGAGGGGCGGGTGCGGGTGCTCAGGTACGAGGTGGCCGACGGGGCGGGCGTGATCCGCTGCGAGTACCGGGCGCACACCCTCAACCGGTTCGAGGAGGAGCAGCGCGAGCAGCGGTTCGGGCAGTTCGCCGCCGTGCTGGTACTCATCGCCGGGTTCGGGTTCGTGTCGTACTTCGCGGTCCGCTTCCTCCGCCGCGAGCGCGCCCGCGAGGTCCGCAGCTACGAGCAGCGCCTGGCCGCCGACCGCCGCGAGCTCGAACTCACCGAGGCGCGGCGCGCGGCCGAGGAGTTGGAGCGGCAGGTGCTCGCCGCCGAGCTGGAAAGGGCGAAGATCGAGGGCCGCGCCGCCGAGGCGGAGAAGTCGGCGCTGGAGATGAAGTCGCAGCTGTACGCCAGCATCGGCATCATGGCCGGAAGCTACGCCCACAACATCAAGAACCTGCTCGTGCGCCCGAACGATCTCCTCGCCCGCTGCATGGAGGTGGACGGCCTGCCGCGCGAGCAGCACGGGATGCTCCAGGAGGTGAAGATCACACTCGGCACCGTCACCGAGCGGCTCCAACAAATCCTCCGCACCGTCCGCCGCGACCCGCACAAGACGGAACTGACGCGGATCGACCTGAGCGACCTGGTGCGCGAGGCGGAGAAGACCTGGGCGGTGATGGCGTGGGAGAAGTGGAAGTTGCGGCTGACCGCCGAGGCGGCGCCCGGACCGCTGCCGGTGACCGGTGACATCTCGCACCTCCAGCAGGCGGTCGAGAACCTGGTGTTCAACGCCCGCGACGCCACGTTCGAGATGCGCAACCACCTGCGCGAGGCGGCCCGCGGCGGCGACGTTGCCGGGCGGAAACAGCGCCTCATCGACGCCGCGTCGTGGAAGGGCGAGGTGGCGCTGAAGGCGTACCGCGACGGCGCCGACGTGGTGCTAGAGGTACGCGACAACGGCATCGGCATGACGGAGGAGGTGCGGCGGAACTGCCTGACGACGCACTTCAGCACGAAGCGCGACAACGCGCTGTACGAGGGCTACAGCGCCGGGATGGGGCTCGGGCTGTCGTTCGTGGCGGTGGTGCTGGAGCACCACGGGGCGACGCTCTCGATCGACTCGGCGCCGCTCAAGGGGACGACGTTCCGGGTGCGCTGGCGGGCGGCCGAGCCCAGGGTGTGAGCGACAGGATTGGCCGCGATTTCGTCCGGGTGAAGTGGTTGGTAGCCGCAGGCCTCAGCCTGCGCCAAGCTGGCGCAGGCTGAAGCCTGCGGCTACCATACCAGGGTCCGACACACCATCGGCTCTTGTCGAACCCGCCCCGCCGCACGACACTCACCCACACCCCCCACCGGCGAGTCTCTCCCATGCCCCAACCGCTGCGCCGCGTCCCGCCGTCCGCCCTCGTCGCGGGCTACGACTTCAGTACCGGCTCGGTCAAGGCGCTCGCGTTCGACCTCGCCGGGACCGTCGTCGCCGAGGCCCGCTTCCCCACCGACCTCTGGACCGAGGGCGGCGTCTCCGAACTCAACCTGATGACGCTCGAAGGTCAGGCGCGTGCCAGCACCCGGGCGCTCGCCGCGAAGCTCCGCGAGCTCGGCCGCCTCGACGACTGGCTCGTCGCCGGCCTCTCGGCCACGCACCACACTAACGGCCGCGTCGACGCCGACCACAACCCGGTCCGTCGCGCCATCTGCTGGAACGACCAGACGCTCGCTGCGTACCACGCCGACGGGCTGAAGCGCCTCGGCGGGCCGGACGTGCCGCGCGACCTCACCGGCGGGCCGTGGGCGGTGCGGTACTCGCTCAGCCACCTCGTCAAGGACGAGCAGACGTTGAGCGAGGCCGACTGGAAGCGCACCCGCTGGGCACTCGGCCACGGCTCGCTCGCCGCCGGCTACCTCACGGGGCGGTTCGGCGTCACGAGCGTGTCGTGCGCGGCGTCCACCGGCATCATGGACCTGCGCACGAACCGGTGGCGGCGCGAGATGCTCGGCGCGATCGGCCGCGCCGACTACCGCGAGCTGGCGTGGAACGCGCTACCACGCATCGCCGACGAGCACGAGGCGGTCGGCCCGCTCGCCGAGTCCGTCGCGCTCGACGCGGGGCTCCCCGCCGGCGTGCGGCCGGTCGTGTACCCGACGCTCGATGACCAGGCCGCGGGGCTCGTCGGCGGCGGGGCGACGGACGCCGGACAGGTGGCGGTGATCCTCGGGAACTCGGCGGTCGTGAACTCGTCGTCGGCGGCGCAGCCGGGCGGCGGGGCGCTCGACGCCATGAAGTTGAACTGGGGGCCGTACCTGTGGATGCGCTGCTACTCGAACGGGGCGCAGTTCCTCGACCGCGTCGTCGGCGCGAACCCCGACTGGCCGGCGCTCGAGGCCGCCGCCCGCGCCGTGCCGGCGGGGTGCGACGGTGTCGCGGTACTGCCGTTCGTGCTGTCCGAGCCGTCGGTCGGGGTTCACGCGCCGCGTGTTGAATGGTTCCCGGCCCAGCCGGCAGACGTCGGCGTGAAGCTGCGGGCGGCGCGTGAGGGAGCACGAGGCGGCGGGGCAGACGGTCACGAGCGTGACCGTGAGCGGCGGGATCGCGAAGTCGGCGCTGATGGTCGAGATCCTGGCGAGCGTGCTGAACCGGCCGCTGGAGTTGCTGGTGTCGGGCGAGGGGCCGGCGCTCGGCGCCGCGGTCGCAGCGCTGGCCGGCTACGAGACGAGCCTGAGCGCCGCGGCCGGCGAGCCGGCGCCGTTCACCGTCGCCGACGCGGTGGCGACGATGGTCCGCTTCCGCGGCCGGGTCGAGCCGCGCCGCGAGTGGGTCGCGGCCTACGCCGCCGGGCTCGCCGCGTTCGCGGCCCGGCTGCGGGGCTGACGCCGCCTACCGCCGCGCCGCGTCCTCGATCAGCCGAAGGTACGCGGGGGCGACCGGCGGAACGAGTTCGGGAATATCCCAGGCCGGTGCCGCCGGGCGGCGCGCCTCGCGGAACCGCACCCGCGCCCCCTCAATGTCCCCCTCCAGCAGCGCCAGGTAGCCGCGGCGGAAGAAGAACGCCGCCTCGCGGTCGATCTGGTTGAACACCTGCTGCCGCGCCGCGAAGAACATCCCCACCCGCTCCCGGGCGAACCGGCCGAGCTCGATCGTCCCGTTCAGCGACGGCACCGCCGGCGTCATCGGCCACCCGAACGGCAGCACCTGGCCCGGCGCGGGCGGGACGCCGGCGGACGCGACGCGCCCGTCGACCACCTCCAGCAACCGACCGGCCGCCTCGTAGTTCCCGGTCTGGACGAGGAGTTGGAGTTCCAGAATGCTCAGGTACGGCCGCGCCGCGGCGAGGGGCGGCGCGGCGGCCTTCGCGTCGAACAGCTCCTTCAGCCCGGACAGATCGTCGGTCGCGTCCTCGACCCGGCCGACGACCATCTCCAGCGCGGCGACCTGCAAGTACCGCCGCGGCAGCTCGGGGCCGAACTCGCGCTCCAGGTCGGTGGCGGGCATCTCCTTCACCAGTCGGATCGCCTCGCCGGTCAGGTTCGACTTCAGCGCGGCCTCGAACCGGGCCTTCGGCTTCGGGTCGATCTCGGCCAGCCGTCGGTACTGGTCGGTCGCCTGCTGGCGCATCGCCTGGAGGCGGTCGGTCTGCTCCTTGAGCCCCTTGAGCACCTGCTCGCGGAACTCGCGCCGCTCCTTCGCGTCCTCCGCGCCGACGGTGAGCTCCCGCTCGGCGTACCGGCCGGCGAGTGACATGGCCTCGTGGGCGAGGTCCACCGGGAAGTGGTACGGCACCTGGACGGTCTGCCCGCCCTGGGTGCGCACCACCATCGCGGTCAGGTCGCGGACGGCCGGCAGGTCCACCGGCAGGCCGGGGATGCCGCCGGTCTGCTGCGGGTTGCCGGCGTACAGGTTGGCGAGATCCTGCGCCACCTGGAACGCCGTCGTCGCGTACGCCCCGGGGGTGAACGATTCGGGCGGCGGGAGGCGCGACAGGCACTGGCGCAGCGCCGCCACCACGCCCAGTACCCGCTCGCTGTCGCTGACCGGCAGGCCGCGGTCGGCCAGCGCCCGGGCCAGCACGAAGTACCCGTCCGGGTGTGCCGGGTTCTCGGCGACCGCCCGCCGCGCCGCCTTCAGCGCGAGAACGGGGATCGCCGCAAGGCTGCCGTCCGCCTCGGCGTTCGCCGCCGACGTGCGATACGAAAAGATCGCCTCACCCTGGATCTGCACAAGGTTCCCGACCGCCGGCGCGGGGAGCGTGGAGTACCCCATGTGGAGCACCATCGCCGCCGCCTGGGCGACCGGGACGTGCCGCGTGCCGACGACGATGTCCTTGTACTCCAGCCACGCCATCGCCTCGTCGGCCGCCGGCGACGCCGGGCGGAGCGGGCGGGTGAAGTCGTCCTCCCACGACCGCGGCGGCGGGACCGGCTCGACCGGCCCTGGCGGCAGCCGCTCCGCGTTCGGCCCGAACGCCAGCGCGACCGGGTCGACGCGCAGCTTGTCGAACGTCGGCGGGGTGGCGGCGGGGCCGGGGCGCCAGCCGCTCACCGCGGTGCGGCCGTCGAGGTACCACGCCGCCCACCGGTCCGGGTTCGCCCACATCCGCTGCGCCGCCTCCTTCGCCAGCACGCGCGCCGTCGTCCCGTCGCCGCCGCCGAACGACACGGCGGCGTAGGTGATCTTGTGCGCGTCGAACACCGCCTCGGCCTCGCGCAGGCCGACGCCCTCCGCCGCACGAATCGTCCCGAGCCCCCGTCGCACCTTGGCGAACGCCTCCCACTCGGGGCGGTGGTGGGCGTACCGGCCGTTGGCAAACGCCTTCTCGCCGGGTGCGTACCACGCGAGGTAGTTCGCCAGGTCGACCGACGCGACGAACCCGCGGTCGTCGGCCCCGAGGCGGCCGCACTTGCGCCACGCCCCGAACTGCTCCGCCGCCCGGACGAGTGCCGGGTCGGGCGCGACCTCCCACGCGACACGGCGGGCGTAGGCGGCGTTCTGGGACGGGGGGTGGAGCCACCCCGGCCACGCACACACGCCGGCCGCGAGCAGCAGCACCACCGACGCGATCCGGCCGACGGTCGAGAGCGCGAGCGTCATGCGGGTCGAGGTGTCGTCGAGCGCCCCGAGGGCGACGCGGGCCGAGTGGGCGTTCAGCCGGCTGGCGAGGAGCGGCACGCTGACCGCGGCGAAGAGCGGAACGGCGAAGATGCTCTTGAGCGCGAGCGCCGCGAACCCGCACCACAACAGTGAGTGCGGCAACGGCAACGGCTCCACGTCCCACGGCCGGCCGGCGAACCGCCCGACCACCGCCGTGAGCGCGACCGCGTACAGCCCGCCGAGCAGCAGCACCGCGAACGCCAGGCCGTTCACGTTGTACCCGAGCCCGGTGTTCTCCCAGTAGTCGCCGGCCAGCGGCGACGTGAGGAGCTGGCGGAGCCGCGGGTCTTCGGTCCCGGGGCCGCCGACGAGTTCGTAGGGCAGATCCCAGACGCGGACGTGGTGCGGGTTGAGCATGCACGCCAGCACGCCGACGCCGAGCGCCTTCGCCAGCGTCGGCACGTCCGGCAGCGGGCCGAGCGGGTCGTCCGCCGGCGTCGCCGGCCCCTCGGCGTTCAGCCCCTTCGTGCGGACCAGTTCGCCGACCAGCAGCAGCGCAACGGCCAGCGGGCCGACGAAGAACCACGCATCGGTGTTCGCCCACAGCCAGAAGGTGACGCCGATGGCGACCGGGACGCGCCACGACTTCGGCGGGTTCGGGACGCGGAAGAGGACGAACAGCGTGACCGACAGGAAGACGAACGACCCGACGAGCGGGCCGAGCGTCAGCCGCGGGGCGGCGGCGAGCGCGGCGACGGCCGCGACCGCGGCCCACGGCCACAGCGAATGGCCCGGCCGGCGGATGCCGATGAGCAGCGCCACCGCGGCGGCCACGGCGAGCGCCTTCGTCAGCACCAGGGCGAACCCGTCGCCGCGGTAGAGGAGGTACGCCCCGAGGTCGAACAGCCACGAGTGGTTGACCCACGCCCGGTCGGCGGCGGTGAAGCTGAACGGGTCCGACCCGGGCGTGTACTCGCCCGCCGTGAGCATCCGCCCGGCGGCGAGGTGGAGCCACAGGTCCGAGTTCCGCGCCGCGAACGACCCGACGAGGAACGCCAACCCGACCGCGAGGATGACGAGCGTGGTGTCGGCCCCGGCGAACCACTGCGGCCACGTCGCCGGCTTGGCCAAGGGCGGCGGGGGCGGCGAGGGAACCTCGGGCGGGGGGGCCGCGGCGTCGGGCGCGGCCGGCGCCTCGCCGCCGGGCGGGTCACCGGGTTGCGGCGGCTCCGGCGGCGGGGGCGGCGGGGCGGACAACTTCACGGCGGCCTCGGGGTCTTTGGGGCAGTCAGGCTAGCTCTGCTCGTTCTACGGTCAAGAATGCCAGCGGGGTCGCCGGAATGACGAATGACGAATGCCCCCAATGACGAAGGAAACCCGAAATCCGAATGGCGAACAGGCAGTGATGGTTCGTCATTGGGAGGTCATTCGTCATTCGTCATTTGGCAGCGTCAGTAGGCCGGATGCGCACGGCGCGGAAGGCGACCGGCCCGTGGTCGGCCTGGAGCATCAGCGGCCCCTTCGGCGTCTCCGCCTTCATGTAGTTGTTCCCGGTCGGCCAGAGCAATTCCTGGTTCTCGTGGATCACCTGCCCGTTCAGCACGGCACGGACCACCGCCGCGTTCGCCGTCTTCTTGCCGTCGGCACCGAACCGCGGGGCGCGCCACGTCACGTCGAGCACGTTCCACTCGCCGGCCGCCTTCGCCGCGTTCACCTTCGGCGCGATCCCCTTGTCGATGTGGTGGTACTTCGGCGTCACCTCGGCCCGCGGGTAGATGCCGCCCATCGAGTCGCCGCTCAGATCCTTCTTGCCGAACGTGTCGAGGAACTGCACCTCGTAGACGCCCTGGAGCTTCACCCCGGAGTTCGAGTTCTTCGGTAGCACGAACTCGACGTGGACCTCGCAGTCGCCGAACTCCTGCTTCGTGTACAGGTCCGGTAGGCGGCCCTTGTCGCCGTTCACCCAGACCGGGCCGCCGGCGACCTTCTCGGCCTTCAGCCGCGTCGCCTTCTCCGGGTCGAGCGCCACGCGGTCGGTCACGACCCAGCCGGCATCGACCTTCTTCCACACGTCCGGCGTCATCAGGTCGATCCAGCCGTCCGGCAGCTTCGTCGCCTCCGGGGTCTGTCCGCTCGCGGGAAGGGCCGCGGTGATCGCCGCCACCAGGCAGCACGCGACGACGCGCATGGGTCGGTCCTTTCGGGGTGAATTCGTTACCCGGTCCGGGTCGGGGTCATTATCATCAACCGACCCCGCCCGGGGCTCGGTTTTCCGCACCTTTCGGAGGTTCCCATGCCGCTCTCCTGCCGCGCGGCCGTCGCCGCTGGCCTGTTCGCCCTCGCCGCGCTCGCGCCGGCGGTCGTGGTCGCCGCCGACGAGCCGCCGCCGGCCGCGTACTGGGTCTACTTCGGCACGTACACCGGCGGTAAAGCCGAGACCGCCAGTAAGGGCATCTACCGGGCCAAGCTCGACGTGAAGACGGGCAAGCTGTCGCCGGCGGAACTGGCGGCGGAGGTCGGCAGCCCGTCATTCCTGGCGCTCCACCCGAACGGCAAGAGCCTGTACGCCGTCGGCGAGAGCGCGGGGAAGGACGGCGGCGGCGTGTACAGCTTCGCCATCGACGCGAAGACCGGCAAGCTGACGAAGACCGGCGAGGCGACGAGCGGCGGCGCCGGCCCGTGCCACGTCTCGGTCCACCCGCGCGGCAACCTGCTCGGCGTGGCGAACTACGGCGGCGGCAGCACCGCGTTCCTCGTCCTCGACGAGAAGGGGGCGGTCGAGAAGCGGGTGGCGTTCTTCCAGCACGAGGGCAAAGGCCCGGACAAGGGCCGCCAGGAGGCGCCGCACGCCCACTGCTCGATGTTCGAGGCCGGCGGCCGGTACGCACTGACGGTCGACCTCGGCATCGACAAGGTGAAAGTGTTCGGCATCACCGGCGCCGGCGCCGTCGGCCTCGCGGACCGCGACATCACGCTCCCACCCGGCTCCGGCCCGCGGCACATCGCCATCGCCCCGGACGGCAAGACCGCCTACGTCTGCGGCGAACTCGACATGACGGTGAACGTGGTAAAGCTGAACCTCGACGGGAAGAGTGAGACGGTGCAGTCGCTGAGCACCGTGCCGGCGAAGGAGAAGGGGCAATCGACGGCCGAGTGCGTGCTGCACCCGAACGGGAAGTTCGTGTACGTCTCGAACCGCGGGCACCACAGCGTCGCGGTGTTCAAGGTGAACGACGACCGCAAGCTGACCGCCGCGGGTCACATCACCGGCGACATCAAGACGCCGCGGAACTTCAACATCGACCCGACCGGCAGGTGGATGCTGATCGCCAGCCAGGACGGCGGCAAGGTCGGCGTGTGGGAGCTCGACGCGGCGACCGGCCTGGGGAAGGAGACGGGGAGCACGACGGCCGTGGACCGGCCGGTGTGTGTGAAGTTCGTGCCGGCAGCGGAGTGAGAATTGGCGAGCGGCGGGCGTGAGCCGGCTCACGCCCGCCGCTCGCCCCCGGTCAACTACTCACCAACTCCCCCAGCGGCGTCTGCAGCCGCGTCGTCAGCTCCGGCATCAGTCCGTAGGCGTGCGCCAGGTATTGCACCGGGTGCAGGGTCCGCTTCCCCGTCCCCTCCTGCATCTGGAGCCGGCACGACCCGCACTCGGTCGCGCCGTACAGGATGCCGGGGCGGTCGAACTCGTCGATCATCCGCCGCCCGGCGCGCAGCGACGCATCGTAGTTCGCCTCCGCCAGCCCCCACGGCCCGGCCATCCCGGAACAGCTCACGTCGATCGTACGGACCGTCACGCCGGGAATCAGCCCGAGCAGTCCCGGCCCCGACACCGCCCCGCGGAGCGCCTTCAGGTGACAGGGGACGTGGTGGCCGAGCGTCAGGTCAAGGGGGCGGAAATCGGTGCGGAGCCGGCCGGCGGCATGGAGTTCACCGAGGAACGTCGTCAGCTCGGTGGTCGCGGCGGCGACGGCGGCGGCGTCCGGGTCGTCGAGGAGGAGCAGGTAGTCCTGCGCGAGCGTGAGCGCCGCTGTCGGTTCGGAGCAGACGATGCGGTAGCCGTCGCGGGCGAAATCGACGAGCGCGCGGACGTTCCGCACCGCCAGTTCGCGGGCGGTCTCCAGGTCGCCCTGGGCGAGCGGCGCCGCCCCGCTGCCGCGCTGCCGGGGCGGCACCACCACCCGCACCCCGTTGTGCCGCAGCACCGCCACCGTCGCCTCGCCGACCGCCGGGTCGAAGACGTTGGCGAACGTGTCCGCGAAGTACGCCACTTTCTCTGTCGTCCGGTCGTCGCCGGCCGGCGGCTGAGCCCCCGCGTCTCCCCGGCTCGCGGCGAGGAACGACCGGCGCGCGAGGGCCGGGAGGCGGCGGCGGCGCGACAGGCCGAGGAGTTTCTCCAGCACCCAGCGGGCCGGGCGGTTGCCGAGGACGGCGTTCGACACCGGGGCGAACCGCGACGCGAACGCGGCCAGCCCGTCGGCCCGGGCAAGCACCCACGAGACGTGGTCGAGCCCGCGCTCGGCGTGGCGGCGGGCCTTCGCCTCCAGCATCAGCCGCGGCACGTCCACCCGCGACGGGCACTCGTCGCGGCACATCTTGCAGTTCACGCACTTCGTCACGACCGCCTGCGCGTCGTCCGACCCGAGCGCCGTCGGGTCGTCGCCGAGCAGCCGCACGAGGTTCGCCATCGCCCGCGGCGCGGACTCCTCGACGCCGGCCGCGGTGAACGCCGGGCACATCCGCCCGCGGCCGCCGCGCGGCCGACAGTCGCCGCAGCCGGTGCACTTGGACGCCTCGGGGCCGGGCATCGTGTCGTTCCACACCATCAGCGGGGTCACGGACGGTGCGTCCGATGTCCGCGACTTTTGGGCGTCGTCGCCGTTCGTCTGCCCCCTGTCCCCTGCCCCCTGTCCCCTATCCCCGCCCCGCAGCGGCCACGCCGGCCGGCTCGGGTCGGGGCCGACGATCTTGCCGGGGTTCAGCACGTTCTTCGGGTCGAAGACGCGTTTGAGTTCGCGGAACACGGGGAGGATGGGGCCGTACTGCTTCTCCACCCACGGCGTCCGCGCGATACCGGTGCCGTGCTGCGTGCTGACCGTGCCGCCGAGCGCCAGCGCCAGCGCGTGGACCGCCTCCGCCACCGGCCACAGCTTCGCCCGGTGGGCCGGGTCGGCGAGGTCGATCAGCGGGCGGGTGTGGACCTGCCCGGCGAGGGCGTGGATGAGGAACGACGCGCTCAGCTCGAACCGTTTGAGGATGTCCTGCGCGCCCGCGAGGAACTCGAGTAGCGCCGCGGGCGGCACGCCCACGTCCTCGACAAACGCCGCCGGCCGCGGCCCGACGCCGAGGCCGTACAGACCGGTCACTGCCCCCTCGCGCACGGCCCGGATGCGGGCGACGCCGTCCGGGTCGCACGCCGGCTCGGCGAGGACGGCGAGCTTGTGCGCCTCCCTCAGCTTCTCGACCGCGCCCCACGTCCGCCCGCCGGCCTCGCGCTCGGTGTCGGCCTCGAACGTCACCAGCAGCGCCGCCCCGACCGCCGCGGGGATCGCCTCGGCGCCGCGGCCGGACAGCGACAGCAGCCGGCGGTCGAGCAGGTCAGCTGACGCCGGCTCGAACGCGGGCAGGTCCGCCGCCGCCTTCACCGCGGCCTCGAGAGTGGGAAAGCCGAGCAGCGCCAGGCACGTCCCGCCGGCGAGGGGCGCCGTGGCGACCGTGACCTCGGTGACGAACCCGAGCGTGCCCTCGGAACCGCACAGGAGCTTCGGCAGGTCGAGGCCGGCGTCGGTGAGGACATCGTGGAGGACGTACCCGCAGCGGTTGAACGGCGTGAGCGGGCGGGTGAGTTGGACGAGCGCCCGGTTGGTCCGCAAGAGTGACGCGACGGAGTTGGTGATCGTGCGAGTGCGGTCGGTCGGCCCACCGGCCCCGGCACCGAGGGCGTCGGCGGTACCGTCGTTCCACACGACGCCGAGGCCGCGGACGTGGTCGCGGGTGTAGCCGTGGCGGAAGGCGTTCCCGCCGGAGGCGTTCGTCGCCACCATCCCGCCGAGGGTGCAAGACCGTCCGCTCGCCGGGTCCGGCGCGAACCGCCGCCCGTGCCGCGCCAGTGCCGCGTTCAGCTCGGCGAGCACCACGCCCGGCTCGACCGTCGCCGTGTCGGCGTCGATCCGCAGGATGCCGCGGAACTCGGCGCTCAGGTCGATCACGAGGCCCGGCCCGAGTGACTCACCGGCGACGCCGGTGCCGGCCCCGCGCGGGACCATCGGGATGGCGCGGCGGTGGCAGTACGCCACGAGAACCGACAGGTCGTCGGCGTCGAGCGGGTACGCGACACCGAGCGGCGCCACCTCGAACGGGCTGGCGTCGGTGGCGTACAGCCCGCGCCGCACGGCGTCGAACGCGAGCCCCCCGCGGAACTCGTTGCGCAGGTCGTCGGCGATCTGCTGCGGGTCGGACACAGTGGTCGGTGGGCAGTGGGCAGTGGGCGGACAAAAGGATTCTACCGCTCCGGCTCGTCCTCACTGCCCGCCGCCCACTACCCCCGGCCCACGGCCAGCGCCATGAACTCGGCGCGCGTGGCCGGGTTCGTCTTCACCAGCCCGCGGACGGCGCTGGTCACGGTCAGCGAGCCGGGCTTGCGGACGCCGCGGATCGTCATGCAGCTGTGCGTCGCCTCGACCACCACGCCGACGCCGCGCGGGCGGATCTCGTTCATGACGAGGTCGGCGATCGTCTCCGTCATCCGCTCCTGTACCTGCGGCCGGCGGGCGACGGAATCGACGACCCGCGCCAGCTTCGACAGCCCGACCACCTGCCCGTCCGGCAGGTAGCCGACGTGCGCCTTGCCGAGGAACGGGAGCAGGTGGTGCTCGCAGCACGACGCGAACTCGATGTCCTTCACCAGCACCAGTTCGTCGGCGGTCTGGGTGAACGTCTTTGCCAGGAACACCGCCGGATCCTGGTGGAGCCCGGCGAACACCTCGGCGTACATCCGCGCCACCCGGTCCGGCGTCTCCTGCAACCCCTCGCGGTCCGGGTCTTCGCCGACGGCGATCAGGATCTCGCGCACGGCGGCGCGGATGCGGTCGTGGTCGACCGGCGCGAACGGCGCCGCCGCGAGCCGCGCCAGCGCCGCGAGCGTGACCGGGTCGTCGTCGTCACAGCCGGGGAACGGCTTCGGGGCCGGGTTCGACTTCGCCACAACGAACGCTCCAGCGGGCAGGGACACACGTTCAGAATAGAGAGGCGCGGGCGGCGCGGGGGACCAGGAAACCGGTCCCGGCCATATTAAGACAAAAAAGTCCGATTTTGCCCTGGCGGAAAATCTCAGCCCGGGGTATGATTCCAATGGAAGCAAACGAGCCACCTTCAACCGGGCCGACGGACCGTCCACCTCCACCTGGTCACCTGCTTCCGCCGTCTCGCCCAGGAGGCCGACCATGACCACGCCCCCGACCACCGACCTAATCCACGCCCTCCGCGCCGCGTTCGACCGCGGCCCCGCAGCCGCCCCGGAACTCGACGCCCTCCTCGGCCCGGCCGACCCGCGGGCCGACCTCCGCACCCTCCTGTCGCTCGCCGAGCCGCGCCGCCTGTACGTCCTCCGCGACCGGCTGTACGACGGCGACGTCATTACACACTGCTTCCGCCGGAGGTGCGGCGGGCGCCTCCAGGGGTGCGTCTCGTTCTGGCTCACCGGCGTCACGTCCGTCCCCGAGCTGCTCACCCTCGACTACGCGACCGTGGACCAGATGAAGGCGGTGTGCCGGTCCGTCCGCTCGTGGGACGACGGCTCGCTGACCGCGGACATGGTGTTCGAGGGGCTCGAAGGGGCGCTGTGGGACAGCATCCACGAGAACGACCCGCCGGACGTGCTGCTCCCCGAACCGGCGCTGGCGCGGTAGGCTGCCGGGAACCCCTCCCGGAGTCGCCGCATGGTCCGCCCCGCACTCGCCCTCCTCGCCGCGGCCGCGCTCGCGTCGCCGGCCGCGGCGCAGCCCCGCCTGCCGAACATCGTCCTGATCCTGGCCGACGACCTCGGCTACGGCGACCTCGGCTGCTTCGGACAGACGCGCATCCGCACGCCGCACCTCGACCAGTTGGCCAAAGACGGTGTGCGCTTCACCCAGTGCTACGCCGGTAGCACCGTCTGCGCGCCGAGCCGTTGCGCGCTGATGACCGGCCTCCACACCGGGCACTGCCGCGTCCGCGGGAACGGCGGCGGGGGCGGGCCGCGGCTGAACGTGCCGCTCCGCCCAGACGACCCGTGCGTCGCCGACGTCCTCAAGCGGGCCGGCTACGTCACGGCACTCGTCGGCAAGTGGGGGCTCGGCGAGGAGGGGAGCACCGGCGTCCCGACGCGGAAGGGGTTCGACCACTTCTTCGGCTACCTGAACCAGCACCACGCGCACAACTACTACCCCGACTTCCTCTGGCACGGCACGACGCGCGAGCGGATCGACAACCCACAGTCCGACACCGAGAACGTCGCCTCACGCTTCAACCACTACGCCCCGGACCTGTTCCGCGACGACGCACTGCGGTTCCTCGCCGCGAGCCGCGACCGGCCGTTCTTCCTCTACTTCGCCACGACCACGCCGCACGCCAACAACGAGCGCACCCGCGCCACCGGCGAGGGGAACGAGGTGCCGGGCGACGCGCCGTACACGAACGAGGCGTGGCCGCGGGCCGAGAAGAACAAGGCGGCGATGATCACGCGGATGGACGCCGACGTGGGGGCGCTGCTGGCGAAGCTCCGCGAGCTCGGCCTCGAACGGAACACGCTGGTGCTGTTCAGCAGCGACAACGGCCCGCACCGCGAGGGCGGCAACGACCCGGCGTTCTTCCGCAGCAGCGGTCCGTTCCGCGGCATCAAGCGGTCACTCACCGACGGCGGCATCCGCGTGCCGACGATCGCCCGCTGGCCCGGCACGATCCGCCCCGGCACCACGTCCGACCACGTGTGGGCGTTCTGGGACGTTCTCCCGACCGCGTGCGACCTCGCCGGGGTGCCGACCCCGCCGGACCTCGACGGCCTCTCCGTGGCACCGACGCTGACCGGCCGCGGCGAGCAACGGCGCCACGAGTTCCTGTACTGGGAGTTTCACGAGGGCGGGTTCAAGCAGGCGGTGCGCCACGGGAACTGGAAAGCGATCCGCCAGGCGCCCGGGGCGGCACTCGAGCTGTACGACGTGGTGGCGGACGTGGGCGAGTCACGCGACGTGGCGGCGATGAACCCGGAGGTGGTGGCGCGGATCGAGACGTACCTGCGGACGGCCCGCACCGATTCGGCCGATTTCCCGGTCCGGCCGGGGAAGAAATAACGGCTTCGCGGCTTGCGGCGTGGCACCACGGCGCTACGCCGCAAGCGATGTCACTTCTTGCCGACGCGCTTCTGCGCGAACACCCACGTCCACAGCTCGCGCTCGCGGAAGGCCGGCGACCAGCTGTTGTGCCCCACGCCAGGGTACTCGGTGTAGCGCGGGTTCGCCCCGGCCGCCTTCAGCGCCGCTGCCGCCTCGCGTGAGCTGCTCGGCGGCACCACCGTGTCCTTGTCCCCGTGGAACGCCCACACCGGGACGTGCGCCACCGCCTTCGCCTTCGACACGTCCATCGCCCCGCAGATCGGGATCGCCGCCGCGAACAGGTCCGGCCGCCGCTGGACCGCGTCGAACGTGCCATAGCCGCCCATGCTCAGGCCGATGACATACACGCGGTCCGGGTCGATCGGGTGCTCTTTGATGGCGGCGTCGGTCAGCTTCAGCGCCAGGTCGAGCGGTTCGCTGACCGCCGGCGACTGGTAGCTCCCCTTCCCCCACGGCACGTTCACCCACTGCCGACCGTCCGGGCACTGCGGCAGGAGCGCGAACGCCTTCGCGTCCTTGAATTCAGGCCGGCCGAGGGGGCCGGTCCCCTTCTCCCAGAAGTGCGTGAGCTGCTTCGTGTTGTCGGTGCCGCGCTCGCCGGCGCCGTGCAACACGAGCACGAGCGGGTACTTCTTCCCCGCCTCGACACCGTCCGGGCGGATGAGTTGATAGGGGAGCGTCTTCTTGTCGGGGGCGGTGAATGTCTTCGCCTCCGGCTCCGCGGCCGACGCGGCGGAGGTGAGCGCGGCGAGCATCAGGACGGCCCGGGTCATGGAGAGCCTGCGGGGGTGGGAAGGCTTATCGCCCGCAGTCGCGGGTGAGCACAAACTTACCCCGGTCGTTCTTCGCCGTAAAGTCGGCGTCGAAGGTGGTGGCGGTGGCGGTCGCCGACATCGAGAAGGTGCCGAGGAGCGGGCCGAGCGTCTTGCTCGCGGACAGCAAGACCACGCCGTCGCCGCTGCCGACGACGGTCATCGGCGTGGCGTAGCGGAACGGGATGATCTTGGCGAACCGCCCGGCGAACTTCACCTGGTAGCAGTTCGGCCCGACGCGCGTGAACGTCGCCCGCAGCGGCCCGCGGTGACCGTTCTTGTCGCTCTCCCAGTGCCCCTTCCAGTCACCAGACAGGTCCGGCGCCGGCGATGCGGCAACCACTGGCGGCGCGTCGTCCGCGGCGGCAGGTGCCGCGAGAAGGACGGCGGCAACGACGGCGACGCGGCAGCGCATGGCGACGACTCCGGTGCGGTGACGTGTCCGATGGTTCGACCGCCGGCCGCCCGGACCTGAGCGAATCGCCACCGGAACGGGTCGGCGGGTCGTATCGCGGAAGCGAACACGCGGCGCGATCCCCCGCCGCCACTCGTGGAGGAGCGGTCATGAGCTTGCTAAAGTGGGCGCTGATCTTCCTGATCCTGGCCGGCGTGGCGGCGCTGTTCGGGTTCGGCGGCATGGCCGAAGGCTTCACCGATATCGCCAGGGTACTGTTCGGGATCTTCCTGCTGATCCTGCTGGTGCTCGTCGTCCTCGGCGCGTCCGCGTACCGCGCGGTAACGTGACTCCGTGTGACGGCGACTCGGACACAGGGCGAACGGCCGGCATGAGCCGGCCGCTCGCCCTTGCGTGACACCTCACCGCCGATCGGTTACGCTGCGGGGTGTGACGGTTGCCGCCCCCGAATGCCGCCCTGCCCTCCCGGCCGATGTCGTCATCTCGGGCGAACTCACCCCCGGCGAACACCTGATCTGGACTGGACGCCCACCGCGCGGCCTCAATCTCCGCCAAGAGGACTGGAACAACGCCATCCGCGCGACTGCGTTGCATGCGGTCGAAGCCGTTCTCCTGGGTAACTTTGGCGGGCCGCTTGTCGTCCTCTTCAACGGCGTCACCACCGGGGCGGTTGCCGCGGGCTTCCTGGACCGGATTGCATTCCAGCCACACCGCCGGCGCCAGACGTGGTACGGGCTCACGGCCGAGCGCGTGGTGATCGCCGAGATGGTCCGCAACGAGATCCAGGTGCGTTCGACCCGACTCGCCGACGTCGGGATTGGGCGACTGACAGAGCGGGCCGACGGGAGCGGCGTGATCGACCTCTACCGACCCGCGCGGTCGTGGTTCGAGCGGCGGATGAAGCGGGCCGAATCGCCAGTGGGTCATCTGGCAAGGCTCGATCTCGCGGCGGACGCGCGGCGGGTCTATAACTTGATCCGCGAAGCGCGGCGGGCGGTAATCGAGGTTGTGACCGTCCCCACCCGCGGGCCGCACACCGACCGCTCGCCGGTGCTCGTTGAATCGGGGTGACCCATGCGCACGCTTCTTCTCGCCGCCGCACTCCTTATCGCCGCCCCGGCATCAGCCGCCGACTTCGACCAAACCGACCTGTTCGAGGCGAAAGTAGGTGGATACTCGCTGTATCGCATCCCCGGCGTCGTGGTCACGGCGAAGGGGAGCGTCATCGTCTACTGCGAGGCCCGCAAGACCGGCGGCAGCGACTGGGGGCACATCGACCTGCTCGCCCGCCGGTCCGCCGACCGCAGCAAGACGTTCGGCCCGCCGGTGCAGCTGCCCACCGTCCCGGGGCCGCACCGCAAGAACCCCGTCGCCGCCGCCCAGAAGCTCGGGAAGGAGGGCGAGGTCACTTACAACAACCCGGTCATGATCGCCGATCGCGACGGCACGGTTCACTTGCTCTTCTGCGTCGAGTACATGCGCTGCTTCTACTGCCGCAGCACCGACGACGGACAGACTTGGTCCGCGCCCCGCGAGATCACCGCGGCGTTCGACGCTTTCCGCCCCGAGTTCGACTGGAAGGTGCTCGCCACCGGCCCGGGGCACGGCGTCCAGCTCAAGGGCGGGCGGCTGGTCGTGCCCGTGTGGCTCTCGACCGGCACCGGCGGCCACGCCCACCGGCCGTCGGTGACGAGCACGATCGTGAGCGACGACGGCGGCGCGACGTGGAAGCGTGGTGACGTGGCGGTACCAAACACAGCGGAGTGGGTGAACCCGAACGAGGCGACCGTCGCCGAGCTGCCCGACGGCCGCGTCATGCTCAACGCCCGCAGCGAGTCGAAGACGAACCGCCGGCTCGTCACGATCAGCCCGGACGGGGCGACGAAGTGGTCGCCTCCGGCGCTCGACGACGCGCTCGTCGAGCCGATCTGCTTCGGCAGCCTCGTGACCACGACCGGCCCGCGTCCGCTCGTGGTCTTCAGCCACCCGAACACGCTGGAAGCGACGGGCAAGAAGGCGTCACCCGGGAGCGGCCGCGACCGCAAGAACGTGAGCCTGCAAGCCAGCGCCGACGGCGGCAAGACGTGGGGGAAGGCCCGGACGGTGGAGGCGGGCTGGAGCGCCTATTCCGACCTCGCGCCGGCGCCGGACGGCGGAGTGTATCTCTTCTACGAGCGTGCCCGGATGGAGGGGGCGACCGAGAACCGCTACGGCCGCCTGACGCTCGCGCGAATCCCCGCGGCGTGGCTCCGTGGCGCGTGACCGCCAAGTGTGGTGCGGCACTCCGTGACGCGGCGGCGCGGTTACTTCTGCGGTCACTCCGAGATCACCCGACGGGAGGCGGCACGGAGTGCCGCACCACACTCCGGCGACCGGCGCTCAGTACCCGTCGTCGGGCGGGAACAGTGAGCGCAGCAGCCGAGCCGACAGGTCGAACGCCGGGGTGAACGCCAGTTCGACCGCCGCCACCGGGCTGACGCGCACCTCCATCGACTTCACCCGCCCGAGCGGCAGGCCGTCGAGGAAGCCGCGGACCGGGCGCTTGGCCGGGTCGCCGGTGCTGGTCATCTTGATGACCGTGTCCGCCGGCAGCGCGATCGGCTTCCAGAACCGCGGGTGGAACACGTTCGACCCCGCCAGCGTGATGACCGGCGAGCTGAGCGGCACCGGCGTCGAGCCCATCGCCCGGGCGTAGGCGCTCGACCCCGACGGCGTCGCCACGAGGAGCCCGTCGCACACCACCTTCTTCAGCCGCGCCTCGCGGTTCACCTCGACCCGCAGCCACGCCCCCTGCCCGCTGTCGCGCTCGACCCAGGCGTCGTTGAACGCCAGCCCGCGGGTTCTCGTGTTGTCCTCGGCGACGATGTCCACCCGGAGCATCGGCATGCGATGCAGCACGAACTCGGACCCGGCCAGGTCGGCGGAAAGGATCTCGTTCATCAGGTGGCCGAGGTGCCCGGCGTTGAGCCCGAGGAACGGCAGCCGCAGCCGCCAGTGCTGGCGGATGGCGTGGAGCATGGTCCCGTCGCCGCCGAGTACGAGGATCAGGTTCGGGTCGGGGTGCTCCAGGTGGCGGAACGCGGCGGCGCGCTCCTGCGACTCCTTCTGCGGCCCGCACACGATCTTCAGCCGCGGCTTCTCGAAGCGCGTGCGGACCTCGCGCGACGGGATCGCGCTGGTGAACAGCCCGTGGCGGCGGATGTACTCGCCGACCGCCGGGCTGACGAACCCGTCGGCCGCGTCGGCCCCGCCGTTGAACACGATCGCCCGCACGTCGGCGGTCGGCAGGTGGCCGTCGGCCGGCAGCAGCCGGTGGCGCGGCGGCAGGTCGGCGGGGTCGGGCGGCGCGGCCGTCGGGTGGAACACCACGAACCGCGAGCTCGCCCAGATGGTCGGGCCGTCCTCCCAGCGCGTCTGCACGATCGACTCGCCGTCCCGCCCGCCGGCGACGAACTCGTCCGAGACCACGTGCCACACCTCGCCCCGGACGGCGTAACGGCGCTCGAGTTCGGCGTGCGGCGTGAACACCTGGTTGTCGAGATCGGACAGGTCGATGGTGAGCCACGGGGCGTCGTTGAACGCCAGGTCGGTCATCACCGCCCGGTGGACCGCGCCGGCGTGCTCGGCGTCCGCGCTGTCCGGGCGCGGGTAGTCCGGGCGGATGACGACCTCGGTGAACCCGGCCGCCCGCAGGCGATCGACCACGGTGCGGTGGAACCGCGTGGGCGGGTCGAAGTAGCCGGTGTACAGCGCGACCCGCCGCGCCGAGAGCACGGCCGGAACGGGAACGGCGTCTAGGATCGGCGTGGCGGCCTCGGCGGCGAGGGCGTCGGCGTCCCACCCGCGCTCGGCGCACCGCGCCCGGGCGGCGGCGAGCACGGC
>JAFKFQ010000182.1 GCA_017308215.1 bacterium | reverse complement strand
CGGCCTCCGCACAGGTACTCGCCCGTGGGGTCGCCAGCAGGAACTGGGTGTAGCCCTCGGCTGTTACCCGCGGTGGGTTCATGCCGGCAGAACGTACTCCGGGTCCGACCCTGGCGCAAGACGAAAACCGGTCAACTGCGTAACTCCTAACCGGATCGGGTGGATCGGTACCTGTGGGGCCGGTTTCCAACCGGCCAGTGTCAGGCCGGTTGGAAACCGGCCCCACGGATGCGCATCAACCGGACTTCGTATGAGATGGCCGACGCCCACCCGCCCGACGCCGGGGCATCTTCTGCCGAGGACGTCACCCAGGAGGTGTTCCTGCGGGCCTACCGCACGCTCGGCGCCCTCCGGGTCGCCGACCGGATCGCCCCCTGGCTCGTCGGGATCGCCCGGCGGGTGGTCCAAGAGGTCCGCCGTCGGCCGCCCCCCTCCCGGCCGTCCTCCCCGGCGGGGGAAAGGCCGCCGGCGACGCGGCCGACGACCGGGACGAGGTCACCCACCTGCTCGCGCTGGTGGCCCGGCTCCCGGAGGACGAGCAGCGGGCCGTCCGGTTCTTCTTCCTGGCCGGCCGGGACGCGGCGGAAACGGCCCGACTCCTCGACCGGTCCCGGTCCGGGACGTACGCCCTGATCCGATCCGCCGTCGGCACCCTGGCCCGGTGGATGGGGGCCGACCGGCCGGCCGGGGGGAAACCTCGATGAACTGCCCGCCTGTTGACGCCCTGATTGCGGTCGCCGTCGGCGACCCCGACGCCCCGGCCCGCGGCCACGCAGCCGGGTGCCCGGCGTGCGCCGCGCGGCTGAGCGAGATCCGGTCCGTGTTGGACCGGCTGGAGGCGTGCGTCCTGTCCGGCCACGGGGCCGGGCGGGCACGACTCCTCGCGGCACTGGCGGCGGAGCCGGTCCCGTCCCGACCGGCCCTCCTTCGGAGGATTCTGATGGACCGGCGTACCTGGGTGTCGTCCGCGGCCGTCGCGGCGATCACCACCTTGGCTGTACTCCTGGGCGGGAGTGGACGGGCCGGCGCACTGGCCGAGACCCTCCAACCGTTCAAGGAGGCGAAGTCGTTCTCCTGCGAGATGGCCCCACTCCAGGACGGCAAACCGGCACCCGGGGCCGACAGGGTAACGGTTCGCATGACGTGGGCCGCCCCGGGGTCGCTTCGGGTCGACGTTCTATCCGGCGGTAAGGCGGAGCAAACGACCATCGCCCCGCACGGCAAGACCGGCGTCGTCCTCAACCACCGCGACAAGACGTACCGGCCGACCGGGGGGCAGCCGGGGCACCAGGAAGCCACTCTCCTCAAGCTGATCGACGGGCTGGCGGCGTACTCGGGCGGCGACCAGAAGTCGGTCGGGACCGACATGATCGGCTTGGTCAGGGCGCCGCGGTTCGACCTGAAGATCCCGGCGCCGGAGGCGAAGGATGTGTTCTGGCGGGCGCACATCTGGGCACACCCCGAGACGAAGCGGCCGCTGCGGGTCGAGTTCGCCACCCAGGCGGGGAAAGCTCCCTCGGAGAAGGGGGTGAGCGGGGTCCGGCTGGAGAAGTTCGACTGGGACGTGAAGGCGGACGGGCTGTTCGACACCACCCCGCCGGCCGGCTACAAGTCTGCCGTCGCCGAGAAGTAAGGCCGCGGTGCGACAACCAGGCTGAGGCGACCACCGATCGTCTAAAGCTGCCGAGAACGAGGAGCGGGCCGGGATGCGGTCTGGCAGGTTGCGGCGGGCGACACGCCCCGACCACAACGGGTCATCGGCTTACAGCTCGAGGACCGTCCCCGTCGGGGGGACGAGTGAGGGCCAGGCCGCGACTTCACGGTCACCAAGCGAACCCTGAAGTGCGGCGATCGGGCCGCCGTGCGTGACCGCGACGATGACGCCCTCGGCCGGAATCGAGTTGTACCAAGTCACCACGCGGTCGCGGCACTCGAACGTGGTCTCGCCCCCCGGGGGTCGCCAGGTCGCGGGCTCGCGGAGTGAGCCGAGCATAGCCTCACCGGTTTCGCGGTACAGGTCGTCCCACGTCCGCAATTCCCATTCGCCGAAGTCCCGCTCGCGGAGCAAGCGGCTCTCCCGGACTGGGACGAGGACCAGAGCGGCGAGGGCGTCGGCGACGACACGAGTCCGGGTCAGCCCACTGTGCCAGATCTCCGTGACCGGGAATTGTGCCAGGCGTCGGGCGAGGACCAGGCTGTTCGCGTACCCCGACTCGCTCAGGCCGACGTCGCTCCGCCCGTAGCACACGCCACGGTACCGGGAGTCGACCTCGCAGTGGCGAACGAGTAGAACCCGGCGCGCGGTCATTCACCCCTCGTGATTACGCCGGCCGGGCGCTCGCCACCAACAGCACGAGCAACTGGCCCGCGTAGCACGCACACCCCAGGCAGTCGCCGGTCACGCCCCCGATCCGCCGGCGGACGTACGCCACGAACGCCAGTGCGAAAAGGAGTAGGACGGTGACGGCGACGGCGACCCGGCCGGGAGCGATCAGCCCCCACGCCACCACCCCCGGGACTGCGATCAGGCCGCCGAAGGCGACGTCCCGGGCGCTCAGCCGTTCGCCGACATCGCCTGCGAGGCTCGGGCGGTCCGAGACGGGTGGCAGCGTCGCCATCACCAGCAGAATGACCCAGCGCCCGAGACAGGCGGACGCCACCGCCGCCGGGACCAGGACGGCCGGGTCGAGCGCCGCGAGGCTACCCGCCCGGCCCGCCACGGCGAGCATCAGGCCGAGAGCACCGAAGCTGCCGACCCGGCTGTCCTTCAGGATTCGGAGCACGTCGTCGCGCGTCCAGCCGCCGCCGAAGGCGTCGCAAAAGTCGGCGACGGCGTCCTCGTGGAACGCGCCGGTGAGTACGGCCTCGGCCGCGAGCCCGAGCACCACCGCGAGCCAGACCGGCCAGAACAGGCTGCTACACACGACGACCGTCGCCGTCGCCAGCCCGACCAGTGCGCCGACGAGCGGGAAGTAGACGACCGAGGCCCGCAGCAAGGCCGCCGGGGGACCGGTACGCTCCAGCAGGCGTTGCGGGACGGGCACCCGCGTCAGGAACGCGACCGCCATCAGAAACGCGGCCGGCTGGCGGCGCACGCCGGCCCACCACCCCGCGGGGCGGTTCAGGCGAGCGGTGGAGTCCGGTCCGGTAGTCATGTCGCCCGGATGCCCGCCTGGTCGAACGTCGCCATCTCGCGGACCACCGCCGCCGCGGCGTCGAGCAGCGGCATGACGGCCAAGGCCCCGGTGCCCTCCCCGAGGCGCATCTGCCACGAGTCGAGTAGGGGGGTAACGCCGAGCGCCCGGAGCAGCGGCTCGTGCCCGGGTTCGGCGGACCGGTGCGCGGCGATCAGGTGATCGCGCACGCCGGGGGCTAGCGTCTCGGCGACGAGCGCGGCCGCGGTCGCGATGAACCCGTCGAGCACAACGGTGAGCCCGGCCGCCGCCGCCGCCGCGTAGAACCCGGCCATTGCCGCGATCTCGAGCCCGGCCACCGCGACGACGGCCGGCTTCCCCGGCGTCCGGCCGCGGGTGGCGGCTCCGACCACGGCGCGCTTCCGCGCCAGCGTCGCGTCGTCCGCACCCGCGCCGCGCCCGACGACGTGGTCGACGGGAGTACCCGTGAGGAGGGTGGCGAGGCACGCGGCGGCCGTCGTGTTGCCGATCCCCATCTCCCCGGCGGCGACCACCCGCATCCCGTCCGCACCCGCGCCCCGGGCCATCCCCGCACCGACCTCCCACGCCTGGTCGAACTCCGCGACGGTGAGCGCCGGCTCGCGGGCCAGGTTGCGCGTGCCGGGGCGGACCCTCGAGACCACATACCCCGCCTGTGGCGGCAGCGGGTCGCTCGCCGCGCCGACGTCCACGAGAACCAGCTCGGTGTCGGTGGACCGGGCGAGGACACTGCTCGCGGCGCCGCCCGCCAGGATGTTTCGGACCATCAGCCCGGTCACGGCCTGCGGCCACGCGGACACGCCTTCCGCCACCACGCCGTGGTCGGCGGCGAACACCACGAGGCGGCGCGGCCGCGTCCGCGGTGCCAGCGACGCCTGGATCGAGCAGAGGCGCGCCGCCAGCTCCTCCAACCGGCCAAGACTCCCTGGCGGCTTGGTGAGCGAGTCGAGGTGTCGGGCGATCTCGTCGTGGGTCATCGTGGTCCTGCCGCCTGGCCCGGCGTGCGCCCGGACTATAGTATCAGCCGTGCGACAGGTCGTTCCCGGCCGGCGAAGGCCCGCCGGGAACTGAAACGGGAAGCCGGTGGGAATCCGGCGCAGGGCCGCTGCTGTATTCGGCCAGAGTCTCGGACACTCCGCCACCGCGGCGACCGCCGTGGGAAGGCCGTCCGGGAATCGCTACGAGCCGTAAGCCAGAAGACCGGCCTGTCGTGTCTCTCGTTCGGACGCCTCGGCCGCGGGCGTCACGACGGTCATGGGGTTCCTGCGTCCCCTCGGGGGCACACGCACCCTTTCCGACCCGTGCCGTGGCCCGACCGCGTCCGCCGCCGAGACCCGGACCCGACACCGCAGCGGGGGGCGGAGCGATGCACATCATGGAAGGCTACCTCCCACCGGCTCACGCCGCGGGGTGGTGGCTGGTTTCGGGGCCGGTGCTGGCGTACTCCGGGTGGGCGGTCGGGCGGGCGCTGCGGCGGCGGCCGCAGGACAAATTCCTGCTGGCGGCGTCGGCCGCGTACATGTTCACCCTGTCGGCCCTGAAGCTCCCGTCACTGACCGGGAGTTGCTCGCACCCCACCGGCGTCGGCCTCGGGGCGGTGCTGTTCGGCTGGCGGCCGATGGTGTTGATCGCGGCCGTCGTCCTGCTCTTTCAGGCCGTTCTGCTGGCCCACGGCGGGTTGACCACGCTCGGTGCCAATCTCTTCGCAATGGGCGTGGCCGGGGCGCTGGTGGCGCGCGGGGTCTTCGCCCTGGCTGGCCGGATCGGCGTCCCGTTCCGGCCGGCGGTGTTCCTGGCCGCCGCCCTCGGCGACCTCGTGACGTACCTCGTCACCGCCGCCCAGCTCGCACTGGCGTTCCCGGACCCGGAGGGCGGGGTCGGGGTGTCGCTCGCCAAGTTCCTCGGCGTGTTCGCGGTCACCCAGGTGCCGCTGGCCGTGGCCGAAGGGCTCCTCACGGTGCTGGTGCTGAACGTCCTCGCGGCCGAAGACCGGGAGGAACTGAAGGAGCTGGGCGTGATCCGCGAGGGGGGCCACGCGTGACCCGGATCTGGAACCTCGCCCTCGCCGCGGGCGTGATCGGGCTAGTAGCGGTGCCGCTCTTGCCGGGGGTCGGGGGGGGGAAGGCGTTCCTCGGGACCGACGACCAGGCCAAGGATGCGATCAAGGACGCGAGCCCGGGGTACGAGCCCTGGACGGAGCCGGTGTGGGAGCCGCCCAGCGGCGAAGTTCAGACCCTCCTGTTCACCACCCAGGCCGCGGTGGGGGCGGGCGTACTCGGCTACGTACTCGGCTACTTCCGCGGGCGCAAGGCGCGGGCGGGAGGCGCGGATGGGTGAGACCGAGCTGTACGACCCGGACAACCGCTGGCGGGGGCGGCACCCGGCGGAGAAGGCGGTCCTCGCCGGCGGCATGCTCGCGGTCGTCGTGGCGATCCCGCCGGGCGGCGTTACGGGGGCCGTCGCGATCCTCATGACCGGGGCCGCCCTGTTCGGCGCGCGGGTGTCGTGGCGGCGCTTCCGCGACGCGCTGCTCGTGCCGGCCGGGTTCCTGGCGGTCGGGACGCTCCCGATTCTCGTGAGCTTCGCCTGGGATCGTGAGGCGGGCGGACCGACCGTGGGGGTCGATCCGCCCGCGGCCGGGGGTGTGGTGCTCCGCGGCCTGGCCGCGATCACCTGTCTCGCGTTCTTCGCGACGACGACGCCGGTGTGCGACGTCCTCGAACTGATGCGGGCGGTCCGGTGCCCCGGTTTCGTGGTCGAGCTGACGATGCTGACGTACCGCTTTTCCCAGGAACTCGTGGCCTCGGCCCGCACGGTCCGGTTGGCCCAACGGCTGAGGCTGGGGTACGGCTCGGCAGCCGACTTCCGCTCACTCGGCCTGCTCGGGGCGACCCTGTTGCCCCGTGCGGTCGGCCGGGCGCGGCGGCTCGAACGCGGCCTCGCGGCGCGCGGGTACGACGGCGATCTCCCGGTCCTGTCAACGGCCCGCCCGGCTTCAAGGGTCGTGATCGCGACCGTCGTCGGGCTAGGCGTGTCTCTGTCTCTGCACGCGGGCGAACGGGTCGCGCTGCTCGGGCCGAACGGGTGTGGGAAGACGACCCTCCTGCTGCACCTGGCCGGCGTCCTCCGCCCGCGGGGCGGCGAGGTCCGGTTGGCCGGCCGGCCGGTGGATTACTCGCAGACCGGACTGCGGGAGCTCCGCCGGGCCGTGGGGCTGGTGCTCCAGAACCCGGACGACCAGTTGTTCGCGGCCAGCGTGTACCAGGACGTGTCGTTCGGGCCGCTGAACCTCGGGCTGGGCGAGTCGGAGGTCCGAGCCCGGGTCGCCGACGCGATCGCCGCCCTCGGGGTCGAGGGACTCGCCGACCGCCCGCCGCACCGGCTGAGCGTCGGGCAGGTCCGGCGGGTGGCGCTGGCCGGGGTCGTCGCCATGCGGCCCCGGAGCCTCGTCCTCGACGAGCCGACCGCCGGGCTGGACCCCGCCGGCGTGGCCGCCCTGCTCGCGACCCTGGGCCGGTTGCACGCCGACGGAACGCAACTGGTGGTCGCCACGCACGACGTCGACATGACCCTCGGCTGGGCCGACCGGGTGGCGGTGATGAACCGCGGGCGGGTCGTTGCGGTCGGCCGGCCCGACGAAGTCTTCCGCGACCGGGCGCTGCTCGCCGCGACGGGCCTGCGGGCGCCGTGGGTGGTCGAGGTCGGCGACGCCTTGCGCGACTCCGGCATCTGGCCGGCCGGGCGCCCGGGGCCGCGGACGCCGGACGAAGTTTTGGCCGGGATCGTCCGCCCGCCCGAACGCTGAGGAGGTCGTGGATGGCCGAGAAGGCGTCGAAGGAGCGGGTCGTCCGGGCCGACGGGAAGCCGGTCTTCGTGCAGCCCAAGCGGGGGCATCTGATCGTCTGCGCCCGCGGGTGCTGTTGCGGCCACACCGAGCGGAACATCCCGGCGGTCCCGATCGACTTCTACAAGGAGGAGTACAAGCGGCGGAAGATCCGCGACCGGGTGCAGCTCACGATGAGCGGGTGCATCGGCCCCTGCCCGCTGGCGAATGTGGTCCTCCTGTTCTTCGACGGCCGGCCGATGTGGTTCCAGGCTATCGACCGGCCGAACCAGATCGTCGCCATCTACGACTACATCGACCGGATGCTGGCCGCCGACCGCGTCCTGCCGCCGCCGCCCGAGCTCGCGGACCGGCTGTTCAACTACTACGCCTGGGCGAGTTGCACGACGGACGAACCCGCCGCGCCGCGCACGGCCGCCGGCGTCGCCGACGGCTTCCTCCTCCTCACCCACGCCGACACCGACGTGCTCACCGCCGGCCAGTCGGCCGCCTACCTGCCGCCCGACTTCCCGCCAGTCCGGGCGGTGAGCCTCAACCGCCTCCGCGGCGAGGACTACCTCCTCGACGCCGTGCTGCGGGACGGCCGGGTGCCGCAGGTGGTCGTCGCCCGGCTGCACGGCAGCCTGCGGTCGGTGCCGGGCGTCGATCGGCTCATTCCGGTCGTGCGCGACGGCGGCGGTCATCTGCTGTTCGTCAACGGGGTCGGCGTGCCGGACCCGGAACTGGAAGCAGCCTCCACCGCCCCGCCGGCGGTCCTGCTGGAAGCCGCGGCGTACCTCCTCGCCGGGGGGCGGGCGAACGTCGCCCAGCTGTTCCGCTTCCTCTCGGACACACTGCTCCTGAGCGGTTACGGCTACGACCGCCCGACGGACGAACCGCAGCACGGCATCTACCACCCGGATCTGCCGCCCGGGGCGACGGTGGCCGACTGGCTCGCCCACCGCGACCCGGCCCGGCCCGCCGTCGGCCTGCTCTTCTACCGGGCGCACTGGATGAGCGGGAACCTCGACTTTGTCGACGACTTCGTGGACGTGCTCGACGAACTCGGCGCGGACGTACTGCCGGTGTTCACCTCGTCACTCAAGGACGCGTCCCGCCCGGGGTGGCCGGCGGCGTTTGATCGGCTCAGTGCCGACGGATGCCCGGTCGTGGACGTGGTCGTTTCGACGCTCGCGTTCGCACTCGGCGACGGGCGGCACGAGACCGACGCGCTGCGCGTCCTCGACACGCCGATCCTCCAGGCGATCACGGCGGGGAGCTCGTTCGATCAGTGGGCGGCCAGCCCCCGCGGGCTCGGGCCGCTCGACACGGCGATGACCGTCGCCCTCCCCGAGCTCGACGGCCGCGTTATCACCGTGCCTGTCTCCTTCAAGGAGTCGGTGCGAACGGAAACGCCCGCGGACGGGCGCATTCCGCTGGCGACCGTCGCCCCCGCCGACGATGCTGGCGAGGTGATCCGCTATGCGGCGGCGCGCGACCGGGTGGAAGTAGTCGGCCGGCTGGCGCTGCGGTTCGCCGCCCTGCGCCGCACCCCGCCGGCCGCGAAGCGCATCGCCTTCATCCTCACCAACAACGCCGGCAAGGCGAACCGCGTCGGCAACGCCGTCGGCCTCGACGCCCCGGCGTCGCTGTTCGAGGTGTTCGCCGCCATGACCGCGGCCGGTTACGCGATCGACAATCCGTACACAACCCCAGATGAACTCATCCACGCACTGATCGACCGCGGCTGCTACGACGAGGCGTACCTGACCCCGGACCAGGTCGACGACGCGGCCGTCCGCGTGCCGGTGGACGTGTACGCGCGGTGGTTCGCGGAGTTGCCCGAATCGCAGCGCACACGAATCGAGGGGAAGTGGGGGCCGCCCCCGGGCGGCGCCTACGTCCACGACGGCCACCTATGCCTGGCCGCACTGCCACTCGGAAACGCCTTGGTCGCGCTCCAGCCGCCGCGCGGGTACGGCATGGACCCGCAGGCGATCTACCACCGCCCGGACCTGCCGCCGCCGCACTACTACGTCGCCCTGTACCGCTGGCTCCGCGACGTGTGGGGGGCGGACGCGATCGTCCACGTCGGCAAGCACGGCAGCGTCGAGTGGCTCCCGGGCAAGGGGGTGGGGCTGTCCGGCGAGTGCTTCCCGGAGACGGTGCTCGGCGACCTGCCGCTGTTCTACCCGTTCATCAAGAGCGACCCCGGCGAGGGGATGCAGGCGAAGCGGCGCGCCCGCGCGGTCGTGGTCGATCACCTGATCCCGGCGATGACCACGGCCGACGCCTACGGCGAGCTCGACCGGCTGACGCAACTCGTGGACGAATACTACCAGGTCGAGATGCTCGACCCGTCGAAGCTGCCGTTGCTCCAGCAGCAGATCTGGGACCTCATCCGCCGGGCGAACCTCGACGAGGACTTGAAGCACGTCTTCAAGCAGGACCACGGCGACCACAAGCACGAGTGGGACGAGGGGACGACCGCGGAGGGCACGCCGCTGTCGCTGGCGAACCTCCAAGGGCGCGAGTTCGCGCACGTCGTGGAAGACCTCGACGCCTACCTGTGCGAACTGGCCGGCGCCCAGATCCGCGACGGGCTCCACACCTTCGGCCGCCCGCCGGAGGGGGAACAATTCGTCGATCTCCTCCAGTCATTGACCCGGCTGCCGAACTTCGACGCCCCGAGCCTCCGCGCCGCGCTCGCCGGAGCGTTCGGCCTCGACCTCGACGCCCTACTGAAGGAGCGCGGCAAGCGGTTCGTGGCACCGGCCGAGTTGGTGTCGCGCGCCGGGCGCCCGCTGTTCGCCCACACCGACGCTCTCCAGGCGCTCGACGAACTCGGCAAGCACCTCCTCGCGTCGCTCGCGCTGACCGGGTACGACGCGGCCGCGATCGACCCACTGCTGCGACGCGAACTCCCCGCCGGCACCGCGGTCGGGCCGGTGGCGGCGGTGCTGCGGTTCACCTGCGACCGCCTCGTGCCGGTGATCGAGGAATCCGCCGACGAGGTGACCAACCTGCTCCGCGGGCTGGACGGGCGGTACGTCCCGGCCGGGCCGAGCGGGGCGCCGACGCGCGGCATGGCCCATGTCCTGCCGACCGGGCGGAACTTCTTCGCGCTCGACCCGCGGGCGCTGCCGTCGCCGGGGGCGTGGCGGGTCGGGCAGGAGCTGGCCCGCGAGGCCACCGAGCGGCACCGCCGCGAGACCGGGGCGTGGCCCGAGACGGTCGGCCTGAGCGTGTGGGGCACGAGCGCGATGCGGACGCAGGGTGACGACGTGGCCCAGGTGTTCGCGCTGCTCGGCGTCCGCCCGGTGTGGCACGACCAGAACCGCCGCCTCACCGGGTTCGAGGTGATTCCGCCCGAGGAACTCGGCCGCCCGCGGATCGACGTGGTGGTGCGGATCAGCGGGTTCTTCCGCGACGCCTTCCCGCACGTCGTCCGGGTGCTCGACGAGGCCGTCGCCGCCGTCGCCCGGCTCGACGAACCGCCGGAGGCGAACTTCGTCCGCAAGCACCTCCTCGCCGACCTCGACGCCGCCCCGGCCGACGCCTGCCCGACGCAGACCGAGCGCGAGGCCCTGTACCGCGTGTTCGGCTCGCCCCCGGGGTGCTACGGGGCCGGCATCCTGCCGCTCATCGACGAGCGGAACTGGACCGGCGACGCCGACCTGGCGACGGCGTACGTCAACTGGGGCGGCTACGCCTACACCGGCGACGACGCCGGGACCGACGCCCGCGCCACCTTCCGCCACCGCCTCGCCGGGGTGCAGGTGGCCCTGCACAACCAGGACAACCGCGAGCACGACATCTTCGACAGCGACGACTACCTCCAGTTCCACGGCGGGATGATCGCCACCATCCGGGCGCTGACCGGGAAGCAACCGCGGCACTACTTCGGCGACACGCACGACCCGGCCCGCCCGGCGGTGCGCGACCTGAAGGAGGAGGCGCACCGGGTGTTCCGCAGCCGCGTCGTGAATCCGAAGTGGGTCGAGGGCGTGAAGCGACACGGGTACAAGGGCGGGCTCGAACTCGCCGCCACGGTCGACTACCTGTTCGGGTTCGACGCCACCGCCGGCGTGGTGGACGACTGGATGTACGAGCGCGTCGCCCAGACGTACGCGCTCGACGCGGACACCCAGCGGTTCCTGTCCGAGAGCAACCCGTGGGCGCTGCGGGCGATCGCCGACCGGCTGTTGGAGGCCGCCCGCCGCGGCCTGTGGGAGAACCCGGCGGCCGACACGCTCGCCGCGCTGCGCGAGGCCCACGCCCGCGGCGGGGACGTGCTGGAGGCCCGGACCGAGCGAGCCGCCGATGAGACCCGCTGACCACCACTTCCCGTTCACGGCCGTGGTCGGGCAGGACCGGCTGAAGCACGCCCTCGTGCTGACCGCCGTCTGCCCGGCGCTCGGCGGCGTGCTGGCGGCCGGCGACCGCGGCACGGCGAAGACGACGACCGCCCGCGGGCTGGCGGCGCTCCTGCCGCGGCTCGCCGTCGTCCGCGGGTGCCCGTTCCGCTGCGACCCGGCCGCCGTCTGGCCCGACTGCCCGCACTGCCGCGACGCGGCGGGCTTGGCGGCCGAGGAGATCGACGCCCCGTTCGTCGAACTGCCGCTGGGGGCGACCGAGGACCGCGTGGCCGGCTCGCTCGACCTCGAGCGCACGCTGCGCGACGGGCGGCCGGCGTTCCGCCCCGGCCTCCTCGCCGCCGCGCACCGCGGGGTGCTGTACATCGACGAGGTGAACCTCCTCGCCGACCACCTCGTCGATCTCCTCCTCGACGCGGCGGCCGCGGGCATGCACGTCGTCGAGCGCGAGGGCGTGGCGGTTCGCCACCCGGCCCGGTTCGTCCTCGTCGGCAGCATGAACCCGGCCGAGGGTGAACTCCGCCCCCAACTGGCCGACCGCTTCGGCCTGCGCGTGGACGTGCGCACGCCGACCGACCCGGCCGGGCGCGCCGAGGTGATCCGCCGCCGGCTCGCGTTCGACGCCGACCCGGCCGGGTTTCGCGCCGCGTGGGCCGCCGAGGAGGGGAAGCTGGGCCGGGAGGTCGCCGCCGCTCGCGCCGCCCTCGCCGCGGTGCGGCTGACCGACGAGCAACTCACCGCGGTCGCGGCCGTGTGCTGCGAGCACCACGTCGAGGGGCTGCGCGCCGACCTCGCGCTCGGCCGCGCCGCCCGTGCCGGCGCCGCCCTCGCCGGCCGCACGCACGTCACCAACGACGACCTGCGGGCCGCCGCCGACCTGGTTCTTGCGCACCGCACCCGCCGGCCGCCCCCCGGCGGGTCACGACCCGAGCCGCCGCGCGAGCGCGAGGACTCCCCGCCGCCCCCGCCGTCGGGTGGTGCCGGGGAGCGGCTCGACCCGCCCGGCCCGGTCGTGCCCCTGACGCTGGCACGGTCCCCGACCGCCGCCGCGGCCGAGCCGGACCGCGGGCGGAGCGCCCCGCTCCCGGCCGCGCCCCGCGGGCGCACGGTGCGCACGGTGCCGGCCGAGGTGGGCGACGGCCCCGTGGCCCTCGACGCCACCCTCCGAGCCGCCGCTCTCCGCGGTTCCGCCACCGTCGGTCCCGAAGACCTGCACCGGCGCGTCCGCGAGGACCGGCGCGGGTCGCTCGTCGTGTTCGTGGTCGACGCGTCCGGGTCGATGGGGGCGCGGCGGCGGATGGAGGCGGTGAAGGGCGTCGCGCTCGGCCTCCTGGGCGACGCCGGCCGGGCGCGCGACGAGGTGGCAGTCGTCTCCGTCCGCGGCCCGCGGGCGGAACTGCTCCTCGCACCAACCCGTGACGCTGCGGCGGCGGACCGGGCACTCGCCCGCCTCCCCACCGGCGGGCGCACCCCACTCGCCCACGGCCTGCAACTCGCCGCCGACCTGGCCCACGACCGGACCGGCCCCGTCCTGGTCGTGGTCGTCAGCGACGGGCGGGCGAACGTGTCGCTGCCGGGCTCGGACGCCGACCCGTGGGCGCAGGCGGTGGACGCGTGCGCGGCGCTCGCGCTTCCCCACGTGACGGCGAAAGTGATCGACGCCGAAGCGGGTGTAGAGGCGGGCGGGCGGGCCGCCGAGCTGGCCGCCGCCCTCGGGGCCGAGTGCCTGCCCCTCGCGGCGCTCGGGGCGACCCTCACCGGGGAGATGAAGTGACTGCCCGCACCCTCATGATTCAGGGGACGAGTTCGTCCGTCGGCAAGAGCCTACTGACCGCCGGGCTGTGCCGGGTGTTCGCGCGGCGCGGGCTCCGAGTGGCGCCGTTCAAGGCGCAGAACATGTCGAACAACGCGGCCGTGTGCGCCGACGGGGCCGAGATCGGCCGCGCGCAGGCCCTCCAGGCCGCGGCCGCCGGCGTGGCCCCGACCGCCGACATGAACCCGGTCCTGCTCAAGCCCGAGGCCGACAGTCGCGCGCAGGTCGTCCTCCGCGGCCGGGTCTGGCAGACGCTGCCGGCCCGCTCGTACCAGGAGCGCAAGCGGCTCCTCTGGGGCCACGTCGCCGAGTCACTCGACCGCCTACGGGCCGCCTTCGACCTCGTCGTCATCGAGGGGGCAGGGAGCCCGGTCGAGCTGAACCTGAAGGCCGGCGACATCGTGAACATGGCCGTCGCCCGGTACGCCCGGGCGCCGGTCCTCCTCGCCGGCGACATCGACCGCGGCGGGGTGTTCGCGCATCTCCTCGGCACCCTCGACCTGTTCGACCCGGCGGAGCGGGCGCTCGTCCGCGGGCTCGTCGTCAACAAGTTCCGCGGCGACCCGACTCTCTTCCTCGACGGCGTCCGCATCCTGGAGGAACGCGGCGGCGTCCCGGTCCTCGGCGTCGTCCCGTACCTCCACGGGCTGAACCTGCCCGACGAGGACGCAGTCGCCGTCGAGGCCGAGCCGGCGGCCCCCCCGCACGGGGCGGTCGACATCGCCGTCGTCCGCCTGCCGCGGATCGCCAACTTCGACGACTTCGACCCGCTGAAGGCCGAGCCGGGCGTCCGGCTGCGCTATGTCGATTCGCCGTCCCACCTCGGGCGCCCGCACGCGGTCGTCATCCCCGGCACGAAGAGCACGGCGGCGGACCTGCAATGGCTCCGCGACCGCGGCCTCGCCGAGGCGATCACCCGGCTCGCGGCCCAGGGCACGGCGGTGGCGGGCGTGTGCGGCGGCTACCAGATGCTCGGCCGCGTCGTCCGCGACGCGGGTGGCGTCGAGTCCGCGGTCGGCGAGATCCCCGGGCTCGGGCTGCTCCCCGTCGAAACGACGTTCGCGGCGGAGAAGGCCGCACACCAGGCCCGGGCCGTCGTGAGCGACGGCCCGGGGTGGTTCGCGGCGTTGGCCGGAACACCGCTGACCGGGTACGAGATTCACATGGGCCGGACGCCCGCGCCCGCCTCGTGGCTGGAGATCGTGGAGCGGAGCGGGGAGCCGTGCCGGGTGCCCGACGGTGCGGCGAGCGCCGACGGCCGCGTGTGGGGCTGCTACCTGCACGGCCTCTTCGCCAACGACACCTTCCGCCGGGCGTGGCTCACGTCACTCCGGGCCGACTTCCGGCCCGCACCCGAGGGGGCGGCGGCGCGGTTGCAGACCGGCCTCGACCGCCTCGCCGACGCACTCGTGGCGGCGATCCCCGTCGAGCGGCTGGACCGGATCATCACCGAGGGGGTGGGCGGATGAGCGACGTACACGACGAGCACCGGCAGAAGATGGCCCGCCGCAAGGAAGCTCACGACCTGAAACTGGCCGCCGCGACGGAGGAGAAGGGGCTCCTCGTCGTCAACACCGGCGCCGGGAAGGGGAAGACGACGGCGGCGCTCGGGCTCGTCTTCCGCGCGCTCGGGCACGGGATGCGGGTGGGGGTGGTGCAGTTCACCAAGGGGGCGATTGCCACCGGCGAGGCGGCGCTGGCGCAGAAGCTGGCCCCTCAGCTCGAGTGGCACACGCTCGGCGAGGGGTTCACCTGGGACACGCAGGACCGCGAGCGGGATGTGGCGGCGGCCCGGCGCGCGTGGGACACGGCCGTGCGCCTCCTCCGCGACCCGGCGTTCGACCTCGTCGTACTCGACGAGCTGAACATCGTCCTGCGCTACGACTACCTGCCGCTCGCCGACGTGCTCGCGGAACTCGCGGCGCGGCGGCCGATGCTACACGTCGTCGTCACCGGTCGGAACGCGAAGCCCGAGCTGATCGACGCCGCCGACCTCGTGACCGACATGACGCTCGTGAAGCACCCGTTCCGGTCCGGCGTCCGGCCGCAGAAGGGCGTCGAGTTCTAGCCGGACGGCCGGCCCGGGCCGGCGAGGTCGGGCGCGGCCGGGTGCGGACAGCCGTAGCCGTCGAGGTGGATCAGGCCGGCCAGCGGGAGCCGGTCGCGCCAGCCGCGGAGTTGCAGTTCGGGCTCCGGCAGGAACTCGGCCGTGTAGCCCAGGCACAGGTACGCGACCGGGACCACACCGTCCGGGAGGCCGAGTACCGCGGCCAGGTCGGCCGGGTCCAGGATGCTCACCCACCCGACCCCGATGCCCTCGGCCCGAGCGGCCAGCCAGAGGTTTTGCACCGCCAGACAGACGCTGAACAGGTCGGCGTCCACCGCCGTGTTCCGGCCCAGGACGTGCGGCCCGCCCCGCCGCCGGTCGCACGTCACGCACATGTTCAGCGGGGCCTCCAGAATCCCTTCGAGCTTGAGCGACCGGTACAGGGCGGCCCGGTCGTCGGCGTAGTTCCCGGCGGCCCGCTCGTTCTCCCGGTCGAAGCCCGCCTTCACCCGGGTGCGGACGGCGTGGGACTCGACCAGGACGAAGTCCCACGGCTGCATGAACCCGACCGACGGGGCGCTGTGCGCGGCCCGGAGGAGCCGGCCGAGGACGTCGGCGGGGACCGGGTCCGGCCGGAACAGGCCGCCGCGGACATCTCGCCGCTCGGCGATCGCCCGGTACACGCCCCGGGCCTCGTCGGGGGGGAAAGCGTGCGGCGGCGTCATCGCGGCCCCGGCCCGGCGGGCGGGTGGAGTAGGTCGGCGACACGCTCCAGCCCGTCGAACAGCCGCGGCCCGGCCCGCGACAGCAGGTCGTCGTTCACGCCGAGGACGCGGCCGGCGCGGACCGCGTCGAGCCGCTCCCACCCCGGCCGTTTCACGAGCCGCTCCCGGCGCGCGGCGGAGTCGCCCCACTCCCAGAACAAGGCGACCGCCGGGTTGCGGCTGACGACCTCCTCCTCGGAGACCCGGGGGAACTGCTGCCCCACCTCGCCGAACACGTTCCGCCCGCCCGCCTCCTCCAGTAGCTGGCCCGGGAACGTCTTCGGCCCGGCGGTCAGCAGCGGGTCGTCCGAGAGGAGCAGCAGGACGGTGGGCCGGGCCTCCGGTGGGAGCGCGGCGACCCGCCCACGCACCCGCCCGCGGCGGCGATCGAGGTCGGCGGCCAGTGCGTCCGCCTCGGCCTCGCGGCCGACCGCCCGGCCGATGAGGCGAATGTTCTGGGTCACCTCGTCCAGCGTCTGCGCGTCGTAGCTCAGGACCGGCAGCCCGAGCCGCCGCAGTTCGTCGGCGACCGGCTGCTGGAGGCGCCCGGTGGTGACGACGAGGTCCGGTTTGAGGCCGACGATCCGTTCCGTGCTGATCGACTTCGGCGAGAACCCGCCCACCTTCTCGCGCGAGGACGCCTCCGCCGGGAAATTGCAGTACGTCGTCACGCCCACCACCTGCGCGCCGGCGCCGACCGCGAACAGGCACTCCGTGTTGGTGGGGGCCGTCGAGACGACGCGCACCGGGCGCGCGGGGAGGGTGAGCGAGTACCCGCCGGAGTCCGTCACCGTTCGCGGGAAGCCGCCCTCGGGCGCGGGTGGTCCGGCCGGCGGTTCGGCGGGGCGCCCCCCGCACCCGGCGAGGGCGAGCAGCAGGAGCGTCACGCCGGACGTGCGGCCGATCATGGGGTTTCTCGCGGGCGCGTGAGGGACTTGATCTCCAGGGGAAGCCCCGAGACCAGGAGGTAGACCTCGGCCGCCTCACGCGCCAGTGCGGCGTTGGCCCGGCCGAGCACGTCGCGGTACACACGGGCAAGGCGGTTCGCGGGGACGATGCCGAGCCCGACCTCGTTGGTCACGGCGACCACAACCCCGGGCGCCGTCCGGGCCGCCTCGACGAGTTCCCGAACCTCCCCGCCGACCGCCGCGTCGGCCGCGGCCGCGTCCGGCTCGTCCCCGAGCGCCAGCACGACGTTGCTGACGAGCAGCGTGAGGCAGTCCACCACGGTGACCCCCGCGGGGGCCGTCGCGCGGATCGCACGACCGACGTGCCGCGGCGCCTCGACGGTTCGCCACGCCGGCGGCCGGGTTCCCCGGTGCGCGGCGATTCGCGCCGCCATGTCGGCGTCGCCGGCCTCGGCGGTCGCGACGAACAGCACGTCGTCGCCCGCGAGGCGGCCGGCGAGGTCTTGCGCGAAGTCGCTCTTACCGCTCCGCGCGCCACCGGTCACGAGGATCAGTCGCGGCACAACCCGCCCTCCACACCAACCCGCACCAGTGCCTCCACGAGGCGGGCGTTCTCCTCCGGCCGCCGGGCACTGATGCGGACGAATTCAGGCAGTCCGAAGGACGCACAGTCGCGGACCAGCAACCCCTCGCGGAGCAGCCGCGAGCGAACCCCCCTGGCATCTCCCACGCGCAGCAGGAAGAACGGCACGACCGACGCGACGGGGGCAAAGCCGGCCGCGCGGACGCGGCTCACCAGTTCGGCCGCGGCGGCCGCCCAGGCGGCGACGCTCAGGCTCACCTCTGCGGCGTCGCGGAGTGCGGCCAGCCCGGCCGCCTGCGCCGCCGCGTTCACGCTCCACGGCGGCTGGACGGAGCGGAGCACGGCGATCACCTCGCCCGCCCCGAGCGCGTAGCCGAGGCGAAGCCCGGCCAGCCCGTGCGCCTTCGTCATCGACCGCAACCGCACCACGTTGGCCGCCGGAGTCGCGGCCCACTCGTCCGGCGACGGCCGGCAGTCGGCGTACGCCTCGTCGACAACGAACAGTGTCTGCGGGTGCCGGGTCGCCAGTAACCGGAGGTGGTCCGGAGGGCTCATCTGCCCGGTCGGGTTATTCGGGTTCGTCAGGAAGGCCAGCCGCGGGGTCTTTTCCCGGAGGTACTGCTCGAACCGGGCGAGTGGCGGCTGAAACCCGTCCCCCGCGGTCGCCCGGCAGGCCGCCGGCTCGGCACCCGTGAGCCGCGCCGCGCGCTCGTACTCGCCGAACGCCGGCCCGAGTACGAGCACTTGATCGCCCGGCGCGAGGTACGCGACGGCCGCGAGCCAGATCAACTCGGACGACCCGTTCCCGACGAGGACCTGGGCCTCCGTGACGCCGTGCCGGACGGCGAGGGCGCGGCGGAGGTCGCCGCACCCGCGGTCGGGGTACCGGCCGATCACCGCGCCCGCCGCGGCGCGGAGGACGGCGGGCGTCGGGCCGAACGGGTTCACGTTCGCGCTGAAGTCGAGTACGTCGCCCGGACCGAGCCCGAACCGGGCCAGTTCGGCCGGGTCGGCGCCACCGTGAACCGGTTCGCTCGTGTCGGAGCGGACGCGCGGCATCATCCCAGCCACCTCGGCAGTCCGGCCGCCGCGACGGCGACGACCAGCGCGGCGCAAACGACCGCGTAGAGCAGGCCGACCGCGCGCCCGACGTCCCGCCCGGCGGGGGGGCGGCCGCCCGCGCCGAGCCGGTAGCAGCCGACCTTCTCGAGCTCGAGGCCGAGGACGCCGGCGGCTGCGGCCATCGGCCGGCCGGCGTTCGGGCTCGCGGTGAGCCCCGCGTCGCGCCGCCACACCCGCACCCCGCCGGCCGCCGACCCGCCGACCACCGGGGCGACGAGGACGACGAGCGCGGCCGTGAGCCGGGCCGGAACCCAGTTCAACACATCGTCGAGCCGCGCGGGCACCTTCCCGAGCCACTCGCGCTCCGCGTCCCGGTAGCCGAGCATCGCGTCGGCCGTGTTCGCGAACCGGTACGCGAGCGCCGCGGGGAGGCCGCCGAGCAGGTAGTAGAACCAGGGCGCGACGACGCTGTCACTGGTGTTTTCTGCCACCGACTCGACCGCCGCGGCGGCGACCCGGGGCTCGTCGAGGTTCGTCGTGTCGCGGCTCACCAGGTGCCACGCCAAACGGCGCCGCGCCTCCGGCAGGTCGCCCCCGGCGAGCGCCCGCCGGACGTCGGTCGCGGCCCGGGCGAGGCCGCGGACGGAGAACGTCATTTTCAGCACGACGACCTCCGCCGCCAGCCCGACCCACCGCGCGTGGTCGCGGACGACCAGGACCAAGACGCCGACAGCGGCGGACAGCAGCACACCGGCGACGATGATGCCCAGCCCGGCGGCCAGCGCGCGAAGGGGGCCGGCGGTCGGCGCGAGTCGCCGCAGCCGGCCGACCAGCCACCCCATCGCCGCGACGGGGTGCAGCCGGTTCGGCGGGTCGCCCGCGACGAGGTCGAGGGCGACGGCCGCGGCGAGGACGAACGGGTCGCCGAACGGGATCGTGGCGCCAGCGGGGGTCACGGGCTGGGCGTCATGCGTGTTCCCCGGACCGGGCGCCGGGAACCGGCGTGACCAGGGGGG
>JAFKFQ010000721.1 GCA_017308215.1 bacterium | reverse complement strand
CTCGATCAGCCCCGCGTCGGGCACGTCCTGCGGGCCGTGGACGGTCACGACGGTGCCGTCCTTCTTCAGCACCTCGAACGTCACGTTCGGGGCCGTCTGCACGAGGTTCAGCTCGCTGTCGCGCTCCAGCCGCTGCTGGATGATTTCGCGGTGGAGCATCCCGAGGAACCCGCACCGGAACCCGAACCCGAGGCCGTCCGAGACCTCCGGCTGGAACGTGAACGACGAGTCGTTCAGCTTGAGCTTGCCGAGCGCCTCGCGCAAGTCCTCGAACTCGTTGTTGTTGACCGGGAACAGCCCCGAGTACACCATCGGCTTCGGCTCCTTGTACCCCGCCAGCGGCTCGGCCGTGGGGGTGAAGGCGTCCGTCACCGTGTCGCCGATGTTGACGAACTCGATGTTCTTGATGTTCGCCGTGAAGTAGCCGACCTGCCCGGCGCTGAGTTCCTCGATCTTCGTCATCTCGGGGCGGAACTGCCCCATGTCGGTGATGACGTACTCGCGGCCGGTGCGCATCAGCTTGATGCGCTGGCCGATCTTGAGCTGCCCGTCCATGAGGCGGACGTAGACGACGACGCCCTTGTAGGTGTCGAAGTGGCTGTTGTAGATGAGCGCCTTGAGCGGCGCCGCCGGGTCGCCGGCCGGCGGCGGCACGCGGTCGATGATCGCCGCCATCAGCTCGTCGACGCCGACGCCGGTCTTGCCGCTGACGCGCAGCACCTCGTCCGGCTCCACCATCAGCGCCTGTTCCATCTCGCCGATGACGAAGTCGGGGCGGGCGTGGGGCAGGTCGATCTTGTTGAGCGTGGGGATGATCTTGAGCTGGGCGTCCATTGCCAGGAAGCCGTTGGCGACGGTCTGCGCCTGGACGCCCTGGAAGGCGTCCGCCAGGAGGATGGCGCCCTCGCACGCGGCGAGGCTGCGCGACACCTCGTAGTTGAAGTCCACGTGGCCGGGCGTGTCGATCAGGTTGAGCTCGTACTTCCGGCCGTTGTGCTCGTGGTAGATCGTGACCGGGTGCATGCGGATGGTGATGCCGCGCTCGCGCTCCAGGTCCATGCTGTCGAGCGTCTGGGCCTTGATGTCGCGCTCGGAGACGGCGCCGGTCTTCAACAGGAACTGGTCGGCCAGGGTGGACTTCCCGTGGTCGATGTGGGCGATGATGCAGAAGTTGCGGATGAGCTCGGTCGGCGTCGGCATGTCGTCGGCGCTCGGGGGCACGGTGCGGACGGGCGTGGGCGTGCCCGCGGTATCACCCCACTATCGTAGCACCGCCACGCGGCCCGGAGTAGGGCGCGGGGTTTGACGCCCGCACGATCGCTCGTTACGCTCACCAAAAGGAGACCCGGCGCGAGGCCGCGGCTCGCGCCGCGGATTCGCCTGACACCCCGCAACCCGCGTCGCGATCTCACGCCGGGTTGCCGAAGGATACCCGAGTGTGAATTGGGGTTGACTTCTCGCCCGCGGTCGTTATGGCGGGGGCTCTATGAAAACCTATTCAGGCCTCGCACTGGCCGCGGTCCTCGCCGCGGCGGCGGGGGCGGTTTACACCGGGCTTCCGGCGTCCGCCACCCAGCCCCCACCGGACGACCGCCCGGCGCTGCCGCCGCTGGCCATCGACCCGAGGGCGAAGCTCCCCACGCCGGCCCCCGCCGACATGGTGAAGCCGGCGCCGAAGGCCGAGCCGGCGCCCAAGCTCGCGCCGCCGCCGGTTGAGGCCAAGGAGCGGGTGATCATCAGATCGACGAACCCGGCCGAAACGCAGGAGCCGTTCGTCGATCTGCCGCAACCGCTCAAGCTACCGGCGAAGGTCGAGCCGCCGTCGCCGTATTCTCAAGGATCGACGAACCCGCCGGTCGAGCCGCCGGCGAAGGTCGAACTGCCGCCGCTCCCCCCGGTCAGCCCGGCGCCGCTGCCGGTGCCGATGCCGATCGTCCCCGCCGCGAAGGCCGAGCCGACAAAGCTCCCGGCCGTCCCGCCACCGCCGGTCGCGCCGCCGTCCGTCTCGCCGCTGCCGGCACCGCCGGTCGCGCAGCCGCTGCCGAGCCCGGTGGTCCCGCCGCCGGTGACGGAGGCGCACAAGGCGCAGCCGCTTCCCGCGCCGCTGCCCGTCGTGCCGCCGCCGGTGGTTGAAGCGCCGAAGACAGCCCCGCTGCCGGCGCCGCGGGCCGAGGCACAGCCGCAACCGCTCCCGCCGCCGCTGCCGGTCACGCCCACGACCCCGCCATCGGTCGGGTCGGTGGTCGTGCTCCAGGACGGTAAGGTCGTCGAGGGGCACGTCAGCCGCACCGCCGACAAGGTGGTCGTCCGCCGCGGGGTGATTAACCAGCCGTTCCCGAAGGAACAGGTGAAGTACGTCGCCGCGAGCAAGGACGAGGCGTACCGCCTCGCGCTCAAGGACACGAAGCCCGACGAGCCCGCCGCCCGGCTGCGGCTGGCCCGCTGGTGCATGTACAACGGGATGCGCGAGAACGCGCTGGCCGAGGCGAAGGAGGTGGTCCGCCTCGAACCGGCCAACCGCACCGCCGCGGAACTCGTCCGTACGCTCGAAGAGTCGCTGCGGCTCTACCCCGGCGACGGCACCACCCGCGTCACGCCGCCCGCGGTTCAGCCCGCGGCGCCGGGCCTGCCGGCCGTTCCGCCCCCGCCCGCCACCCCGCCGGTGGTGACGGTGCCGGAGCCGGACATCGCCCCGGAGGCGGTGGTGGCATTCAGCCCGCGGGTGCAGCCGGTGCTGATGAACCAGTGCGCGACGTGCCACGCCAAGAGCGAGTACACCGGCGCGTTCAAGCTCACGCCGGTGGCGTCGAACGAGACGAACCCGACGGCGACGCGGGCGAACCTGGTGATCGCCGCGAACCAGCTCAAGAAGGCGGACCCGGCCGCGAGCCCGCTGCTGCTGAAGGCGCTGACGGTGCACGGCGGGCAGACCGCGCCGGCGTTCGCCGACCGCGACGCGGCGCCGTTCCGTGTCCTGTACGCCTGGGCGTACCTCGCGGCGGGCGAGCTGGCCCCGCCGGTCGCCGCCGCGCCGGCGGCGAGCCCGGCGCTGCCACCGGCGCCGGTGAGCCCGACGCTCCCGCCCCCGCCGGCTCAGACGCCGACCGCCGGCGTGCCGATGCTGCCGCC
>JAFKFQ010000181.1 GCA_017308215.1 bacterium | reverse complement strand
CGCTGCCGCCGTCGCCCTCGCCGCCGCGCCCGCGCTCGCGGCGCCGCCGGTGGCGAGCTACGTGTTCCCCGCCGGCGGGCAGCGCGGCACCACGGTGCCGGTGCGCGTCGGCGGGCTGTTCCTGCACGAGAGGTGCGGCTTCGCGCTCGCCGGCCCCGGTGTGACCGCGCCGCCGACGCTCACGCGCACCCCGCGCATCTGGTTCGAGGGGCCAGTCATCCCGCTCCCCGATTCGCAGCAGGCGGAAGACTACCCGGCGGACATGGCCGGCACCGTCACGCTCGCCGCGGACGCGCCGGTCGGCCCGCGGAAGGGCTACCTGTTCACGTCGCAGGGTGCCGGCGGCGGGCTGGTGTTCGTGGTTGGCGATCTGCCCGAGGTGGTTGAGAGGGAGGCCGACGGCGAGGCGATCCCGACGACCTCGACCTGTGGGAGTTCACCGCCACCGCCGGGCAGATGATCACGGCGACGGCGGTCGGCAAGGCGATTCACTCGCCGGTCGCGCTGCGGCTCGACGTCCTCGACGCCGCCGGCCGCGTGGTCGCCGAGCCACTGACACTGCCGCCGCCGGGCGCCGATGCCGCGGTGCGCTTCACCGCGCCGGCCGCCGGCGTGTACCGCGTGCGCGTCGCCGACGCCCGCGGGCAGGGCGGCCCGGCGCACGTTTACCGCCTCACGCTCACGACCGGCGACACGCCCCCGGCCTTCCCCGCCGACGGGCTGAAAGACGCGACCGACGCCACCGCCACCCACGCGGTTCCGGTCGCCCTCCGCGGGCAGGTCGAGCGCCCCGGTGCCGCGGCCGAGTGGAAGGTGACGCTCACGAAGGGCACGCGCACGACGTTCGACCTCATCGCCCGCCGCGCCGGCTCGCCGCTGTGCGGCGTGCTCGCCATCACGGACGCCGCGGGGAAGGAATTAGCAAAGGCCGAGGCCGCCGACGCTACCGCTGACCCGTCGCTCGTATTCACGCCGTCAGCCGACGGCACCTACACGGTGCGCGTCGCCGAGCGCTTCCGCGGCCGCGGCGGGCCGGACTTCGCCTACCGCCTCGCGGTGACGGCACCGGCACCCGGCTTCAAGCTCGCGCTGCCGACCGACCAGAACACCAAACTCCCGCTCGACGCACTGAGCGTGCCGCGCGGCGGCACGGTGAAGCTCAAGGTCGTGGTCGAGCGCACCGGCGGGTTCGCGGGGTCGGTCGAACTCGCACCCGAAGGCTTGCCCGCCGGGCTGACCGCGAAGTCGATTACCGTCGCGGCCAACCAGGCGAGCGGTGAGCTGGCCATTCAGGCGGACGCTTCCGCGGTCGTGCGCCCGGCCCGTGTCACGCTCGTCGGAAAGGCTGGTGGCATCAGCGCCGATCCGGTCGAACTGTACGCTACGGCCGCGGTGCCGACGCCGTTCAAGCTGGTGGACGAGTACGTGATGACCAGCGCCCCGCGCGGCGAGGTCTACCGCCGCACCTACCGCGTGCAGCGCGACGCGGGGTTCACCGGTCCGGTCCGCGTGTCGCTCGCCGACCGCCAGGCGCGCCACCTTCAGGGCGTCACCGGCCCGGTCGTGACCGTCCCCGCCGACCGCGACGTGTTCGACTACCCGGCATACCTGCCGCCGTGGATGGAACTCGGGCGGACGTGCCGCGTGTGCGTCCAGGCCGTCGGCGAGGTGAAGGACGCCGACGGCACCGCGCACCCGGTCGTGTTCAGCTCGACGGGGCAGAACCAGCAGATGATCGTGGTCGTCGGCCCCGGCCGCCTCGGGCTGGAGCTCGGCCGCGGCAGCGTCCGCGCCGCTGGCGAGGTGCGCGTGCCGGTGACGGTGACGCGCGGCCGCGACCTGAGCGGCCCGGTGAGGGTGGAGACGGTGGTACCGCCGCACTGGTCCGGCGTGACCGCGGAGGAGCTGACGATCGCGCCGGGGAGCGGCACGGGCGAGCTGGTGCTGCGCTTCGCCGCCGGCGCCGGCCCGTTCAACCAACCGTTGACGCTCCGCGCCACCCTCGCCACCGACCGCACGCCGGTCGTCGCCGAGGCGGCGCTGGACGTGGTCCCGTGAACCCATTCCCTCCACCCCGCGTACCGAGGATGCGGCGGGAGGGCACGGCATGAACGGTCCGCGGCCGGATCAGATTGTCGTCGTCGGCTTTGCTGGCGTCTTCGCGGTGTGTATCGCCTCCACGTTTCTGATGAAGATCAAGGCCAGCGCCGACCGTGCGACCGGCACGAACGCCGGTCGGGTGGAGTCGGTCGGTGGACCGCCGCGTGCTCACCCGTATTGGTTCCGGCGGATGGACTGGAATGTTGACGGGCGGGTGTCGCGGCAGGAGTTCTGGGGCGCTGACCGGGAATTCGCGGGCATCGACTCCAATCACGACGGGGCGATCAGCCCGAGTGAGGCGTGTGCCGCGTGCAGGTGGTCGCCGCCGCCCGCCCCGGCGTGGTACCCGCGGTAGGCGACGGGACTCGGCCCGGCTTACGAAGACGCGAACTGGCGGAACGACTCGATCGTCTGCCGCGCCGCGCCCTGCGGGTCGGGGAGCGGTACCACCTCGGCGGACAGGTAGCCGGCGTAGCCGACCTCGCGCAGGGCGGCCACGATTGGGGCGAAGTCGGTGTGGCCCATCCCGGCGGCGCGGCGGTTCGAGTCGGCGAAGTGGACGTGGCCGACGTGCGCCCCCGCGGCCCGCAGCGCCGCCGGCAGGTCCGCCTCCTCGATGTTCATGTGGTACAGGTCCGCCAGCAGCTTCACGTTCCCGCACGCCAGCCCGCTCACCAGCTTCACCCCGTCCTCGAGGCGGTTGACGAGGTTCGTCTCGTAGCGGTTCAGCGGTTCGTAGAGCAGCGGCAGGCCGTAGCGGTTCGCGCGCAGGCCGAGGTTCAGCAGCGCCTCGGCCAGGTAGCCCATCGTCGCCGGGTGCGCGGCGGCGTCGGCTGCACGGCCCTGCATCGAGCCGATGATGACCGGGGCGTCGAACACCGCCGCGAAGTCGATCATCCCCTCGACGAACTTCATCGCCTTCGCGTGCGTCTCCTGGTCGGCGGTGGTGAGCGTCAGCTTGTGCTTCACCCACCCGGCGCCGGTGCCGACCGCGGCGAGTGACAGCCCGGTGTCGTCGAGCAGCGCCTTCAGCTCGGCGGTGTCGATGGCGTGCGGGCCGGGCGGGAACAGCTCGATGGCGTCGAACCCGAGCGCCCGGGCGGAGCGACACGCCGAGGGGAGGTCGTCCCAGAATACGAACGGTCCGCCGCGCGCTTCGGCGACCAGACTCACGGTGACGGCGGACTTCATGAGTGGGCTCGGATCGGGGGTGGTGTCGCGTGAAGGGGTGAAGGGGTGAGCGGGTGAAGGGGTGACAAGAGACCGGTCTTCGTCACCCCTTCACCCGCTCACCCCTTCACCCCTTCACGGGCCGTCAGGAGCGCACCAGTGCCGCGTAATCGCTCTGGAGTTGCTGCGTCACCGGGCCGACCGGGTACTCGCGGGCGTCGATCGCGCCGACCGGCTGCACCTCGACCGCCGTGCCGGTCAGGAACACCTCGCTCGCGCGGGCGAGCTCCTCCGGCCAGATCTCGCGCTCGACCACGGTGAGGCCGCGCTTGCGGGCGAGGTCCATCACCGTCTGGCGGGTGATACCGTTGAGGATCGTCTCGGTCGTCGGTGTGTGCAGTTCGCCGTCCAGCACGAGGAACAGGTTTGCCCCGGTCGCCTCGCTGAGCCGGTCCTTGTAGTCGTGCATCAGCGCGTCCTGGTAGCCGGCGGCGAGCGCCTCGTCCTTCGCCAGCGTGCAGATGATGTACAGCCCCGCCGCCTTGCTCCCCGCCGGGCTGCTCTCCGGGCTCGGCCGCTTCCACCGGCTGGTGCAGATGCGGATGGCCTTCTGTTGGTAGTACGCGCCCCACGGGAACGCCGCGATCATCACGTGGACCTTCGTGCCGATCGCGCTGACGCCGATGACCTCCGGCCCGCGCCACGCCAGCGGGCGGACGTACCCGCCCTCCAGCTTGTTCTCGGCGACGACGAGCTTCGTGGCGGCGTCGAGCTGCGCGACCGTGTACGGGACGTCGTAGGCGAGCATCTTCGCCGACTTGACGAGGCGGGCGGAGTGCTCGGTGAGCTTGAACACCTTGCCGTTGTAGATGCGGGCGCCCTCGAACACGGCGTTGCCGTAGTGGAGCGAGTGGGTGAGGACGTGGACCTTCGCCTCCCGCCACGGGACGAGCTTGCCGTTGTACCAGATCACGCCGTCGCGGTCGTCGAGCGGGGGGGAGTTCACGGCCGGGCTCCTGCGGTACGGCGGCCGCGGGGAAACGGCCGGTACAGGCATCTTACCGCCGGCCGGCGGCCGGGCCACGCCTGCCGCGGCGGGGTCCGGCGTGGTAGAATGCGGCGCCGCTTGTGGGGAGGCCGGTCATGCGGGTGGTGCAACTGACGGTGGTGCCGGACGCGGACGGGGTGCTACGGTTCGCCATCCCGGCCGGGGCGGGTGAGGGGCGGTTCGAGGTGGCGGTGGTGCTGACGCCGGTTCCGGCGGCGAACGGGGTTCACGCGCCGAAGGGACTTGGTTGGCCGCCGGGGTACTTCGAGAAGACCGCCGGCTCGATACCCGACCTGACGTTCGAGCGCGGCGATCAGGGTGAGTACGAAGCCCGGGAGACGCTCGGGTGAAATACCTGCTCGACACCAACACCCGCACCCGCTATCTGCGCGACCCGAACTCGCGGGTTCGCAGGGAACTGGCGACCAGGCCGGTGGCGGACATCTTCCTGTGTTCCGTCGTCCTGGCGGAACTCTACCGTGGCGCTCACAAGTCGGCGAACCCGACTGCAAACCGGGCCACGGTGGACGCGTTCGTCGCGCCTTATGTCAGCCTCTCGTTTGACGACCCGGCGGCCGACAGGCAGGCAGAGGTACGGGTAAGCCTCGAACGACTCGGCCTAATGATCGGTCCGTATGACTCTATGATCGCCGCGGTCGGCCTCGTCCACGGGCTGACGGTGGTGACGCACAACACCGCCGAGTTCGGCCGCGTGCCGGGACTGGTGATTGAGGATTGGGAGATCTGACCGGCGCTACGGCCCCACCGGCACCGCTAGCTCGTCCACCACTTCGGACACGCCGACGGTGTTCTCGGCCAGCGACACCGCCCGCTTCTTCGCGGCGGCGTCGGCGACCACGCCGCGGAGCGTCACCTTCTCGCCCTCGGCCGTCACCGTGAACGCCACGCCGGCGAAGCGGCGGTCGGTGTCGAGGCGGGCCTTCACGCGGCCCGCCGCGTCGTCCGGCAGGCCGCGGCGGAACGCGCCCACCGGGCCGGCGAGCGCTGCGTCGGTCGGCAGCGCGTCGCGGAGCTTGGCGACTGTCAGCCGTGACACGGCCGCGAGTTTGTCGCCGTCGGCCGGGGTGAACCGGCTCCCGACCAACAGAACGAACAACGCCAGCAGGATCAGCGCCGCCGCCATCTGCCGCATAACCGGACCTCGCGCCGCGGGTGGGGCGCGTTCACTCTGCCACACGAATTCCGGTCCGGCAACAGCCGCCCTCACTCGCCCGGCAGCGGGTCGGTGTCCTTCCCGGCGATCGTCGCCAGGCCGTACAGCACCCGCGGGTCGGTGCGGTCGGTGAGGAAGCGGACGGACCCGTCGGCGAAGCCCCAGTTCGCGCCCGTGGCGTGGTTCCCGCCGAACTGGCCGCCGGTGCCGATGAGCGGCGCCGCGCCCGGGGCGTCGTCCAGCCCGCGGACCGTCGCCGGGCCGCCGCGGAGCCACGGCCCCAGGTCGCCGGAGCGCTCGCCGAACATGAACGTTTGGCTCAGGCCGTCGGTGACGAACGCGAAGGGCGTCGGGCGGTCGTAGCGGAAGCACCCGGCACGTGGTGGGGCGGCGGCCGGCGGGTCGGGCAGTGTGAGCGTGGCGGCGTCGGCGCCGAGGCCGGCGATGCCGACGTAGCAGGTTGGCGCGGGGGCTGTGGCGTCGATCGGCGGCACGTTTGCGGGGCAGAGGGCGGTGAGGAGGCGGGTGCGGGCGACGGCCTGGTTCGGCGGCGCGGCGAACGGTTCGAGCGGCTTCAACTCCGTGAGCAGTGGTTCGGTGCGCTGCCGCCTCTGGTCCAGTCCGGGAAGGACGCGCGGGAACCAACTCAGTCGGTCGTCCGGTGCGGCGGCGGCGAGTGCGATCGTTCCCGCCGGGATTTCGTCGGGGAAGCGGGCGGCGTCACCCCCGACTTTCTTCGGATCGACGTGGTGGGCGGCGAACAGGCCGATCTCGCGCAGGTTGTTCCCGCACCCGAGGTCGTCCGCCGCTCGCCGCAGCTTCGGGATGTACGTCAGTACGAACCCGGCCGCGACGACCAGCACGAACCCTGCCGCCGCAACCACCACCCACCGGCGCATGACTCTGTTCCCATCGGCACATTGTCCGACTACAAGCAGTATGGACAGGATAACAGGATGAACAGGATACCGAGCCGAAGACACCGTCTTGGCTCGGTATCCTGTTCATCCTGTTATCCTGTCCATTTGCCGGAACGCTGCTCAGCGGTCCAGCACGTACTCGACGTAGCCGAGGTGCATCTCGTTGAACGTCTGCGGGCCCCAGCGCACCGGGACCGTCGGGTCGGGGTTGGCGGGGTTGCCGGCGCTGTTGTCGTACCACGCGGTGTACACCAGTTTCGTCACCGCCGGCACGTGTACGGGTTCGGTGAGACGGTATTCGAGCTGCCAGTTGAAGTCGTAGCGGGGCACGTTGAGGAGTAGGCGCGTCGGTTCGCCGTTCTCGCCGGGGAGCTCGAACCGGGCCGCCTTGCCGCGGACGTGGGCGTGCGGGAAGAACGCCAGCACCCGCGCCGGCTGGTACCACGCCGGCTGGAGGAACCGCGGCGGGAAGAACTGCGCGTCCGACACGATCTTGTGGTTCGCGTCGCCCGGCGGGATGACGAACTTGCCGTTGGCGAGCGCCGCCACCCGCGCCTCGTGCTTCGGCGGCGCCTTGGCGAACCGCATGGCGATCTTCGTGCGGTCCTCGGTCGCGGTGCCGTTCGGCGTGTAGTGGAGCTGGAACCGCAGGGCGGCGCCTTTCGGCAGCTTCTTGGCGTAGCCGTCGGGGTAGACCAGCGCCGTACTGCCCGGGGCGTAGGCGGCGAAGAAGCCCTCGCCCTCGCCGCGGGTCGGGTCGCCGGGCTGGGCGGCGAAGACCAGCGCGTGGTGCGTCACCTGCCGGGCCGTCGGCTGCACCTCCACCGCCACCACCCACTTGTCCTCGGTGAACCCGGTCGGGACGGTAATGTTGACGTACTTCATCACCCCCTCGGCCTTGACCGGCACTGGCTGCGGCAGCTCGAACACGGCGTCCGGTTTGCCGATCAGCCAGCCGGTCTCGAACGCGCGCGGGCGTGGGGCGTCGGCCGGGTTCCCCTTCGGCCGGTCGCCGTCGAGCCACGCGAGCAGGTCGGCGCGGTCGGCGGGGGTGAGCGAGCGGTCGTTCAGCCAGGGTGTGTGCTCGCCCGGTGCCGGCGCGGCGGCGTACCACGGCGGCATCACCGTGTCCGCCACAGCCCGCTTCACCACGGCCCGGCGGGCGACGAGTTGGTCGTAGGTTTCCAGCGCGAACGGGGCGGTGCCGCCGGCGCGGTGGCACTGGACGCAGTTCTGCTGCACGATCCGCTCGACGCGGGCATGGAAGTCGAGCGGCGTCGGCGGCGCGGCGCCGGGGACGATGTCGCACCCGGGCGCGGTCGTCGCGGCCGGCTTCGGCGCGCGGCCGGCAAGCACCGCCTCCAGCGCGGCGGCGAGGTACGTGTTCCGCGGCGCGTCGTGGGCGTAGCCGAGGCCGTACTGGTCACTCACCGCACCCCGGTAGACGACCGTCCGGGCCGGGTCGAGGACCACGACCTCCGTCGTGCTGGTGGCGCCGACCGCGGCGGCGAGCTTCGGGTCGGCGACGTACCGGCCGCCGAGGCGGGCGGCGTCGGCCTTGATGGCGTCGGCGTCGCCGGCGAGCGGGTTGACGAACAGGAAGGCCACGCCCTTCGCCGCGTACTCCTTCTCCAGCCGTGCGAGGACCGGGGCGAACTTCTGGCAGAGCGGGCAGCCGGGATCGGTGAGGGCGACGGCGAGGCACGCCTTGTCGCGGTAGTCCGAGAGCTTGCCCGCCTTGCCCGCGAGGTCGGTGAACGCGACGTCGGCGACGAGCCGGCCGACGCCCAAGTCGGCGCCGCGGCGGACGCGCGGGGCGGTCTTCAGGTCGGGACCGGGGTCGGCCTTCGGCGTTGGCGTGACGACCTTCGGCGCGGGCGGGGTGGGCTTCTGGGTCGGGTCGGGACCGCCCTTGCCGCTGCCGTCGCGGAACGGGTTGCGGCGGGGTTCGTCGGCGGGCAGCGCGGTCACGAGGGCGATCGTGAATACGAGTGCGGCGAAGCGCATGTCCGGTTCCGTGGGGCGGCGGGGGCAAACATTGTACCCGCGCGGGGGGCAACGTGTTTCGCGGCTCGGGTCTTGTAGGTCGGGTCGAGTCTTCGAGGTCCGGCGCGGTGACACGAGCAGGGCACCGAGGAAAGCCAAGAACCCGAACCACGCGGGTTCGGGTTTCTCGTTCTCCTCTACGCCTGCCTGCGTCGCCGCGTCGGGCCACGAAGACTCGGCCCGCCCTACAAGACCCGAGCCATACCCGTCACGCCAGCACCTCGCGCACCACAATTCCCTTCACGTCCGTCAGCCGCATGTCGCGGCCGGCGTGGCGGAAGGTGAGGCGCTCGTGGTCGAGGCCGAGCAGGTGCAGGATGGTCGCGTGCCAGTCGTGGACGTGGACGCGGCCCTGCACCGCCTCGAACCCGTAGTCGTCGGTGGCGCCGTGGCGGAACCCGCCCTTCACCCCGCCGCCGGCCATCCACAGCGAGTAGCCCTTGTTGTTGTGGTCACGGCCGTTCCCACCCTGCGCCGCTGGGGTGCGCCCGAACTCGCCGCCCCAGATGACGAGCGTGTCGTCGAGCAGACCGCGGCGCTTCAGGTCGATCAACAGCGCCGCCGCCGGCTTGTCCACCGCGGTGCAGTTCCGCGGCAGCGCCTCACTCAGGTTCTGGTGGTGGTCCCACCCGCCGAGGTTCACTTCCACGAACCGCACGCCGGCTTCGACCAGCCGCCGCGCTTGCAGACACGCCCGCCCGAACCCACCGGCGGCGAACGGTCCGCCGCCGAATCCACCGCCGCCCCCGCCGCCGGGGATGCCGTAGAGCGCCTGCGTCTCGCGCGTCTCCCGCGACAGGTCCATCACCCGCGGCATCTCGGCCTGCATGCGGAAGGCGAGCTCGTAGGAGCCGATGAGCCCGTCGATTGCCGCCGCGTCGCCGCCGCGTTCGGCCTCGCCGCGGTTGAGCGACTGGAGGAAGTCGAGCTGCGCCCGCTGCGCCGGCACCGACCGGCGGGAGTTCGACAGGTTGGCGATCTGCCCGGAGCGATCGACCTTCGTGCCCTGGTACGCGGCCGGGAGGAACGAGCTGCCGTAGTTCGCCGGGCCGCCGTTCCCCGCCGACGGCGAGATCGACACGAACCCGGGGAGGTTCGCGTTCTCGGTGCCGAGGCCGTACAGCACCCACGCCCCGAGGCTCGGCCGCGGGAACTGGAAGATGCCGCAGTGCATCTGGAGGAACGCCTGCGGGTGCGCCGGCAGGTCGGTGTACATGCCGTTCAGGACGCACAGGTCGTCGGCCTTCGCGGCGAGCTCCGGGAACAGGTCGCTCACCCACAGCCCGCTCTGGCCGCGCTGCCGGAACGGGGAGATCGGGCCGAGGAGCGTGGCGTCGCCGAACCGCCCGCGGTTCGCGGGCTTGCCGTTGTCGGCGATCAGCTTCGATTTGTAGTCGAAGGTGTCGACGTGGCTCGGCCCGCCGTCCATGCACAGGAAGATGACGCGCTTGGCCTTCGCCGGGAAGTGCGGCCGCTTCGGGGCGAGCGGATTGGCATTCGCCTCCGGCTGCGCGCGGGCCGCTTGCTCGGCCGCGAGCGCCGAGAACGCGAGGTAGCCGAACCCGGAAGCCGTCGTTTGCAGCAGTTCGCGGCGCGAGAACATGGGATGGGTCCGGTTGGGTGTATTCGGCGAACGGCCGGCGTGAGCCGGCTGGTCGTTGGTGCGGGTGCCTGGGCGGCGACCGGTCACCTGCGTTGTCCGTTCGGTCACCTGCACCAACGACCAGCCGGCTCACGCCGGCCGTTCGCCGGGTGGTTGGTCACTTCCGGTACTGAAACTCGGCACTCGCCAGCAGCGCCTGCATCAGCGCCGACCACGTGTCGCGGTCGGTCGCGGCGCCGCGGGGACCGCGGCCGGTGCGCGCCGTCGTCGTGCGGTACTGCTCCACGAACTGCGTCGCCGTCGTCAGCTCGGAGTCGGTCGGGGTACGGGCGTAGGCGAACTGGTAGGCGGCCCGCACGCGCTCGCTGTCGGCCGTCGTGTCCTTCAGCACGCGGTCGGCGGCGGCATCGGCGACGCGGAGGGCGAACGGACTGTTCAGCAGGAACAGCCCCTGTGCCGGCACCGTCGTCGTCGGCCGCTCCGACACCACCAGGCTGGGGTCGGCGCCGTCGAATAGTTCGATCGCCTCGGGCAGGTTGTCGCGGATCACAGGCAGGTACACGGAGCGCTTGTTGTTCCGCGCGTCGCCCGCCGCTTGGGCCGCGTTGAACCCGCCGAGCTGCGGCCGGTTCGACGGCCCCTCGCCGGCCTTCGCCACCGCCGACCCGACCGACGGCGTCAGGTCGAGCAGGCCGCTGGTGGCGAGCATCGAGTCGCGGAGTGCCTCGGCGTCGAGCCGGCGCGGGCTCATCCGCCACACGAGCGCGTTGTCAGGGTCGGCCTCGAAGTTCCGCGCGTGGGTGCGGCTGTCGAGCTGGTACGCCCGGCTTAGTACGATGCGGCGGATCAGCCGTTTCACGCCCCAGCCGTCGTCGGCGAACGTGACCGCGAGGTAGTCGAGCAGCGCCGGGTTCGTCGGCGGGCGGCCGGCGGCGCCGAAGTTGTCGGGCGTCGGTACGAGCCCCCGGCCGAACAGATTCAGCCACACGCGGTTCACCATCACCCGCGCCGTCAGCGGGTTGTCCGCCGACGCGATCGCGTCGGCGAGCTCCTTCCGCCCGCTGCCGCCGCGGACCGACCGCGGGTTCGGCGTGAGCACCTGGAGGAAGCCGCGCGGCACCACCTCGCCGGGCTTGTCTACCTCGCCCCGGGCGTACAGCGGGCTGTCGGCGACGGTGCGCGTGCCGAACCCGCCGGGGCCGAACCCGCCCTTCATGCCGGCCTTCGGCCCGCCGAACCCCGGCCCGAAGCCGCCGAACCCGGCCGGCTTCTCGCGCACGCCCATCGCCAGTAGTTTCGGCGTGCCGTCGGCGTCGAACGAGTCGAGCTTCGACTTGTTCAGCGCCAGTTGCGCGACGTTGAAGAGGTTGTTGATCGGCTCCTTCGTGTCCTTCATCCGCTGGGTGATGTCCGCGATCGCCTTTTCGGTGCGGGCGCGCTCGGCGGCGGTGAGCGGGTCGAGCGCCGACGGCGCCCCGCTCCCCTTCGGCAGCTCGATCAGCGAGCTCGGCCGCTGGCTCTGCACGAACCGTACGGTGCCGTAGCACGTCTCGGTGCTGCGGAAAATGCCGGCCAGCGCGTAGTAGTCGCGCTGGGGGATCGGGTCGAACTTGTGGTCGTGACAGCGGGCGCACGCGGCGGTGATGCCGAGGAACGCCTGCGTGGTCACGTCGATCTGCTCGTCGGCCACGTCGAGCTCGAACTGAATGCCGTTCCGCTCGTTCAGCGCCTTCGGGCCGATGGCCAGGAACCCGGTGGCGATGACGCGCTCGGCGCGGACCGCCGGGTCGGCCGACGGCATCAGGTCGCCGGCGAGTTGTTCCTTCACGAACTGGTCGTAGGGTTTGTCGGCGTTGAAGCTGGCGATGACGTAGTCGCGGTAGCGCCAGGCGTGCGGGTGGTTGAAGTTCGCCGTCTTGCCGCTCGTCTCGGCGTAGCGGGCCACGTCGAGCCAGTGCCGGCCCCAGCGCTCGCCGAACCGCGGCGACGCGAGCAGCCGATCGACCACCGTCTCGAACGCCTTCGGTGAGGCGTCGGCGGCGAACGCTTCGACCTCCTCCGCGGTCGGCGGCAGCCCCGTCAGATCGAGGTAGACGCGCCGGATCAGGGTGGCCGGCTGCGCGTCGGCGACGGGGTGGAGCCCCTTCGCTTCGAGGGCGGCGAGGAGGAAGCGGTCGATGTCGCTGCGCGGCCACGCGGCGTCCTTCACGGCCGGGGCGAGCGTCTTCTTCGGTGCCCGGAACGACCAGAACTCGCGGCCCTTCACCACGTCGATCTCCTGGCGCGTCACCTTCGCCCCATCGCGCGGGTCGGGGGCGCCCATCTTCACCCACGCCTCCAGGTCGGCGATGACGTGGTCGGGCAGCTTCCCCTTCGGCGGCATCGCCGTGGCCTGGTCGGCGGAGCGGATCGCCCTCACGAGCAGGCTGCGCTCGGCGCTGCCGGGCACGACGGCAGGGCCACTCTCGCCGCCCTGGCGGACGCCGGCACGGGTGTCGAGCGCCAGCCCGCCCTTGAGCTTCTCGCTGTCGCCGGAGTGGCACTTGTAGCAGTTCTCGACGAGGACCGGCCGCACCTTCTTCTCGAAGAACGCGATCTGTTCCGGCGTCGGCCGGTCGTTGAAGCCCGACGCCGTCGGCTCGGCCTTCGCGGGCGCCTTCTCGCTCTTGCCGGGGAAGAACCCCTTCTTGTCGCCGAGCACGCGGAGTTCGTCGGCGGTGAGGAACCCGTCCTTGTTGGCGTCGAGCTTGGCGAACGCCACCTTGCCGAACCCGGGGTTGTCCTTCCCCTTTGGCGATTTGGCGAACGCCTTGAGGAAGTCGTCCTGTGTGAGCTTCCCGTCCTTGGCGGCCTTGGCGAGCTTGAGGAGCGGGTTATCGGGCTGACCGGCGGCGGAGCCGACGAGGCCGACGGCGGTCGCGAAGAACGCGGCGGCTTTGAGGAGTCGAGACATGGGTTCCCCGTGCGGCTGGGGGTGAGTGGCTACCGGATCAAACCCCGACGGGCGGCCCGGACGCCCGTTCTCATCGCTTTTTCGCGCCGCGGGTGGCGGCTACCACCTTCTTTACTCTAAACGGCGTTCCGGGTTTCGCCGGCGACCGATTCTCACCCGGGTTTCACACCGGCTCCCCCGACTGTGGCCGGGCCTTACAATCCTCCGCATGATCCACGCGCTCCTCTACGTCCTCCTCGCCGCGGCGGCGGGGGCGTGCATCGCCATGCAGGCGTCGGCGAACGGGAACTTCCGCCGGAACATCGACAGCCCGCTGTTCGCCGCGTTCTTCTCGATCTGCGGCACGATCCTCACCGCCTGCGCCGCGATGCTGGTGCTGCGCCCGCCGACGCCGGCGACGGACGCGCTGCGGCAGGCGCCGTGGTGGAACTGGATCGGCGGCCCGCTCGGGGCGCTGATCGTCCTCGCCGGGGCGACGCTGGTGTCGGAACTCGGGGCGGCGCTGTTCATCGCGTCGGTCGTGGCGGGGCAGTTGCTGTGCTCACTGTTCCTCGATCACTTCGCCCTGCTCGGCCTGCCGGAGCAGTCGATCACGCCCGGCCGCGTACTCGGGGCGCTGCTGGTGGTGGCCGGCGTGGTGTGCGTCAAGTATTTGTGACGGTGCCCCGAACCCCAGGACCGGCACGGAATTCGGCTGTTGAATTCCGCATTCCGCATTCCGCATTCCGCATTCCGCACTCGAATGAATCCGATCGACGACCTTTTCCGCCGGCCTTCACCCGCGACCTCCTGCCGGCCGTCGCCGAGGGCGGCGCCGACCTGATCGAGGTCGGGTTCCCGTTCTCCGACCCGATCGCCGACGGGCCGGTCATCCAGGCGTCGTACACGCGGGCGCTCGGCCCCGGGCTGAAGCTCGCCGACGTGTTCGCCGCCACCGCCGCGGTGTCCGCCCAGCCGGGGTGGAAGACCCCGTTGGTGGCAATGGCGTCGTACTCGCTCGTGTTCAAGCGCGGCCCGGAGGCGTTCATCGCTGCCGCGACGGCCGCCGGGCTCGGCGGCGCGGTCGTGCCCGACCTGCCGGTTGAAGAAGCCGAAGACTTGTCGAAGCTCGCCGCCGATCGCGACTTCAAGCTCATCCTGCTCGTCACGCCGACCACGTCGCCGCAGCGCGCGGAGAAGGTGGTGAAGGCGTGCGGCGGGTTCGTGTACGTGGTGAGCGTGGTCGGCATCACCGGCGCCCGCGATCGGCTGCCGGTTCAGCTTAAGGACATGCTCGCCCGCCTGCGGACGATGACCGACCTGCCGCTGTGCGTCGGCTTCGGCGTGAGCCGCCCGGAGCACGTCCGCGAGCTGAAGGAGCTCGCCGACGGGGTGATCGTCGGTAGCGCACTGGTGAAGAAACTGGAGGCAGCCGGCGCCGACCGCGGGAAGGCACTGGCCGAGGTAAAAGGGCTGGTCGCGGAGCTGAGCGGGGCGCTGCGGTAGGCGGGTCGAGGTCGATGTCGGGTGCAAACCCCCGACGTGGCGAACGGCCGGCGTGAGCCGGCTGGTGGTTGGTGCAGGTGCCTGACCCGGCGACCGGTCACCCGGGTGGTCCGCTCGTGCACCCGGACCAACCACCAGCCGGCTCACGCCGGCCGTTCGCCCGCCCCGACACTATGCGATCGACGGACCACTACAGAAGACCGGCCATCGCCCGCAGCCCGTCGGCCAGCCGCTCGATCTCGGCGCGCATCGCCAGCTTTGTCCGCCACTCCGCCGGAATTCCGTTTACGCCGTAATACGCCCCCGCGATCTGCCCGTAGACGGCGCCGGTGCTGTCGGCGTCCTCGCCGAGGTTCACCACCTTCAGCGCCCCGGCGCGGAAGTCGTCCGTCGCCGCGAACGCCCACAGCGCGGCCTCCAGCGTGTGAATCACGTACCCGCTACCGCGAATCTCCGCGTCCGTCTTCGTGCGGAACGACCCCGCCGCGATCGCCGCCACCTTCCGCGCCAGCGGCGCGGCGTCCCACCGCCCCGCGATCGGCGCGAAGTTCGGCGCCAGAAGTTCCTCTTTCGGGCGACCCTGGACTGCGCCGACGAGCAGCCCGCCGAAGTAGCGGCACGCATCGACGCACTCGGGCGCGCCGTGCGTGGTCCGCGAGCTGTCGCCGGCGAGACGCACCGCTTCCGCGGCATCGGCGGCGAACGCCAGCGGCACCGGGGCGAGGCGCATCAGGCTGCCGTTCCCGGCGGCGCCGGGGTCGGTCGAGCCGCTGTCCGCCCGCCCGGTTTGGTGGAAGCGACGCAGCGCGCCGGCGGTCGTGATCCCGATGTCGAAGCAGTACCCCTTCACGCTGAACTTCCCGTCCTTCCACCAGCTCAGGTAGCGGCTCAGCTGGTCGATCGGGTCGAACGCCCGCTTCTCGACGAGGCTCTCGGCGAGGCACAGCGCCATGCTCGTGTCGTCGGTCCACTCGCCGGGCTTCAGATGGAACGGCCCGCCGCCGACCATGTCGGTGAGCGGCTCGAACTCGCCGGGGTCTTTGAACTCCAGCGTGGTGCCGAGGGCGTCGCCGGCGGCGAGGCCGAGCAGGGCGCCGCGGTAGCGGTCGGTCGTGGTCATGGCGGCCTCCGGTTCTCCGGTCACCATACCCGCCCGCGGCGCCGGTTGCACCCGCCCGCGCGGGCGGGTACGGTGGGGGAACACCGGAGGGCCGCCCGATGACCGACGACATCGACGGGGTGTGGACCGGGTTCTACACCCACCGCCGCAACCGCTGCGCGATCACCGCCCGGTTCGCCATCTCCGTCGGCGACCTGCGCGGGAGCATGACCGACACGGTGCTCGTCCACGAGTGGACGCTCGCCGAGCTCCGCGCCGACTACGGGATGACCGCCGACCAGGCCGACGGCGTTCTCGCCGGCATCCGGGCCTACCTGCCGGGCGCGGCGGCGAGCGACGTGATCTCGGTGTCGCGGCTCCCGCCGACCGCGGAGCTGAGCGGGTACGCCCAGGGGCCGGTGGTGCGGTTCCGCAAGCAGTACCAGGGCGTCGGTTGGGCCGGGTGGCGCGTCGGCGAACACCTCTTCGGCTGCCAGGTTCCCGGCCATGCGGTCGAGTACGAGGGGGAACTGACGGGCGACGGCACGCGCGTCGCCGGCCGGTGGTGGATTCCGGCGAACCCCGCAGCCGGCACCGTCGACGCCGAGGGGATGTTCGAGCTGCGCCGCGGCCGCTGAGCGCTCACCCGCCCGCCTTCCGGCGCCGCGTCACGCCGGTAGCTGCCGCGCCAGCACGCCGACCGCCGCGCGCTGGCGCTCCTGCACATACGCCTGCGCCTTCATCAGACGCGTGCGGGTGTCGTCGTCGCGCCGCAGCATGGCGAGCGCCGCCGCCGTGATCCGCGACCCGTCGCGCTCCTCGTCCAGATCGAACAGCCAGTCGCCCAGGCCGATGTCGCGCCACATCCGGCCCTTGCTCGTCTGCTCGGCGAACCGGCAGTGGATCGCCGGGATGCCGTTCCCGACCGCCATGATCGGCGAGTGCATGTCCATACTCACCAGCCCCGCCGACCGCGCGTACACCGCCAGCGCCAGGTCCGTCAGCCAGTAGTGTTCGCGCCACACCACCTTCGCCCGCACGTCGGCCGGGAGCGGATCGATCAGCATCTCCTTGCCGACCGCCATGTGGCTCTTGTCCTCGGGGCACACCAACACCTTCATGCCGGCGTCGCGGACGACGGCGACGAGCGCGGCGCGGACCTTCGCGTGGTCCGACTCCTTGAGCCGCTGGTTGGTGCGGTCCTTCTCGCGGTCGGCATCGGTCATCGGGGTGTTGCGGATCAGCCAGTACGGGGTGTACCGCAACCGCGGGATGAAGCACACGAACCGCTCGTTCCACAGCCCGTTCGCCCGTAGGTACGTCTCGGCGCCGGCGGCGTCGCGGATGGTCGTCGAGAACGCCGCGTCCGGGGCGAAGTCGATGACCGGGCAGCGGAGCCCGGCCTGCCGCGCCCACTCGACCGAGCCCGAGTCGCGGAGGTACAGGAACCGCGCGCCGTCGAGGACGGCCCGCGCGGCGGCGTCGGCGGCGGAGAGGGTGATGCCGAGTACGCCGTATGGCTTGTTGGTCTTCTCCTTCCACTCGGCGACCTGCCGCCCGCCGACGAGGGACGGGCCGGATCCGTGGAGGAGGAAGTCGCAGCGGTCGAACGCCTCGCGGCGGGCGTCGGCGGTGTCGGCGAAGCGGAGCTGTGGGAAGTGCCTGGTGAGCAGTTCCTTCACGCCGTCGCCGAGGTTGCCCGGCCAGAGCGTGAGCTCGACCCCCGGGACGCGCTCGGTGAGCAGCGCGATCATGCCCGGGGTGTGGGCGATGTCGCCGATGTTCACCGTCTGCCACGACGAGCGGAGCAGCACGCGCGGCTGGCGGCGGTCCTGGGCGGCCGCGGTGACGGCGGCGGCGAGGCCGGGGAGGGCGGCGAGGAAGTGGCGGCGGGAGGCGGTCATGCGGCACCTGGGAGTGGGTGCCGCCAGGATACCCGTCGGAAACGCCGCGGCCCACCCGGAACCGGGTGGGCCGCGTGAGATCCGGACCGCGGTCAGTTCCCCTTCTTGCCGCCGCGGAACGGGTTCGGCCCGCCGCTCTTCTCCTCGCGGCCCGGGCGGGTTTCGTTCTGCCTCGCCTCGCCACTACCACCCTTGCCCATCATCGGCGGGCTGCCACCGCCGCCGCCCTTGCCCATCATCGGCGGTCCGCCCCCGCTGCCGGGGCCGAACCCGCCTTTGCCCATGAACGCTCCCGGCCCGCCTCCCCCGCCGCCCATCGACCCGCCCCTGCCGCCGCGACCCTGGCCGGTGCCCTGCGGGGTTTCACCGTCCTGGATCGCCAGCAGCCGATCGGTCTCCGCCTTCGTCGCGGTCAGGCGGAGGAGTTCCAGCGGGGCGATCAGACCGTCGCCGTTGGCGTCGAGTTCGCGGAACTCGGCGACCGTCTTCCCGCCGACCGTCCGCCACTCGTACATGTTCACCTGGCCGTCCTTGTCCTGATCGTACTCGGTGAACCAGTCCGGCAGGCCGGGCGGGAGCTTCCCGTAGCGGATGCCGACGTTCGTGAAGTCCTCCGCTTTCTTCTCGCCGCGCCCGCCCGGCCCGAACCCGCCGCCCTCGCCGGTGCCGCGGAAGTCGCCCCCGGGCTGCCCCGGGAACCCGCCCGGCTGCATCGGGAACGCCCCGGGCTGGCCGCCCTGCGCCCCGGGGCCGAACCGGCGGGCGATGTCCGCCCGGTACTCGTTCAGGTCGATGAACCGGTCCTGGTTCACGTCGATCTCGGTCCACCGCTCGCGACTCCTGCTCGACGCCTCATCCCACGACAACTTGCCGTCCTGGTCCTTGTCCGCGTCGCGGAACAGGCGGATGGCGTCCTCGTCGCTCAGCCCCTTACCCTGCGGGCGCATGTTGAACTGCATCGGACCGCCACCGGGTTGGCCGAACGCACCGGGCTGGCCGAACCCGCCTGGCTGCATTGGGAACGCCCCTGGCTGGCCGAACCCACCCGGCTGCTGGCCCTGGGCGGCCGCCTTCGCCGCCTGCGCCTGGGCGTAGGCGGCTACGAACTGGTCCTTGGTAATGACCGCGTTGTCGGTGACCGGCGGAATCCCCATCCGCTCAAACGCGCTCTTAACGAACATCTTCTGTTCGGGCGGCATCTGGCCGAGGTCGATCGTACTGGCGCCCTTCGAGAAGAAGTTAAACGTCTGTTCGGGGTCGCGCCCGCCGCCGCCGCGGCTGAACCCACCACCTCCCGGTTGCCCGAACCCGCCGGGCTGGCCGAACCCGCCCGGTTGGCCGCCGAACCCGCCGCCCCCGGGCTGGAACCGGTTACCGCCGGGCTGGCCGAATCCACCGGGTTGGCCGAACCCGCCGGGCTGCATTTGGAACGTCCCGGGCTGCGTCGGGGTCGCGCCCGGGGTGGTGGGCGTCGCACCGGGCTGGCCGAAGTTGCCAAATCCGCCTCTGCCGAACTTCCCGCCGCCCGGCTGGCCGGCGAGCGGATCGACCGTGAGCAGCAGCATGCCGAGGATGAAGAACCCGATGCTGATCCGCGCACGCATGGTCGACCCTCCCGCACGGAGCTATCCAACATCGATCCTAAACTCCAACGCCGCCGCCGTCACGACCAACGGGCACGGGTCTCATGGGAGTCTCAGAACCGGAATCATCGCTTGCGGCTTCGCACATCCACACCGGTTCTGCCGTCCGGTCCGGTAACTTGCGGCCTTTGCGGTGCCGTTCCACTTTGCTCCGCGTGTGAAGGTCCGGTAAAGTACACAGTTGATTCCCCGCTCGTCGCACCTCGGAGGAACCCCGTGCGTTCCGTCGTCGCCGTCTGCGTGGCCCTCCTCCTCCCCACCGCCGCGCCCGCCCAGGAACCGATCCGTTTCGCCCGCACCCCCGACATCTCCCCCGACGGCAAGACCGTCGCGTTCAGCTACCTCGGCGACATCTGGACCGTGCCGTCCGTGGGCGGCGTCGCCCGGTCGGTGACCATGCACGAGGCGCACGACCTCAACCCGGTGTTCAGCCCGGACGGCAAGTACCTCGCGTTCAGCTCGAACCGCCACGGCAGCTACGACGTGTTCGTGTCGCCGGCGGTCGGCGGGCGGCCGCGGCGCCTCACGTTCGACAGCGGCCACGACACCGTCACCGGCTGGACGCCGGACGGGAAGGGGGTCGTGTTCACGTCCACCCGCTCGACCGCGTACCCGTACCACGCCGAGTGCTACGTGGTCCCGTTCGAGGGCGGGCAGGAGCGGAAGCTGACGCTGTTCGAGGGGAAGGAGGCGCACCTCGCCCCGGTCGGCGGGAAGCTGGCGTTCGTGCGCGGGCCGGGGCTGTGGTACCGCCGCGGCTACCGCGGGTCGAGCAATGACGAGATCTGGACCGCGAACGCCGACGGGAGCTCGCCGCGCAAGTTCACGTCGTTCGACGGGCAGGACGGCTCGCCGATGTGGAGCCCGGACGGGAAGACGCTCTACTACGTCAGCGAGGAGGGGAGCCCGCGCGGCTGCGCGAACGTGGTGTCGCGCCCCGCCGACTCGACGAGCGGCAGCCCGACGCGCCTCACGACGCACGGCGACGACACGGTGCGCCGCGCCCGCATCTCGGCGAACGGCGAGTGGGTCGTCTACGAGCTAGGCGCCGACCTGTGCGTCGTCCCCACCCGCGGCGGCTCGGCCCGCAAGCTGGCGATCGAGGTGAACGCGGACGACAAGGCGAACACGGAGCGCGCCGTCACCTACACCCGCGAGGCGACCGAGTTCGCGCTGTCGCCGGAGGAGGATCACGCGGTCGTCGCCGTCCACGGCGAGCTGTTCCTGACGCGCCTCCCGGACGGCGGCCGCGCCACCCGGCTGACCGACCACCCCGCCTACGACCACGGTGCCACGTTCAGCCCGGACGGCAAGAGCATCCTGTTCGCGTCCGACCGCGGCGGCGTCGAAGACCTGTACCTTCTGGAGCCGGACGACCCCGAGCACCCGGAGCTGACGAAGGCGCACACGTTCAGGGTGAAACAACTGACGCGCACGCCGGAGGCCGAGTCCGGCGCCCGGTTCAGCCCGAAGGGCGACCGCATCGGCTTCCTCCGCTCCGGCAAGCTGTGGACGATGAAGCCGGACGGCACCGAGCCGAAGGTGATGATCGACACGCCGCAGGTGTTCGACTTCGAGTGGGGCCCGGACGGCAAGCACGTCGTCTTCGCCCGGATGGACGGGTCGTTCGCCAGCGAGGTGTACATCGCCCCGGCCGACGGCAGCGCGGCGCCGCGGAACGTGACGCGCTACGCCACCTACAACGGCGACGTGAGCTGGAGCGCGAGCGGCGGGAAGGTGGCCTTCATCGGCCAGCGCCGCGGCGTCTACTCGCCGCACGTCCTGTCGCTCCAGAAGCCGGCGGCGCCGGGCGCCCCGAAGACCGGCCCCGGTGACATCGACTGGGACGACCTCCACCTCCGCGGCGAGAAGGTCGCCGGCGTGTCGGCCGACGCGGTGGCGCTGTCGCCGAACGGGATGCAGGTCGCGTTCCGCCACAGCGGCACCGGCGACGACCTGTGGGTGGCCGCGGCGAACGGCGGCAACCAGCAGCGGGTGACGACCGGCAACCAGTCGCCGCGGCAGATCCGCTGGGCGAAGAAGAGCACCGGGCTGATCTACTTCCTGACCGGCGGCGGCGAGCTGCGGAGTGTGCGGTTCGGCACGCTGTTCCCGCCGGCGACGTCGAACCTCGCCGACCCGCCGCGGGTGAACTTCCAGGCGCGGATGACGGTCCGCCGCGACGAGGAGTTCGCCGAGATGTTCGCCCAGAGCTGGCGCGGTCTGTCCGACTACTTCTACGACCCGGCGCACCACGGTGCCGACTGGAACGCGGTGCGGGCGAAGTACCACGCGCTCGTGCCGCACGTCGCCATGAAGGAGGACCTGTACGCGCTGGTGAGCCTGATGCTCGGCGAGCTGAACGCCTCGCACCTCGGCATCAGCGGCCCACTCCCGACCGCCCAGGAGCCGACCGCCGACCTCGGGCTCGTCTTCGACGAGGCGTACCGCGGCCCGGGGCTGAAGGTGGCCGAGGTGCTGAAGCGCGGCCCGGCCGACCGGCGCGGCCTCGGCATCAAGCCGGGCGACGTGGTGGTCGCCATCGACCGTACTGAGCTGACGCCGAAGGTGAACGTCAGCCAGCTCCTCAACAACAAGGCGACCGAGGGCGTGCTGCTGGACGTGGCGGCCGACCCGGCGGACAAGAAGACGCGCCGCCGTGTCGAGGTTTTCCCGATCGCCCGCGACAAGGCGAGCGACCTGATGTATGACCGCTGGGTCGCCGCGAACGCCGCCGCGGTGGCGAAGCAGTCGGGCGGGAAGATCGGCTACATCCACATCCCGGGGATGGACGAGCCGGGGCTGGAGAAGTTCATGCGGGCGCTGTACTCGGACAACTTCGACAAGGAGGCGATCGTCATCGACGTACGCTACAACGGCGGCGGGTTCACGCACGACCAGGTGCTGAACTACATCAGCGGCAAGGAGCACACGTTCTTCAAGCAGCGCGACGGCGGCGAGGGGCTGGTGCTGCGGAACTACGACCGCAAGTTCACCCGCCCGGTGACGGTGATGACGAACAACCGCTCGTACTCCGACGCCGAGATCTTCCCGCACGCCTTCCGCACGCTCGGCCTGGGCAAGGTGGTGGGGCAGGCGACGGGCGGGTTCGTGATCGGCACGACCAGCACGAAGCTGATCGACGGCTCGACGCTGCGGCTGCCGCGGACGGGCGTGTACACGGTGCAGGGCGTGAACATGGAGAAGCAGGGCGTGATCCCCGACGTGGCGGTGGAGACCGACCCGGCGGACTACGCGAAGGGGATCGACACGCAGTTGGCCCGCGCCGTGGCGGTGGTGTCGGACGACGTGGTGGTGTGGAAGCGCGCCCGCGGCACGACGACGGGCGCGGTACCGGCGGTGGTGCCGATGCCGTCCGTGCCGATGCCGCGGTCCGCGCCGTCTGCGCCGATGCCGGCGATCCCGCCGGCGTCGGAGTAGGAATGAATGTTCGGGCGAACGGCCGGCGTGAGCCGGCTGGTCGTTGGTATGGGTGCGAGTACCAACGACCAGCCGGCTCACGCCGGCCGTTCGCCCGGATTCGCTGCACCCCACCCGCCCCCGCCGCCGACACCTCCCGGAGCGCACCCGGAGGCCCCCCATGCTCGTCCGCGCCCTGTACACCTCGACTGCCGGCATCCAGGCGTCGTCGAGCTACCTCGACCTGCTCGGCAACAACATCTCGAACGCCGATACCATCGGCTTCAAGTCGCTCCTCGCCCGGTTCCAGGACTTCCCTTACTTCGGCCTCCAGCCGGGCGCGTCCGACCCGGACGGCACGCTGCTCGGGGGCGGCGCCGCCCTCGCGTTCACCTACGGGCTGTTCACGCAAGGCCCG
>JAFKFQ010000180.1 GCA_017308215.1 bacterium | reverse complement strand
GAACACGGCCACCCGCGGGCCCCCGCCGGGGCCGGTGGCGTAAACGTAGTCGGGCGTGCCGTCGGCGTTCACGTCGGCGGTGGTGCCGCGGACGGCCCCGGCGAACCCGGGGAACACGGTCGTCGTTCCCGCGGCCGCGTAGGTGCCGCCGGTCGGGTTGAGGGCGGCGGACGTGCCGTCCGCCGGCCCGCCGGCGGTGAGCGTGCCCGGGACAGCCGCTACGAACCCGGCCGGCGGGTCACTGCCGATCAGCCGGGTGAGTGCCCCGGCGGTAGTGTTGATCTCGCCGGCGTGGTCGGTCCCGCCGAGGAGGATGTCCCCGTTCGGCTGGAAGGCCAGCCCGGCTTGGAGATCGAAGGCCGGGTCGGCGGTGCCGCTCCCGGGTGTGGTCGAGAAGAGAACCCGCCCGCCCGACCCGAACCCGGTGTCGGCCGCCCCGGCCGGGGTCAGGCGGTAGACCACGGTACCGGTGGGACTGCTCACGAAGTAGGTCGCGGTGTCGAACACGGCGCTGCCGGCCGCGTCGACCGCGGCGGTGACGACGGGGGTTCCGTTCGTGATCCCGCCCGACCCGGTGGCGACCGGCTGGGTGAGGGCCAGCCCGCCGCTCCCGTAGGTCGGGTCGAGCTGGCCGGCGGCCGTCAGTCGGGCCGCCCCGCCGAGGATCGTCCCGGACGTCTGCCTCACGACCCCGGCCGCTACGATTCGCCCGTCCGGCAGGACGGAGACGGCGGAGAACTGGCCGAAGGACTGGTCGGGGTAGGAAAGGAGCACCGCCCCCCGGACCGCGAGAGTAAGGTCCGGCCGGCCGTCGGCGGTCAGCCGGAGCACCGCCGGCGTGTACACCTGCGGCCGGTCCCCGCGAGCGCTGGTGGACGCGTTCGCGGCGATGACGATCCGTCCGTCCGGGGCCACGGCCGCGGCGCGGGCCAAGAGGCTGGTGATCGTCGCGGCCGGGTCGGCGAACGTGGCCGTGCCGTCGTCCCGGCCGTCGGCCTCGCGTCCCCGGCCGCTACGATGCGCCCGTCCGGCTGGACGGCCAGGTCTGTGAGGTCGGCGGTCCCGGCGGAGTTCGCGGGGAGGCCGGTGGGGACGGCGGCCGTGCCGCCGAAGCCGAACGCCGAGTCGATCATCCCGCCGGCCGTGACGTGGGCCACGGCGTATTTCGCGGTAGACGCCACCCACCCGACATAGGCCCCGCCGTCCGGGGCGGCGACGAGGGCGGTCGCGAACATCCCGCCGGGGACCGCCACCGCGCCCCCGGTCCCGAAGCTCGTGTCGAGCGTCCCGTTCGCGTCGAACCGGACGACCGTGGTGCGGGCAAGCGGGTCGTTGGGGCCGCTGACCAGGGCCAGGATGTGGCCGTCCGGCGCGGGCGCCAACTGCAAGACCTTTCCGGACGTGAACCGCGTGACCCCGCCGGTGCCGAAGGTGGGGTCGAGGTCGCCGGCCGGAGCGAGGCGGTCTTCGAGCGGTTCGACGCGGAGGCTGGAAACGGGCATCATTCGCTCCGGGGATGAAAGAGCTTAGTCTACCGGATCGGCGAGATCGTAGTGAATAAACAATCGCTCGAATTTTCCAGGTTATCGGGCACTCGCACGGCTACGGGCCTACCGTTTGTTTCGTCGCCGCGGCTACAATTCGGGGTTGGTGAACCCGTCCCGCGCCGGAGCCGCCGATGGCCGCGAAGTTCCAGCTCGTCAGCGACTACCCGCCGGCCGGCGACCAGCCGAAGGCCATCGAGCAGATCGTCGGCGGGTTTCAGAACGGGAAGTCGTTCCAGGTGCTGCTCGGGGCGACCGGCACGGGTAAGACCTTCACGGCCAGCAACGTCATCGCGCAGGTCGGCAAGCCGACGCTCGTGCTCGCCCACAACAAGACGCTGGCGGCGCAGCTGTACAAGGAGTTCAAGGGGTTCTTCCCGCACAACGCGGTGCAGTACTTCGTCAGCTACTACGACTACTACCAGCCCGAGGCGTACATCCCGCAGCGCGACATCTACATCGAAAAAGACTCCTCGATCAACGAGAACATCGACCGCCTCCGCCTCGCCGCCACGTCCGCGCTCGTCAGCCGGGAAGACGTCATCATCGTCGCGTCGGTGTCGTGCATCTACGGCCTCGGGTCGCCGTCCGACTACAAGCGGATGATGGTGTACGTGCAGAAGGGCGAGGTCATCGACCGCGACAACTTGCTCTTGCGGCTCGTGGACATCCAGTACCAGCGGAACGACGTGGCGTTCGAGCGCGGCAAGGTCCGCGTCCGCGGCGACACCATCGACATCTGGCCGGCGTCGGAAGAGGTGGCGTACCGGCTCGAACTGTTCGGCGACGAGGTGGACGCGCTGTCGGTGATTCACCCCGTCAGCGGCGAGACGATCAAGACGCTGGAGGAGCTGTACGTCTACCCGGCGAAGCACTTCGTCACGCCCGAGGACCGGGTGAAGGAGGCCATCACCGGCATCGAGCAGGAGCTGACCGCCCGGCTGGAGCAGTTCAAGACGGAGGGGAAGTTGCTCGAAGCCGAACGGTTGAAGGCGCGCTGCCGGTACGACCTGGACATGCTCCGAGAGGTCGGCTACTGCTCGGGGATCGAGAACTACGCCCGCTGGTTCAGCGGCCGGGCGCCGGGCGAGCCGCCGTACACGCTCCTCGACTTCTTCCCCGAGGACTTCCTCGTCGTGGTGGACGAGAGCCACGTCAGCCTGCCGCAGGTCCGCGGCATGTTCCACGGCGACTTCGCCCGCAAGACGACGCTCGTCGAGCACGGCTTCCGACTGCCCAGCGCGCTCGACAACCGACCGCTCAAGTTCCCCGAGTTCGAGGGGCGGCTGAAGCAATGCCTGTGCCTGTCGGCGACGCCGGCCGCCTACGAGCTGGAGCGCGCCGGGGGCGAGGTGGTCGAGCAGGTGATCCGGCCGACGGGGCTGGTCGACCCGGTCGTCCACGTCAAACCGGCGCGCGGGCAGGTGCCCGACCTGAAGGCGGAGATCACGGCGCGCGCGGCGAAGGGTGAGCGGACGCTGGTGACGACGCTGACGAAGCGGATGGCCGAAGACCTGACGACGTTCTTCCGCGACGCCGGGATGCGCTGCGCGTGGCTCCACTCCGAGCTCGACGCCATCGAGCGCATCCAGGTTCTGCGCGAACTCCGCGAAGGGGTCTTCGACGTCCTCGTCGGCGTGAACCTGCTCCGCGAGGGGCTGGACCTGCCCGAGGTGTCACTGGTGACGATCCTCGACGCCGACAAGGAGGGGTTCCTGCGCTCCGAGACGTCGCTGATCCAGACCATCGGCCGTGCCGCCCGCAACGTGAACGCCGAGGTCATCCTGTACGCCGACACCGTGACCGAGAGCATGGCCCGGGCCATCGCCGAGACGAACCGCCGGCGCGAGGTGCAGTTGGCGTACAACGCCGAACACGGGATCACCCCGCGGTCGGTGGTGACGGCGATCCGCAACGCCATCGAGGACGAGATCGAGGCGCACAAGCTGGCGACGGAGGCGGCGACCGGGGTGACGGCGGCGGCCGAGGCCGACTACGTGACGATCGAGTACGTGCAGTCGCTGTACGCCGAGATGCTGGAGGCGGCGAAGGGACTGGACTTCGAGCGGGCGCAGAAGCTCCGCGACCAGATCGTGAAGCTGGAGGCGGAACTGAAGAAGAAGTACGGCGACCAGGCACCGCCGAGCGTGTTGGGCGGCAAGGTGATCGCCCCGAGCCTGCCGGAGAAGAAGAAGCGCGGCAAGGGGAAGGGGCGGACCGGCGGCGACCCGACGCTGCGGCCGACGAACCTGCCCGGCCCGCGGCCCCGCCGCGGCGACTGATCCGGTTGATGGCGTTCGGTTTGAGGTTTGGTGGGACCGGCGTCCCGCCGGTCGTGCCGGACGACCGGCGGGACGCCGGTCCCACCAGACCAGACACCCTCAACCGGACCGCGTATGAGGCGGGCTTCCGGGTGCGACAGCGCGGCGGGACCGGGGGGCGGATGCTCTCGGACGAGCAGCGGAACCGGCTCGGGCGGTGGGTCGTCGCGGTCGCCCCGCGGGCGGCGGCCTACGCCCAGTCGCTGGTCGGCGACCCGGACCGGGCCGACGACGTGGTGCAGGAATGCCTGTACCGCCTCCTCCGCCGGGCCGACGCCTACGACCTCGAGCGCGACGGGGTGAAATTGCTGTTCAAGGCCGTCTCCAACCTCTGCATCACCCGGGCGGCGCGGGAGCGGGTGGTGGCGAGCCTGGACGCACCGGCGGACGACGGCGGGCCGATCCCGGTGCCCGACGCCGCCGGCCTGCGGCCCGACCAGATCCTCGAACACCGCGAGTTGCAGGAGCGCATCCGGTCCGCGCTCCAGACCCTTCCGCCGCTCCAGCGAGCGGCTGTCGAGCTCCGGTCACTCGGGATGTCGAAGGAGCAGATCGCCGACGTGCTCGAAGTCACGCCGACGAACGCCGGCGTGCTCGTCCACCGCGGCCGGCACGCGCTCGCCGTCGCCCTCGGGATTTCGGATTCCGGGAAGGTCGTGTAACCGGCCGCGGCCGGGCGGGTTGTTCCTGGTGACTCGCTCTCCCAGGTGCCGCCATGTCCGCCGACCCGTTCCCCGACCCGCCGCCTGGTCTCGACGCCGTCGTCCGGGCCGCCCTGGAGGCCGACGCTGCTCGGGTCGACGGGCGGGCCGCCTGGGGCGCGGTGCTGGCGCGGCTGGACGTCTCGCCGGCGGGGCCGCGGCGCGGCCGGCTCCGCGGGGCCGCGGTCCTCGCCACGCTGGCGGCCGCGCTCCTCGTCGCGGTGGCGTTCTGGCCGGGGGGCGGACAGGTCGCCGCGTCGCCGGCGGACGTGGTGCGCGACGCCCGCGCCGCTCACGCCGGCGGCCCGGACCGGTGCTACGCGCAGGTCGTCGAACTCCCGCCGGCCGTCCGCGACCGGTTCCCCCTTCTCGCCGACCGCGGGCTGGCGCCGCGCATCTGGACCCGCGGCGACCGGTTCGTGGTCGAGCCGTGGCTCGGCGATGGGGCGTGGGGCCGTGCACCGGACGGGCGGGTCTGGTTCGCCCCGTCGCGGGCCGCCGCAGCCCGGTTCGGGCTCGACGAACTCCCGCCCGCGGTGCGCGAGGCGGTCGCCGTCCGCGGGATGGACCTGCCAACACTGCTCGATGACCTTCTCGCCGGGCACGACCTGACCTGGACCGAGCCGCCGACCGGCGCGGTGTACGAGATCACCACCGCCGCGCGGGGCGCGGGCACGCCGTTCCGACTCGCCGGCGCCGCCCTGACCGTGGACCGCGAGACGCACGCCGTCCGCCGGCTCGTCCTCCGCCGTGTGCTGCCGGGCGGGGACGAGGCGACGATCACCTTCGACCTGATCGAGACCGCGACCCGCGACACCGCCGCGTACACCCCCGCCGCGCACCTGGACGCCGGCGCCCGCGTCCACGACGCCGCCGAACCCGGCCCGCGCCGCCGGGTGCTGCTCCAGGGGCTCGGCCGATTTTTAGCGGCCGGTTTGTAACCGAACGCGGCCCGGCGGGTTGTTCGGGTGTCCGATCCGCACGGAGGTCCGCCGGTGTCGCCACCCCGCCTGCTCGCCGTGACTGTGGTCGCGCTCGCCGCCGCGACCGCGGTCGCGGCCTCCGACCCGCCGCCCGTCCCCGCTATGACCCGCCCCGACCCGGCCGGGAAGGCGTGGGCGGTTCGCCCCGACGGGGCGAAGGCGGTCGTCCTATTCGTCCTCTCCGTCGAGTGCCCGGTCTCGAACCGCTACGCCCCGGAAATGGCCCGGCTGGCCGCCGAGTTCGGCGGGAAGGGCGCCGTGTTCTACGGCGTCTACCCCGACCCGGACGTGACGCCCGACCGCGCGGGCAGGCACGCCGCCGAGTATAAACTGCCGTTCTCCGTGCTCCTCGACCCGGACCAGCGCCTCACCCGCGCCGCCGGCGCGACCCGCGTGCCGACCGCGGTGGTGCTCGGGCCGGACGGTACCGTCCGCTATCTCGGCCGGGTGGACGACCGGCACGTCGGCGTCGGCAGGGCGAAGGCCGAGCCGGCCCGCCGCGACCTCGCCGAGGCGCTCGCGGCCGTGCTCGCCGGGAAGGCGCCGGCGGTCGCGCGGACGCCCGTCGTCGGCTGCGAACTCCCCCCGCCTGCCCCTGCCGGCAAGCAGGACTGATACCGGATTCGCCCGTCCGGTGTCCGTGGGGCGGTTGGAAACCGCTCGCATGGGTGCGCGAAAAAAGTGACTCTAAATGACTACCAACGCTCCACCCGAACCCACGAGATTGCGATGTCGCCTACGCTCCTGCTGATGACCGCCACGGCGGTCGCGCAGCCGGCCCCCGAGCCGGTGACGTTCGCCGAGCACATCGCCCCGCTCGTATACGCCCACTGCGCCGGTTGCCACCGGCCCGGGCAGGTCGCGCCGTTCCCACTCCTCAGCTACGCTGACACCCGCCGGCACGCTCGCACGGCGCTGCGGGTGATCCGCGACCGTGAGATGCCGCCGTGGCAGCCCGAGCCGGGGCACGGCGACTTCCGCGGCGAGCGGCGGCTGACCGACGCCCAGATCGCGCTGTTCGAGCGGTGGGTGGCGGCCGGGACGCCCGAGGGCGACCCCGCCAAGGCGCCGGCGCCGCCGGCGGTCCGCGACGGCTGGCCGCTCGGCCCGCCCGACCTCGTGGTGAAGATGGACCGCCCGTTCGCCGTCCCCGCCGACGGCCCGGACCTGTACCAGAACTTCGTCTTCCCTCTGGGGCTGAAGGAGGACAAGTGGGTAACGGCAGTTGACTTCCAGGCCACCTCACCGGGCGTCGTCCACCATGTCCTGTACTTCGCGGACGCCTCCGGCCGCGGGCGCAAAGACGAGGCGGCGGCGAAGGCGAAGACCGGGCAGCCCGGGTTCCCCGGCATGGGCTTCCGGCCGACCGGGATGCTGGGCGGGTGGGCGGTCGGGGCGACGCCGGTGAGGCTCCCGGGTGGGTTGGCGGTGCCGCTGCCGAAGGGCGCCGACCTCGTCCTCCAGACGCACTTCCACCCGTCCGGCAAGGCCGAGTCGGAGTCGTTGACGGTCGGCCTGTACTTCGCCGACAAGGCGCCGGCGCGGACGCTCCACCGGCTCCAACTCCCGCCCGTGTTCGGGCTGTTCTCGAACATCGACATCCCGCCCGGGAAGGCCGACTTCCGGGTGTCCGACACGTTCACCCTGCCGGTGGACGTGGACCTCGTCGGGGCCGGCGCCCACGCCCACTACCTCGGCAAGACGCTGAAGACCTCGGCCACCCTGTCGGACGGGAGTGAGCGGAGCCTGTTCCTGATCCGCGACTGGAACTTCAACTGGCAGGGGCAATATCTGTACAAGGACTTCGTGCGGCTGCCGAAGGGGACGGTGCTGCGCGGCGACGTGACGTGGGACAACTCGGCGGCGAACCCGCGGAACCCGCACACGCCGCCGGTGCGGGCGCGGTGGGGCGAGGGGTCGGAGGACGAGATGGGATCGGTGTCGCTGATGCTGGTGGCGGTGAACGAGGCCGACAGCGACCGGCTTCGCATTGCGATCCGGCTCCACACGCTTGAGGTTCTCCAGGCGTCGCGGCGGCGCGGCGACCGGATTGACTGGGAGCGGCTCGGCATCCCGGTGCCGCCCGAGTGGGAACGCGCCCCGCGCGGGCCGGACCGCTGACCCTGAGGCTTCGACCCATGACGAGTGCGGTTGCGACGGTGCGGGTGGCGGTTGTGCAAGCCGCCCCGGTCCTGTTCGACACAACCCGGACGCTCGACCGGCTCGCCGCCCTCGCGGCCGACGCCGCCGGCCGGGGCGCCGGGCTGGTCGTGTTCCCGGAGGCGTTCGTCGGTGGCTACCCGAAGGGGCTCGACTTCGGCGTCAGCCTGGGTGCCCGCACGCCCGAGGGCCGCGACGTGTTCCGCCGCTACCACGAGTCCGCCGTTGACGTGCCGGGGCCGGCGACCGAGCGGATCGGGGCGGTCGCACGGACCCACCGCGCCCACCTCGTCGTCGGCGTCGTCGAGCGGGCCGGCGGTACCTTGTACTGCTCCGCGCTCACGTTCGGCCCGGATGGCCGGCTGCTCGGTACGCACCGGAAGCTGATGCCGACGGCGCTAGAGCGGGTCGTGTGGGGGTGTGGCGACGGGGCCACCTTGCCCGTCGTCGACACGCCGCTGGGTCGGGTCGGGGCGGTGATCTGCTGGGAGAATTACATGCCCCTCCTGCGGACGGCGCTGTACGCCAAGGGGGTCGAGCTGTACTGCGCCGTGACCGTGGACGACCGGGAGACGTGGGTGCCGACGGTCCGCCACGTCGCGCTCGAGGGCCGGTGCTTCGTCCTGTCGGCGTGCCAGGCGCTGCGGCGGACGGACCTGCCGCCGGACTACCCGACCGGGCGACTCCCGACCGACCAGGACTGGCTGATCCGCGGCGGGAGCTGCGTCGTCGGCCCACTGGGTCAGCTGATCGCCGGTCCCGCCTACGAGGAGGAGTGCGTGCTCGTCGCCGACCTCGACCGCGCCGACCTCGTGCGGGCGAAGTTCGACCTCGACGTGGTGGGGCACTACGCCCGGCCGGACGTGTTCCAACTGACCGTGAACGGGGCGGCGGCGCGGCCGGTGACGTTCACGGGGAATCCCGAGCCCGCCGGCGGACCGCCGCTCACCCTGCTCGAAGTTGCCGGGCGGTTCGCCGTCTGCCGGCTGCCGGCCGGCGCGGCTGTCCCCGCTTGGGAGACAGCGGGGGACGTGTTCAGCGTCACCCGGACGGCCGACGAGCTGTCGGTGGTGTGTCGTGAAACCGCGGTGCCCGATGGTGTGACGTGCGAACCGGACTGGCGGGCCTTGCGGGTGGCCGGCGCGATGCCGTTCACCCTCGTCGGCGTGCTGGCCGCGCTCACCGCCCCGGTCGCGCGGGCCGGGGTCGGGGTGTTCGCGGTCTCGACGTTCGACACCGACTACCTCCTGGTGAAGGCCGAGCGGTTCCTGGAGGCGGTCGCCGCCCTGCGAGCGGCCGGACATCGGGTGGAGCAACCGGACGCATGACCCCCGAACAAGTCGCCGCCAGCTACGACCAGATCGCCGACCAGTGGATCGATGTCTCGACCTACGGGTTCTCTCAGGTCGAGCGGGCCGTCGGCTTCGTGAAGCGCAAGGGCATCGCTCTCGACGTGGGCTGCGGCACGGGCCGGCTGATGCGGCTGTTGGGTGGGCACGGGTTCCGCATGGACGGGATCGACGTGTCCCCGGCCATGCTGGCCCGCGCCCGGGACCGTCACCCGGAGGCCCGGCTGTTCCACGCCGACATCGGCCGGTGGGAACTCCCCCGGTCGTACGACCTGATCGTGGCGTGGGACAGCGTGTGGCACGTCCCGCTGTCCGGGCAGGAGGCGGTCCTGGCGAAGCTGTGCCGGGGGCTGGCGGCGGGCGGAGTCTTCGTCTTCACCACGGGCGGGACGGACGCACCGGACGAGAAGCAGAACTCGTACATGGGGCCGCCCATGTACCACGCCACGCTCGGCGTCCCCAAGACCCTGGGCGTCCTCGCCGACTCGGGCTGCATCTGCCGCCACCTGGAGTACGACCAGTACCCCGAGGCCCACGTGTACCTCATCGCCCAAAAGTCGGGGAACGACGCCCCGCCGACGAGCGACCTCGTTCGACTTCGACCCGTCGAACAGGACGACCTGCCCCGCATGTTCGAGTGGCAACTCGACCCGGAGTCGAACCGGATGGCGGTGACGATCCCGCGGACTCGGGACGTGTTCGACGCGCACTGGGGCGCCGCGCTGGCCGACCCGCGGGCCACAACGCGCTTGATCCTCGTGGACGGGGTGGCGGTCGGGTACGTCTCGCGCTTCCCGTCGGACGGTGAGGACCACGTCGGGTACTGGATCGACCGGGCATTCTGGGGCCGGGGCGTCGCCAGCCGGGCGCTGCAGTTGTTGGTGGCGGAGGTCGCTATCCGCCCGCTCCACGCTACCGCCGCCACCAGCAACGGGGCGTCGCTGCGGGTGCTCCAGAAGTGCGGGTTCGCCGTCGAGCACGTCCGCCAGTCGCCCGCCACCGACCGCTACCCCGCGTGCGAGGAAGCCGTCCTCGTGTTGCGGTAGGCGGCCGGCGCCAATCACCCGTCGGATTCCGGGACGAACACCCGTCCCCGCGGTGGTGTAACTCGACCGGGACACCATTGTTCCCGTAGCGGACGCCGGGCGGTGACACGGGCGTTCGGGCCGGCGTCGGGTACCGCGACGGCAGGCCGGTCAGGTTCACCGACCCCGTCCTGTTCCGCACCCCCACTGAGATGCTGACGGAGCTGTTCCCGGGCCGGCCGTGACGGCGGAGTGGGATTGCACCCGGGTGTCGGCGGCGCGTACCATCGCCGGCCGCCCCGGAGGTGCCCGATGAGCGATGACCTGGCGACGGCGGACCCGGCGGACGAGCCGCCGGGGCTCGGGTTCTGGGCCAGCGCGGCGATCGGCGCCGGGCTCGCGGCGCTGGCGGCCGTGCCCGTGGCCTACGCCTGTTGCGTCCCACTCCCCTTCTGACCGCGGGCCGCCTCTCAGCCACCCGGCGTCACTCCTCCCGTGGCGCGGCGGGCTCGACCTCGATCTCCACCGCCCCGGTGCCGAGGCGGCGTAGCGCGGGGGCGACCTCGGCCTTGCCGATCGACGAGTCGCCGAACACCCGCTCGAACTCGACGGTCACCAGCCCGGTCCCCACGAACAGCGGCCGTTCCGGGGACTCGCGGTCCGCCGCCGGCGCCTTCTCCGGCAGCAACTCGTACCGCCGCCCGGCCGCGCCGAAGAACCGCGACTCCAGCTCGATCTCCTTCCCCGGTTCCAGGGTCACCTTCGTCGCGGGGTGCGCGACGCCAGTGACGCCGATGCGGGGCTGCGGGATGGTTGCGCCGTCGGGGTCGGTCACGGTCGGCGGATTCTCGTCGAGGTGCTGCCGGACGTACCCGAACGTCACCGCCTCCTTGCCGACGTTGCGGACGCGGACGCCGAGGGTGATTGTGTCGCCGTGGCGGTAGACCGCTTTCTGCCCGCCGCGAACGACCAACCCCGCCTGCAACCCGCCGACCCGCCGACCCCACGCCACGACTTCTTCATCCTTCTTCTGCTTCGTCGGCGGGTCGGCGGTCTTCGTTGCGGCCGGCTGGGCACCGTCCTGTCCCGCCGCCGGGCGGCCGGCCAGGGTGGTAGTCACGGCGGCGAGGCCGCACATCAGCACGACGGCGGTCGCCGCCCGGAGCTTGGTGAACAGCATGGCCTTCGTGACTCCTGCGGTGAGGGCGGCGACCGGTTCCGGGATCGCCGCTTGGCCCGCCGCGACCCGCGTCGCGGCGTCGATCGTCGAGCGTGCCACCGCGGCCGGCGCGAGTGCCGCCACCACCGCGGCCGGCGCGACGCCGCGCGCGGCGAGCCGCTTCGCCAGCAGCGCCCGCGCCCGCACCAGCCGCCCGGCGACCGTGCCTTCCGGCACGCCGAGCGTACGCGCCGCCTCGGCCCGGGTGCGGCCTTCGAGTTCGCACAGCACGAGCACGCCCCGGTAGATGTCGGGGAGGCGGCTCAGCTCGGCGTCGAGCAGCGCCGCGTCGAACGCAGGATCGGGCGGCGCGGCGGGGTCGGGGAGCGTCGGCACCTGGACCTCGCGTGTCCGGCGGCGGGCGGCGGTGCGGCGGGCGAGCAGCGCCGTCCGATGGGCGACGCCGTACAGCCAGTTCCCGACTGCCTCCCGCGGCACCACCGCCGCAGCCTTGCGAACCAGGACGAGGAACGTCGCCTGGACGGCGTCTTCAGCGTCGTGGTGGCCGAGGGCACGGCGGCACACGCCCCACACCATCGGTCCGTGCCGGCCGACGAGGGCGGCGAGGGCCTCGGCGTCGCGGTGATCGACGAACCGGCCGAGTAGCTCGCCGTCGCCCGGCCCCGCGCGCAGCGCCGCCCGGCGGAGGTGGTCGAGCACGCCGCTGACCGGTCCTGTCGGCATGGTCCCTTCCCGGCGGCCGTCCTCGCCGCCTCTGGTGTTGATCTGCCGCACGCCGACGATTTGATACACGACTCCGGGATTTGACACCCGCCTGCCACCGGTTTAGCCTGACCGACGCGCGACGGGGCCGCGCTGGCGGTCGCAGCGTGGGGCACACCCTCGATTGCGGAAGGGCTTCGCCGTGGTGAGCGTCCACGATAACCTGGTGTACGCCCAGACGGTGGACTACGACGGGGGCCGGGTCGTCCTGCACACCGTCTACCCGCCCGCCGATCCGCCGGAATTCACCGACGTCGTGTTCGCCGGGGTGGTGGTCTACCACGTCGAGCAGCAGGCGTTCGGGGGCGGCGGGGTGGCGGCCAACGTAGTGTTTGATATCGAGGAGTCCGCAGCCGAGCCGGTACTCGGACGTTATGTCGATCTGCTCGCCGCCACGAAGAACTACGCCTGGCCGGTGCCGGAGTACGACGGCCTCGACGACCTGGCCGCCCGGCTTACGGCCGGCGGGGCGAAGTGCTTCGAGATCCACAGCAGTTGCGGCTTGTGCGGGTTCGTGTTCGCGGCGAGCATGGAGTTCCGTCGCAGGCCGGCCCGGGCACAAGTCGCCGAGGCCGAACCCGGTACGACACCGGACCGCGTCGGGTGAGCGTTTCCGGCAGACCGATGAGGTTCGGCTCCAGAACGCGAGGTCGATCATGACTCCCGGCGTGTTGCTCGTCGTGGCGCTGGCGGGCGGCGCGGCGAAAGAGCCGAGCTACAAGGTCGAGGTGCGCAAGGCCGCGGACACGGTCGTCGCCCGGACGGAGAAGGACCGGACCGTCTTCCTCGTGACGAGCGAGTCCGGGATCGGCGGCGCCGACATCACGCTCACCGGCGGCGCCTGGCCGGAGCGTGTGACCCTGCGGTTCGCTTACGAGAAGGGCAAGCCGTTCCGGTCGCTCGAAGACATCCGGTTGCGGACCGACCGGGTCGTCGTTCAGGGGGCGGAGAAACAGTCGGGGCGGATGCGGTTCTGTTTCGTCGGCGCGGACGGCGGGCAGGACGTGATCGAGCCCGGGGGAGCTGAGCCGGCCGGGTACCTCGACGTGCGGGTGCGGCCGGGGGCCGATGGCCTGGACGTGACCCTGCCCGCCAACCTGCTCCGCGGGTCGCGCCAGCTACGCCTCAGCTGGATCGACGCCTTCCGCCGTTGACCTTCTCCGTCGACTGTGAACCAGACGTGGTTCGGCGCTGTCCCTCACCGCTGGCGGCAGACCCACTCAAGTCTCGCCCGAAGGAGGCGGCCGATGGATGAGGCGACAACCCGCGAGTACATCGCCCGGATGTGCCCCCACGCGACCGTCGTTGATGCCAGCGGCGGCACGTTTTTCTTCACCGACCCGGAACAGAAGTTCCCGTTCGCCACGCTGTCCACGAACGACGAGTACGACCAGTCATCGGACCTGGGTCGGCCGGGTGCGTACCGGCTGAACATCGGCGTGGGCAAGGAGGCGTTCCGGTCGCTGTTCGGGGTAGCTGGCGAGGCCGAGTACGACTTCACTGCGCCGGATCAGCTGATGCCGCACCCGGTCTACGGCAAGATGTACTGGGTGTGCGTGGTGAACCCCGGCCCGGCGACGGCGGAAGCGGTGCGGACGCTGCTCGCCGACGCCTACGCCGCCGACCTTCAGCGCCGGCGTACGTCGGTGGAGTGAGCCCCGGCTGCGCCCCCCCGTCCGACTTCTCTTGCCGGGCGGCGCGGCGTCGGGGTAGAACGTGGGGCCGCGCCATGCACGACCTCGCGGATGAGCACTATGCCCGTCGCCCGCCTCGCCGCGGCCAGCGCCGCCGTCGCCGTCCTGTTCCTCGTCCAGGCGGCCGCTTTCCGGGCACATGCGTCCGTGACGTTCGACGAGAACTTCCTCCTCCCCGCCGCCAAGCAACTGTTCGCCCGCGGCGACTTCGACACGCTCAACACCGCCGGCACGGCGCCGCTCCCGGTGTTGCTCGCCTACGGCCCGGCCGTCGCGCGATACGCAGACTACATCTCCGATGCGATGTGGGCGGCCGCCCCGGGCGACGTGGCTGCGGTCGATCTCGCCCGGGCCACCAACAGCCTCGTCGTCGGGGTGCCGCTGGTGCTGCTCTGTGGCTGGTGGGTCTTCCGCCGGATCGGGTCGGTCGGCGCGGCAGGCACGGCTGCCGCGCTGGTCGCATTGTCCCCCGCCGTCGTCGCCCACTCGTCCCTGGCCACGACCGACGTCGCCTTCACCCTGTTCTTCCTCGCGGCCCTCGCCGCCATCGCCCGCGACGCCGCTGCCCCGACGGCAGGGCGGCTCGCGGCCGCCGGGGTGCTGGTCGGGCTGGCCGTCGCGTCCAAGTACAGCGCGTGCATCCTCCTCCCGGTGGGTTACGCCGTCGGGGTGGTTGCTGAACTGACGGCCCGGACCGGCACGCCGCTCGGCCGCCGACTGGCCCGGCTGCTGACCGTCCACCCGCTGCGACAGGCCGTGATGGCGGTGGTGGCGTTCGGGGCGTGCTGGGCCACGACCGGATTCGCGGTGTCCGGCCAGCCGGTGTTCGCCAAGCCGGCGGCCGAAGTACCGGCCG
>JAFKFQ010000179.1 GCA_017308215.1 bacterium | reverse complement strand
GGTAGTACATGCCGACCATCGCCGCCGCGAACCCGACCAGGGCGACCATCACCACGAAATGGAACCACGACAGCCCGAACACGCGGCCACCGGACTTCGGGGCGTCTTGGACCGAGACCAGGTTCATCTCCCGTTTCAACCAGTCCGTCGCGGTCGCTCGCGGCTCTACCTCGCCGGCGGCAACCCGCCGGGCGGCGATCCCGGACTCCATCCGGGCGGTGCCCTCCCGGACGCGAGCGAGAGCGGCCTGCATCCCGGCCCAGTCCTCCACCTCGGCCGCCCCGGCCAGTCGGTCCAACCCCTCCGCGATGATCGCCGTCCCGTCCCGAACCCGTTCGTCCCCCGCGGCCCTGAATCGCTCCCGCGCCGCGGCGTCGAGGGTCGGCGAGTTCATCATCTCCGGGAACGGCTCCCGGGCCGGCGGGCGGTGCATGGAGTCCATCATCCCGCCCATGCCACCTGCCATTCCTCCATCCATGCCACCCCCGACATCCTTGCCAGCCGCGGGCGGGACCGCAGCGGCCGCGTCGCCCTTAGGGTGGTGCTTCTCGTGATCGGCCGGGGACACCTGGGCGTCGGCGATACCCGTTCCCCCGAGGGCAATCGCCACGGCCAGCGCGAGCCGTGCGGCGGGGCGGGGCATCACTCGGGCACCTCGACGACGCGGTTCATGCCTCCGAACGGGTTCGGGACGCACTCCGGGCATTCCCCGCTCAGCTCCACACAGCCCGGCTCGCAACACCACCGGCCGTCCACCACGAACTTGTACTCGTGCCGGCCCGGGGGTAGGTCCACACGCACGGCCCACGTCCCGTCCCCGCCCCGGGTCAGCGGGGTCGCCGTCGGGCTCCAGTCGTTGAACACCCCCGCCACGCAAACGACCGCGGCCTCCGGCGCGTGGCAGGTGAGCACGGTGCCGGCTTTCGGTCCACCGGCCTTCGTCGCCGACTCGCTCATGACAACCTCCAGGTGATGGGGCCGGACGGGCGTGGCCGGTCACGGCGTCTTCGGGTGGACGTGCGGGGTCGGGGCCGCCGGCTGGGCCTGCCCGAGGAGAATCTTCCGCTGCTCGTCCGTCAGCACCTGGGCGGATTCGCCGACGGACCGGATGAAGGCCAGCCGCTGGTCGCCCCGGAGTTTCTCGACCTCCCGCACCTTTGCCTCGATCTTGGCCGCGTCCGGCTGGTCCGCCGCGGTCAGCTCCCACAGCTGCTGCTCGCCCTCCTCGATCTTCCGCTGGGCGGACGCTTTCTCCGTCGTCGCCTTCTGCTTCATCTGGCCGAGCTTGGTCTTCTGCTCGGTGGAGAGGGTGATGTGCTCGGGGTGGTCGAGGAAGAAGTCGGTCGCCCCGATGTGGTAGATGTGTGACGCCCCGGGAAAGCCGGGGAGGGCGGCCGTCATCTTCATCTTCTTCCCCTTCGACCCGCCCATGCTCCCCATGCCCATCATGTCCATGTCGTCCATCATGCTGCCGCCACCCCCACCTCCGCCCATTCCGGCCATGCCGCCGCCGGACCCGCCGCCCATGCCGCCCATCATGTCGTCCGTCATCCCCATGCCGCCCCCCGAGCCGCCCATCGCCTTCTTCTTGCCGCCCATGCCGCCCATCATCCCATCCATGTCCATCATCCCGCCCATGCCGCCGGACCCGCCGCCCATCCCGGCCATGCCACCCCCGGCCGGCGGGGCGATCTTGGCCACGACCGCTTCGAGGCGCGTCACCTTCGCCTGGAGCAACTTGATCTGCTCCACAAGCTCCTTGTTCGGGTCGGCGGCCTTGTCCGCCGGGTGGACGTGCTTCGGATCGCTCTGGGGGGCTTTCGAGTCCTGCCCGGTGGCGAAGACCGGCCAGGCGACCAGGAAGCCGAGGACGGCCGACGCCGCCCCGACGGTCAGATACCGGCCGCGCGCGGACTGTAACAGCATGGCCCACTCCTCCAACGGGTGAGGCGGCCCGAACGGTTCGGGCCGCCGAGCCGCCAGCCGCACGCCGGCCGGCGTCGGATCAGTGTTTCAGGTGCTGGAGCATCTCTTTGCACGCCTTGGCGCACTCCCGGCACGCCTTCGCGCACGCGGCCATGTGCTTGTCGTCCGGGAACTTCTCGCAGGCGGCCGCGCACGCCTCGGTACACTTGACGCAGCACTCGCAGGCGTGGGCCGCGAACGGGCTGTGCCGGGCGACCAGGGCGGCGGCCGTCTTGCAGCACTCGGCGCAGTCGATGCAGGTGTGCAGAGTCGCCGCGTGCTCCTTCTTCCCGGCCGCCAAGTTCTCGGCGCAGTGGTGGAAGCACATGTCGCACTCGAGCATGCACGCCGCGCACGCCTTCGCGCAGGCGGCGAAGTGCTCGTGGTGATCGTCCCCCTTCTTGTCGTCCGCCAGCACGGAGTTGGCCCCTGCCAACACCGCGGCCCCGGCCCCGATTCCCAACAGCGCGTCCCGACGGTTCATGACGTACCCCTCCCTCAGACACCGGGCGATGACCACCCCCGCGGTCGCCCGCGACACCGCGGACTGATCCCCGCGAGGGGTCGGTGGGCGACCCGCGCCGGCCGCCACACGGCAAGGGTCATCCCCTAGCCTCCAGAGTCGGCCGGGCCGGTTGCGGCCGTCGCCTGACACCTGGGGCAGGTTCGGCACCGGAAGCTCGGCAGCGGGCCTTCCGATGATGCTGATTCGTCCAGCGGGCCGGCGGCCAGCGACTGCATCACGGGGCAGTCCTCCGCCAGCATCAACCCGCGGCAGGCGGAACAGAGTCGCCGGAGCGCCGCCGCCTTCTGGAGGAGTTCTTGGGCCTGTGCCTCCAGGCCCGCCACCTTGTCGTCCACCACCTCGCAAACTTCGCCATGGGGGAGGCCGTGTTCGAGCCAGACGGCGAGCAACTTCTTGATCTCCCGGAGGGTGAAGCCGAGCTGCTGCGCCCGCTGGACGAACTTCAGCCGGCCGACCGCCGAAACGGGGAAGGCCCGGTATCCGGACGGCTCCCGGGCGGCCTCGTTCAGCAACCCCTCCCGCTCGTAGAAGCGGACCGCCTCGACGCTCACCCCGACGAGCGCCGCCAACTGCCCCACGGTGAGTGTTTCCATCCCCGCCTCCCGCATCGTAAGCCCTGAAGTGCTGTTCAGGGTCAAGACCAGTTGTTCGAGAATTCTCGTAATCGGGCCCGCCGTGAGTCACGGACGGGATGGCACGCCCCGTCGTGCCCTTCGGCTGCGAGACTACTTGTGCTGGTAGAACTCTGGCTCCTGCACCTCGTCCGGCCGCTCCTTGGCAGTGGCGACGAACTCGTCGATGCACGGCGGGCAGCAGAAGTGGTACTTCCTGCCGCCGATGACCCACACGAACCTCGCGTCCGTCCGCGCCCGCGACACCGGACACACCCTCTCGCCCGGGGCCGGGCGATCGTCATGCGCCGGCCGCTCCCCCCGGTACTTGCGGGAGGCCGGCACCGTGCCGTTCGTCTGCACGTCAGCGGCCAGGTATTTCCCCTTCGGGACCGCGTAGAGAGTGGCTTCGTCCGCCTCAGCTTTGGCGACCGCGGCCTCGTCCGCCGGCGAGGGCGCAAGTTCGATCTCGAACCGGAACCGCTCCCCCTCCACCGGGAGGGACCAGACCAACAGCCGGAGATGTCCGCGCCCGGAAGACGGCGAGAGCCGCCCGGCGAACCGCGAGGCCGTTCCCGGCGGGTCCGACTCCAACGGCTCTGGGCGGAGCATGAGGGCGAAGTCACCCTCCCCGCCGTGCCCGCGAATGGCCGCGCACACCGTTCGTGCGACAACGGGCCGCATCTCGGTCAACTCCCGCCCGAACAGGTAGAGCCGGACGACGCCGGCCCCGTCGATGGCGGCCTCGGCGTGGAACTGGTTCTCCCGGTCGATGGCGACGACCGCCCCGCCGTGCGGCCCCGGCGGGTGCCCGTGCGACTCGGGTGGGGGCGTCGCCGCGGGCGGCTGGCCGGGGCCGATCAGGTTCAGGGCGAGAACGGTGGCCACACCGACCACCACCGTCGCGACGATCGAGACCGTCCGCCACCGCCCGTGGTTCTTGCGGGCGGGCGGGCCCGCCCGGACTTTCTTGCGCTTACCCATGACGAACTTCTTCGTGATTTGCGAACGGAGTACCCCGCCATACCCGGCGGGTGACGATGTGAGCGCGCGAGGATACCGCTAGCAGCGCAAGACGTGAGGCGCGCGAGGGCACGCCGAGATACCAGACGAGTGACACAGAGTTGTGCCCGGCGACGCCAACAACCCACCAGGGACGATGGTCTCGTGAGCTGTGACCGCAGACGCCGCATCCCCAGGGCTTTCGGTCGCGGACAGCCCTGTCCGGGCTTCGGTCAACTGGACCGCATCCTTGTGAGGCCCGCCTTCTTCCTTACAGGGGCACGGCTGCGCCGGTTCGGACGGCGTGCGAGCCGGTCCGGTCGGTAGATGGGTTGACCCACAACAAACCGGACTAGAAGCGTTGGGGGCGAGTCCTCGTTCACCAGCGACGATGCGATTGAGCGCGGCGGCCGCGCGGGCCGGGGCGCAACAGCACACGGCCGGCCCGCAAGCCGTTGCGATCACCAAGTACAGGCTGACGGCGAGCCGCACGAACGTCCTTGAAACAGCGAAGGGGGCAGTATCGAGTTTACTCGCGCCGTGCCGGAAAACAACTTATGGTCTTGGCCGGCCGACCTGGTCAAGCTGGCGGCTCGACTGAATACGTGGGCACATTGTTCCAGCCCGCGCCTGTTACTCGTCGGAGGTCGGCCCGCCGCCCCCATTCGTCTCGGTGGTCACGGCCTCGACCGGAACTGCATCTGGCCCGGCGGGCGAACTCTTGACGGTCGAACTCGCTTCCCCGAACGGTTTGACCGGCCGCCGCTTGAGCCAGATGCACTCGAAGGGGACCAGCGACAGGCCCGCCGCACGCCGCTTGCGGTTGACCGCCCGGAGTAGGTTGAACTCCTGCCGCTTGACCAGGTGATACGGCTCGAACGGCAGGTCGTAGAAGACTTTCGCAAGTGACTCGGCCGACCGACGGGTCGCCTCATCCTCGAACCAGGCTTTCAGCAGGCGGTACTGCGGGAGGTCAATCCGTACCTGCACGTGCCCGCCCCGGAAGCTGACCGCGTAGCCGCCATACCGGATCGCCCGGCGGCGGATGTCCCGGACGCTCGCCCCCTCCCGCTCGAAGAAGGGGTGCTCCCCGTGGGTGGCGATGATGGTGAAGAAGTCCTCGTGCCGTAGGTATTGCAGGCTCGCCCGCCCGAGTTGTTTCCGCCGGGCGCGGGCCCACTTCGACAGGTCGATCTGGTACCGCTCGACCAACTTCTCATCCACCGCATGTCGGTCTTTGCCTGCCGGGATTTTCCCGACGACGTAGAAGAAGTACCCGCGGGCGACGTAGGCCACAGCGAGCTGCTGGATGAACCCCTCCACCGACACCGCCTCGCAACGATACCGCATCTCCCTCCGCCGAAAATGACAAAGACCGCACCCGGAACGGGGGTGTTCCCGGCACACCCCCAAAAGCCCGAATCCCTTGAGCCGCGTCGCTTCCCGCTTCGCCCCAGGACGCCGCCCTCCCCGCGCCCACCGCACGGCTCCGCCGCGCTGTGTTCAGGGAGTTGCAACGCCCCAATTCGTAGAGGTAGCGGCGCACGAACCTGAACGCCGCCCGAGGCGTACCTCGGGCGCACGTCGCAAGATTCACTGCCGGAGGGAACGCTCACCCAAGAGCGCTCCCTTCGACCGCCGCTCTCCCACCCAAGGGACGCCTGTGGATAACTCCGAGGAGTTATCCACAGGCACGCACATCATCGGCTTCATCAGCCCGTCGGCCCTTTCGTCGAAGGTTTCGCTCGGCACCACCCGGAACGAACAAACCGCCCCGCCACTGCCTTGCAGCGGTCCGGCCCGGCTCCCGCCGGCTCCTACTCAGGCCACTCTCCCACCCGACCGCATTTGGACCACCCGCGCACCACGCGCGGGCACCGGGGCGCGACCCCGGCCGCGATCGGGTTTCCCAGGTTCGCCGTAATCTCCGTCCGACCCGTCACGTCGGTAGTGGGCTGCCCCACGGGCGAGCCACCGCACGTCCGCCCCTCCCGGGGCGGCGCAGTTTCCGCCGCGCAGGAAGCGCGACGATTTCGGGGGAGCGAACACAGAAGCCTCCCCTTACCCACCGATGACTGGCTTATTCCCGGTTCGGCACCGTCCCGGGTCGGACTCACTGGCAACGGCTTTCGCCGCTCTCGTGGTTGAGCTATTCGCCGCCGGGGTGTTTTCCCCCGGACGCCGGCTGCGGTCACAGCCGGTCCCGCGTGTTGCCACGACAGGAACTCCCCACGCCAGCACGGTTGAGCGGGCCTAGCGGTGCAAGCCGCCGTAGCCCCGGACCCCCGCGACGGGATTGGTGGCATGGACGCCACGCACCCGTTTTGATTTACAGCGGCCTCGGGGGCAGTTGTCCCCGAGGGTTTCCCCTGTCGCCCGCGATTCACAGCGAAAAGAATCAAAATATCGGATAGAAGACCGAGATTACTCCGCCGACGCCCCGCTTCCATACGAAGGAAGATCGGGGCGTCATGGCGGGATTACTTCGGCCAGCCTCCGTCGAACCGGACGAGCGCCTATCGACGCATCCGGCTCTACGGGCGTGACGTGACGAGGTGCGACCCCGTCCCCTTAGCTCGGTGGTAGCCGAGTTTACCGGGTGTCACCGCCGACCCGATGAGCGTCATGAACAACGTCTGTGTCATTCCTGACGACCGCCGTGGACGAACCACAGTAAAGTTGCAGTAGCATTTCTATTTCATTACAGCACTTTGCAATTTGTTTGCAGTTTCATTGCAGCGACATATTTCAGACGGCGGCGACAGCGGACGCCGGCCGGCCTCGGCCGGCGTCCGCTATCATGGCAGGCAATGAACGGGCAAACGCCCAGCAGGAGGTGCGCCGTGCCGATGATCGAGGGGACGTACTGCACGTTCGACACAAGCGCCTGTGAGGAGCGGGCCAAGTACGCGAAAGAGCTTGTCGCGTACGGTGACGGGAAGATCCCGCAGCTCTTTGAAACGCTGGGTTTCGACCGCGGCGACAACAAGGTGAACATGTTCTTCGGGGGAGAGAACCAGCACGGGTATCTCGGGAACTGGAGCGTCCAGATCGCCAAGAACATCCCGGAGAACGACTGGGGAACGGTGATCCACGAGGCGGTACACATCACGCAGGAGCCGGGTGTCCAAGTCCTGTACTTTGCCCAGCCGAAGTTCAAACTTCTCTACGAGGGCGTTGCTGATTACTACCGCGTCCTACTCTCCAGTGACCGACAGGGCGACCACCACGACGACAGCAAGAGGTCGCTCCACGCCTGCTTTTCGCTCGCCCCGGAGCACATCTACGAGAGCGGCCCTGAGTTCGTCGCCTACCTCCGCCATTGCTCGAAGGACCCGACCTTCCCGAAAGCCCTCAACGACAATCTCCGAACCGGCGACCCTGACGCCATCGACGAATTCCTCCGCGACCGCGTCGGCTTCAAATACGACACGCTCCTGGCCGGATACCCGAATGCCCGCGCGAGGGATATCAAGAGGCCGATTCGGACGAATCGGTTCGACTTCTTCACCGCGATGATGCCAACCACCCTCAAGTAAGCCGGTTCACAATTCTTATGAAGCACTGCGAGGCTGAAGGGCCGAACCCGTGCTGTCTCACTGATCACAGAACGGTGGCGATTCCAGACTCGGCACAGTTGGTCACTGTGAAGGTAGCCGAAGCCCGGTCCCGCACCTCAGACGTCTTCCGCCTTCGGCTCGGCCGCGATCAGCCGCAGCACGTGCTTGTGCAGAATCAGGTTCGCTGTGGTCTCGACCATCGGCCCGCTCGACTCAAGAAGCGTGCGAAGAAACGGGTCGGCCGCCGCAACCGCCTCGCTCTCTAGCCGCGATCGGTCTCCTTCAGGCAGGCTCCCCAGATAATCCCGCACCAACGCCGCCTCCGCCGCGTCCGCTTGGGCGACCCGTTGGTCCGCAGCCGATGGCTGACGACGCCCGAGAGGAACTTTCGCCGAAGTCGTCTTCTGCGCCCCGACCCTCGCCGGGGATTTTCCGCTGCCGCTCTCGAAGGTCACCTCCCACTTCCCCCGCCCGATCTTCCGGTAGCGGGTCTCGACCGGCTCCACCGTGACAAACCCCAGGGCTTCAAGCTCCTCCACCGCCGGCTGAAGGGCACGCCGAATCTGCACCGCGTCGTAATCCCGGCTGAACCCCAGCCGCTCGCAGGCGAGCGTCCGCAGGTCGAACACCAGCCGGGCGTACTTCGGCGGGTTGAAGTGCTTGTCCAGGTAGCGGTAGAGCCGCTTCGCCTTGGTCCCGAGCGAACGCACCGTCTCGTAGTCAAGCCGCTTCAGGTAGCCCGCCTGGAAACTCTCGAACAGCACCGCGTTCCAGCGGAACTCCGAGTGCAGTTCTTCGACCGGGCCGTTCCCCTTCCGGGCGTCCCGAATCTGGTAGGAGTCGAGAATCCCGAACCCGCCCCGGTCCTTGAAGACCTTGTTGGCGTTGTCCCGCCAGGCGTTCAGGTAGAAGAGCCGGACCCCGGTCAGCCGGGCCAGGGCGGTGGCGATTCGCTCGTACGCCCAGTCGTTATTCGGCCAGCCGAGCAGGCGGATGAGCTCGTGCCGGGTGAACCGCACGTCCGGGGCCTTGAAGTCGTTGTGGTGCTTGGTCAGTTGGAGGAGGCCCAGGTAGACCTCTTCGTCTTTTGCCGTCGGCAGGCCGTATTTCGGGTCGCCCGTCACGGACAATTTCCGCTCGACCGGCAACCCGCTCTCCCGGTCCGAGTCCGACACCTGGAATTCCAGCACCTGAACCCCGTCTGACCGGTCGGACAGGGTGGCGAACGGGAACTCCACCAGGTTCATCTCGTCCCGGCCGTTCCGGAGTTGCTCCTTGCCCCAGGGCCGCTTCTTGGCGGGCGGGCGGCTCCCTCCTACTGGATCATTCATAGCCCTCGCGTGACGTTAGATAGGTAGTAGGTAGAGAAGTACGGAAGTGAAAAACGCAATGATTTGAACACCTTGGCAGCAAATACTTATCCCGAAGCACGAGACTTCCTGTTTCAGTTTGCGTAGAACTCTGCCTCATTTTGCGTGTGTTCCCTGTCCCAGTTTGCGTATCCCCTGTCCCGCTTCCTGCTTCATTTTGCGTGTGGATAACTCGCCCGAATTATTCGCCTTTTCTGCCTCATTTTGCGTATAGACTCACCGCCTCCGGACCCGAAAACCCTGTCTCGTTTTGCGTATCCGCCGCCAGGCAACAAGTCTCCCCGCAAATCCTGTCTCATCTTGCGTATCACAATCCAGGCGTTTTCCGGCCTTACCCGCTCTTCCCCACACTCAGGACCGCCTTGCCCACTGGCCGCGAACCTGTTTCATTTTGCGTATGGTGGATATTTTTACTTTCAGCCACTTAAACCTGGGGAGACTACGACGGCTCGAAAACTCGCGCAAGTGCAATTCGGCCGGTCTGTCGGTCTGCTTGCTTGTCAGCCTGCAAGCATGAAAGCATGTTTGCAGGCTGTAAGTGCGGCGGAATGTGTAGCGGGCGACGTGGCAAGTGGGCGTGCCGAGTTGAGGCGCGGCGGGTTCGTCACCCGGGCGGTCTACAGGACGGTCGCTAACTCTGCTGCTGGGTCGGCTGTCGGGTTGCCAGGTCGGCCGTGCGCGCGGTCGCGGAGACGCCGGTCCGGTTCGCTGCGAGGTCGGTTGGTTGTCGTGCGGACCGGTTTGCCTTCAAGCTTGGTCGCCGACTGGAGTGCGGTCCTGCCGGGTGTGTGGTATGACTGGCGGCTGGCGGGTCGTGTTCGCACCACCGCGGCAAGCGAGCCAAACGGCCTTCCTGTCGCGTGGTCGGTGGCCTTGTCTGCCCGCTGGATGGGTTTACGGCTTGTCTGCTGTCAGCCCGGCCCGTCGGCCAGCGCTGAGGCAGGCACGGTGGACGGGAACTCGGCCAGGCGCTCGCCAGGTCAGGCGACCGTGCAACCGGCTGGGCACCCGGCCGCTCGGCCAGTCAACCTGCCGGGTGGATTGCCGACCTGCCGGGTGGACAACTTTATTTCTTGCCAGCATGCCAGCATGTCAGGTATCCAGCGGGCATGATTATCGCCGTTGTGAATTCCAAGGGCGGGGTGGGGAAGTCCACGCTCGCCGGCAGTCTGGCCGCCTGGCTCCACGAACTCGGACACAAAGTCGTTCTCGCGGACTGCGACTCCCAGAACTCGTCTTCCGAATGGATCTCCGAGGCCGCGCCCCAGGTCGGCATCGCCCGCTACGAAACCGCCGACGAGGTGCTCGAAGGCCTCCCGCAGCTCCGCAAAGAGGCCGACTACATCGTCTGCGACGGGCCGGGCAGTCAGACCGAGACCAGCCGGGCGTTGCTCCTCTGGGCCGACCTCGCCGTCATCCCGTGCAAGGCGTCGATGTTCGAGGCGAGGGCGCTCGCGAAGAACACGACATTCGTCCGCCAGGCCCAGACCATCCGCAAGGGGCCGCCGCTCGCCGTCGCCGTCCTCTCGATGGTCGGGAAAGATTTCCGGCTCACCAAGGACATGCGGGACGCGGCCGACGTCCTGAACCTTCCACTCGCCACTACGCACATCACCCTGCGGCAGGCCTACGCTGATGCCCCGGGCCAATCGACACTCGTCTGGAAGATGGGCTACCGCGAGAAGGAAGCGGCAAAGGAAATCGACACACTCTTCCGGGAACTCTTGCCCGAAGCCGCGGCCCCGAAGGCCGTGGTCGGCATGACCCGGGCGAAGGCGAAGATCAAAGCAAACTCGAAACGGTAGTGGGGGATTATGGCAGAGCGAAGGTCGCTGGTGGCGGGCATTGAAGAAATGGGGGTTGATCCGGATGCGGCGCGGGCGTTCGTCGTCCAGGAACGGCCGAAGCCAGAGGTGAAACCGCCACCGGTGCGGGTGGTGTCCGAAAAGGCTCAGCCGCAGCAAGCCGCGGACGACGATGTCGAGGAGCAGGAGGAGGCGGCCGGAGAGGGGAGACGAACCACGGCTCCGCGGAAACCCACAAAGCCATCCGCCGCGAAGCGACCACACGCACAGCGATTGCTCGCCACACTACTCGTCCCAGTCACCGTTCGACTCCGCCCGGAAATCGCCTCCGCCCTCAAGCAGGCGTCACTCCAACGGCAGCTAAACGGCATTGAGACCTACACCCAGCAGGACATCGTCGAGGAAGCCCTCGTCCCGTGGCTCCAAGCCGAAGGCCTCCTCGACTGACCGGCGACGGCATGTCACCGGTGGTAACGTCACGCGGCATCCGCTCAGCCCTTCTTCACGCCATCGAGGCCCGCCGGAAGCAGGTTCTTCCGCTTCAGCGCGGCTGTCGCGTCTTTCGCCTTCGGCTTCTTCGACGCCTTCTTCTTCGTGGCCGGTCCGTGGTGTTTGTCGCCGCCGTTGGTCATCGGAGCACTCCTACTGCCCGGCGCGGGCAATACACCCTTTACGTCACCGTGACTTAAAGGGTGTAGACCTATCGTATGCACCCCGCAGAATCGGGTCAAACTGGCTCAGCCAGATCTTCAGACCCGGGCGAGGGCATACCGGCTTGTCCGACGTGGCGGTTCGATTCGGAAAACGCCTCCGTGAGGTGCGCGAAGGCGCGGGCATTTCCCAAGAAAAGCTCGCCGAACTGGCGACGCTCCACCGCACCTACGTGTCGAGCGTCGAACGCGGCAAGCGGAATATTTCCATCGAAAACATCGAGCGCCTGGCCCTCGCCCTCGGCATCTCCATGCGTGACCTGATGCCAGCGGACGCCCCACCGCAGAAGCAGAAAGCTAGTCGGGGAGGATGATCGAGTTCGGCGGCTCGCCGAGGAGTTCGCCGGTCCGCTGGTAATACTTCCCGAGCGAATCCCGGGAGGCGAAAAAGAAGAGCACCACGATGGGAACGCCCAGCGCCCCGTGCCAGCCGTGGGCATACCCCCGGACGGCGTAGTCCCAAATCAGCGCCACCACCATGTTCGCGTAGAACTTGTAGTAGCGGTAGTGGATGAGGCCCAGGAACTCGTAAGCCCCGACGTTCCCGTCGAGCTTCGAGAAGTCCCGCCGCGGCGGCCGAAGTCCGGTCAGGTGGTGCAGCCTGTCGATGACAAACCACCGCACCGTGCTCACCGTCAGTCCGGCGGCGAGCGCCATCACCGTACTCGACAGGAACGCGGACAGTTGCGGGTTCGGATCTTCGCCTGCTCCCCACGCGATGGCAGACGGGGAGAGGAGGGGAAACCCCTGGAGCGCGGTGAACCCGGGCAGCACGTAGGCGATGACCAGGCCGAAATTGGCGAGTGAATTCTCTTCGGTAGCCACGGCGTCACCGCTACCACCGCTCGCCCGGTTTCGGCAAACATAGAGTTTCCGCATCGGGGCCAAACCCCACCTTGGACGGTCGCCGGTCCCGCCTGTTCGCTCCGGCCGACCGACCCGTTACCGGTGTTCGTCCCGTCGCATTCCGAGCCGAGTCAGGGGTCGAAGGAAAGTGAGAAAAGAGTCATGGGCTTCGTCGGGAGGGGCTGCCAGGGGTTAACCACAGGGGCGCTTCGCGGGTGCGGCTAAAGCCGCTCCGCGCCCCTATGGATAACCCGCCCACGATAGAGGGAGGAAATCGAGGCGCGGGGTATGTCAACGGGGGCCGCGAGGGCGGCAGGCAGATAACCGGTATCCCCGGCATGAGGCCGGTGGAAACTTGCAGCCGGTTGTTCGTTGTGTCAGAAAGAGACAGGCAGAACCGGAGCCGTTCCGGTTCCACCTGTCGGGGTCTGTTACATGCGGGCCGCGTCGAGGAGGTTCCTCACCGCGTCGATCAGAAACTCAATGCCGGACAGCATCAGGAAGCCGATCGCCACATGGAGCAGATCCCGGCCTTCGGGCCACCCACGGGGGATGTCCCTCAGCCGGACCGGGGGTTTCGGGTTCAAGAGCACCTCGGCCGTGTGCTCACCGCTGTGGACGTCCCCCGTGTAGAGGTTGATCGAGTCCGGCAACTTCTCCTTCGTCAGGAGATGCACCCGCCCGTCCACCGACTGGACGACCATCGAGTTGATCCGCCGGGTCGTCGTCCTCCCGTTCTCGTGGTGTGTCACCTTACAACACAACTTCTCACCGTCTTTCTGTGCCATCGCACTGTCTCCTATTGCCCGGCTTGCAGCCGGGGTGGTTTCCGAATCCGGCGTCCTGCCGAACCCGATTTCAACGGTCCACGGACCGCTCAAGCCGCAACCACGCGAGGGCACCACCACGAGAAAAACAAGAGACCCGCCCGGGGTCTCTTGCGACGCAAAAAGCACGAACGACGGTTTCAGCGGACTCGTTCTTGCCACCCCGGATACCGAGAAACACGTTCCGGTTCGGGGTGCGCTCGCGTCTGTCGCCTTGGGTTGCACTTCCAGGCGGCGGGAAGGATCAGAGGGTGTTACGCCTCAGCCACCGGTTGTTTTTTTTGATTTTCCGGGTGGGGGGAAAATGGAAGGCGGGGGCGGTCGAGGTCACGGGAGGTCGGTCCCGCCACCTCCCAGAATACCGCGACCCCACCGGGCGGCGCGGTCGAGGCTGGGGCGATTCTCGGTCGGGACCACTACTTGGAGAGTAACCCCTCCTCGACCAGGGTCGGGCCGAGTTCGATGAGCAGGTCCTGGACTTTCTGAATCTTCTCCTGCTGGGCGGTTGACCACCACGCCGTATAGTCGGGGAGTTTCAGCCGCGGCCGCACGTCGTCGTCCTTGCTGCCGGTGATGTCCGCGAGTTCGCCGAGACCCTTGATCGTCTGCTCCAACGCACCAGCCTCTTGGAGCCGGCTGAACGACACCGGCTGCTTCTTCGCCGTCCGCTCGAGGCCGAGCGCCCCCGCCTTGTAGCGGAACGGCTGGTGGTACCCCGGGGTCAGGAGCGGGGCCAGGACCTGCTTGACCTCGGGCGTCTGGATCTTCTTCAACAGCCGCTCCCGTTCGAGTTTCGCCTTCTCCGCGGCGACCGCGTCCTTGCCCTTCTCGGTCGTGATTTCGGCATCGGTCTGGATGCGACCGGCCTCGGCCAACTTGGTCGAGCGGAGTTTCTCCAGCTTGGCCTCCTCGACCTTGCGTTCGAGTTCGCCCGCCTCCCGGACCTGCTTCTCCTTCATTTCCGCCCGCACCCGCGCACGCTCCTTCTCGGTGGCGGTCGCCAGGGCGAGGGCCTCCGCCTCGGCGTCGGCCCGCACCGCCGCGTCGAGCGAGTGCGCCGCGGCCGGCTGTTTGCTCCGCTTGGCGTCAGCGACGACGGCCTCGACCGTCCGCCGGTCCTGCTCCCACACCCGCTTCAAGCCGGCCAGTTGCGTCGCCAGCCGGTCGAGTTCGGCGGTCACCAGGTCGCTCGGGTTCGAGGCGTCCTTGGCGTTCGCCTGCGACGCCCGCACCGGGGCGGCCAACTCGGTCGCCGCCGTCCGCAACCGCTCGGCCACGCCCTTGCCCGGCCGGTCCTTCTCCAGCACCGCCCGGAACCGGGCCAGTTGCACCGGGTCGCCGGCCACCTTCTTGCCGTCGTCGCTCCCCAGGAGCGGCTGCACCGTCGCGTCGAACGCCGCGATCTCGGACAGGCACTCGTCGGCGAGCCGGGCCACGTCGTCCGCCCGTGCGACGGCCAGCGCCTGCCGCGTCTTGGCGAACGCCAGCGCCTGCTGCTCGACCCCGCGGTCGGACGCCAGCCGCACGTCCGGAGACGTGGTCGGGCCGGCCTTCGCCGCCCCGGCGTCCCGCGACCCCGGCGCGTCCCACGGCTCGACCGTTGACGGCGGGGCGGTCGGCTTCGCCGGGCCGCCGACCTTGCCGAGGAACGTCAGCAGGTAATACCCGCCGACCAGCACGATGGCGAGCACGCCGATCGTGTTCAGCACGTCGGCCATGCTCTTGCGGTTGGGCGGGAGGGCGGAGTGCCCCCGCCCGCCGAATGCGTTCAACACGGGACCGTCCTCCGGATGGCGGATGAAAAGAATGACCAATGATACGCGATTACAGGCTGTCGTTCCGGAACCGCTCGTCCCAGTCCGTGCCCTTGCCGTCGGGCGGGGCGGGGGGGAGCGACTTCGGGTCCGGCGGCGCGACCGGCAGTGCGGGCGGCGTCGGGTCGTCCGGCAGGATCGGCCACGGGGCGTTGTCCCGCCGATCGTACCTCTCGCGGTCGATCGGGTAGAGGGACCGGACGATGGTCGTTCGCCCCGCAAACTGAGTATAACCGCTGCCGAAGGTGAAGCGAATGAAACTCGACGCCTGGTCCGAACTGACCGCCAGGATGGTGTTGTCGTCCAGGGCTTTGCCGTGGGTCTCGCTCACCTGGACCAGCCCGTCGACGGCGAGCGTCGGGTCGATCGTCCCGTCCCCCTCGGTCGTGTCCTGGGTCCACGAGAACGTGTGATACGTCTGCACCCCGGACATCTCCGCGATCCGCCTCATCGTCCGCGGCTCCGACGCCCGCAGGATGTGCTTGACCGCCGTGTTCGAGTCCACCGTGTCGATCAGGTCCGCCCCCCGCTGGTCCAGTTGGCCGAGCGTCTGGTGGACCGGCACGAGGGTCACCCCGAGGCCGCGGATCATCGAGAAGAGGGGCTTGATGTTCTCCGCGATGATCTGCTGGAACTCGTCGACGAACACGTAGACGCGGTTCCCCTTCACCCGGTCGTGGGCGGCGCACGAGAAGAGCGACCACAGGAACATCCGGGCGACGGTGGCCGCGGACAGCGGCTCCTGCGGGGAACTCAGGTTGAAGTAGACGACCTGCTTCCGCCGCAGCACGTCGGCCGCCTCGATCCGGCGGCTCGCCCCGGCCGGCAACTCGGCGTTCAGCGGGGCGATGGTCATCAGCCGGCTGGCGATCGCCCGCAGGTGGCCCGCGTCCTTGAGTTCCCGCACCGACAGGATGCTGCCCCCGCCGGGGTCGTTCAGCAGGGCGAACAGGGCGGCCGCCGACTTCAGGTTCAGCTTCCGCATGAGCGCCTTGAGCGACATCTCGTTCTGCGAGGTGAAGTAGGCCCGGCCGTAGTCCACCCCGTAGTCGAGGGACATGCCCTGGAGCAGCGTCTCCGACTCCTGTTCGGGCGTCACGGCGGCGTGGTAGGACTGCTCGAACGGGTTGAACACCCAACTCGACCGGCCCCGCTCGGTGGTGAACCAGGAGAACGGTAGCCCCGCCCGCTGGGCCTCGACCCGGCACGTCTCGAACAGGGACCGGTCCCCTTTGAGGTCGAGCACCACCACCGTGCAGTCGTTGCGGGCCATCAACTGGGCGGCGAGCGGGCCGGCGACGAGCGAGGTCTTCATCGACCCGGTGTCCCCGGTCAGGTGGTAGCGCTGGTCGAGGATCGTCT
>JAFKFQ010000178.1 GCA_017308215.1 bacterium | reverse complement strand
GTCGTCGCTCAACTGTGCAAAGGCCGGAATCGCCGCTGCGAGTTCCTTCCGCACCACCGCCGCCTGCGCCAGCCCGCGGCGGCCGAGCAGGTCGTAGGCGAGTTGCAGTTCGGTCCGCGCCTCGACCGGCGGGCGGGTCGCGCGGCCGAACGGCTGCGCCAGGCCGGCGTGGTTCACGAACGTGCCGTCCTTCTCGAACGACGCCGTGCCCGGCAGCACGTACTTCGCCGCCGCCGTCACCAGCGACGGGAACAGGTCTTGTGCCACGAGCAGCGCCGGCGCCTTCCAGTCCGAAGGGATGCCGCCTTCCGCGTAACCAGCCTCGGGGTAGCCGCCGGCGAACCACACGGCGTCGAGCGCCTCGCGGGCGACGTCGGCGAACGGGATCACGGCGCCCTGCAGGTGCGTCAGCACCGCCTCGACGCCCTTGCGGTTCGGGCACTTCTCGGCGCGGATGGTGAACTTCGTCGGCTCGACCGGGTTCCCCTTCACATCCTTCGGGTAGCGGTCGTCTTCGCCCACAACCGGCACCGGCCCGAGCGCCAGCCGCACGTCGGCCGACAGCCCCTTGAAGTAGGTGCCGAGGAGGAACGCCTCCTCCACCGTGAGGTACGGCGACAGCACGGCGACGACGCCGCGCGGGTTGGCCTTCGCGGCAGCGGCGAGTTCGTCGCGCAACAGCGGCGTGACCTGGCTCCACGGCGCCGGCTGGAAGCGGCCGTCGCGCTTCACCTGCGGGCGCTGGAACCGCTCGCCGCTGTTGGCGAAGTGGTACCCGTAGCGCCCCTCGTCGCACATGAAGTAGCCCTGCGCCTGCGGGTTCTCCCGCGCCCGCAGGCGGTACACGATGTCCTTGTTCGCATCGACGTGGACGCTGCACCCGGTGCTGCACCGCGAACAGACCTGATCGGCGGTCTTGAGGTACCAGACGCGCTGCTTGTAGAGGAAGTCCTTCGACCCGAGCGCGCCGACGGGGCACAGGTCAACCACGTTGCCGGCGAGCTTATTCTCGAGCGGGCGGCCGGGGAAGGTGTCGATCTCCTCGTGGTGGCCGCGGCCGTTCACCATGAGTTCCGCCGTGCCGCTGATTTCGCGCGTGAACCGCACGCAGCGGGTGCACATGATGCAGCGGTCGGTGAACAGCGTGATCTTGCTGGAGAGGCCGGGCTTGTTCGGCGGGGTGTTCTTCTCGTCCACCATCCGCGACTCGGACCGGCCGTAGTCGTAGCTGTAGTCCTGGAGCTTGCACTCGCCGGCCTTGTCGCAGACGGGGCAGTCGAGCGGGTGGTTGATGAGGAGCCCTTCGAGCGTGTCGGCCTGCGCCCGCTTGGCGCGGGCGCCGGGGGCGCCGCCCTTCACGTAGTCGGGTGGGTAGGCGAGGGCGGCGACCGTCTGGTCTCGCTTGTCGTAGTCGCCGGTGACGACGACGGTGCCGTCCTTGACCGGCGTCTGGCAGCCGGGGAGCACCTTCGGCTGCATGACGACGGTGCCGTCCGGCTTGCGCTCGCCGACCTCGACGAGGCACATCCGGCACGACGCCACCACCGACAGCGCCTCGTGGTAGCAGTAGTGGGGGACGAACGTCCCCACGAGGCCGGCGGCCTGCACGCAGTTCAGCCGCGCGGCCCCGATCTCGACCGGCTTGTCGTTCACGTACACGGTCGGCATGTCTGGCGTACCCGGATGGTCGGGGTATATAGCGGCCGGCTTGCCGGCCGTGCGTGGACACAACTTCGCGGCACGGCCGGCAAGCCGGCTGCTATATACCGGCAGTCAGCGCCCGCCCAGCCGGCGGCGGAGCGTGTCGGCGGTCATCGTCTCCACGCCGCCCGCGGTGGCGACCAGCCCGCCGCGCTGCAGCGCCGCCGTCTCGTAGGCCCACACGTCCTCGCGGGTGCGGGCCGGGGCGATCGTGATCGCCTTCGACTGGATGAGGGTCACCGTCTGCGGGCTGGCCGCCTGCTTCAGCGCGGCGGACGTCTCCTGCGGGGTCGGCATTTGGCCCGTCGCCCCGGACCGGTTGTCGATGAACAGCCGGACCTCCTCCATGTCCTGCTGCGTCACCCGCGCCGCCGGGGCGGCCGGCTGCGCCTGCGGCTGGGGCGGACGGTTGTCAATCTTCCCCATCGGCTGCGGCGCGGGTTGCGGGGCCTTCGGTTGCGGCTGGGCTTGCGGCCGCGGCACCGTCCGGAAGTATGGCTGCAACTCCTCCGGCGTCGAACGGACGGCGCGGCCGCCGATCACGGCGATCCCGGGCTCCCGGTCCGCGTTGACCTCGTGAGCGTACAGCCCGCCGGGCTCGGTCGTGCCGGTCAGGACGTAGGCGCCCTCGGTGACGCCCGCGTACAGCTGCGGCGTCCGCTTCAGTTCCTCCTTGATGCGATCCACCGTCGGCATCCGCCCGTCCTCGACCTGCATGGCGAAGATGATCTCGCCGATGTTCTTCAACTCGTTCATGGCGTTGGCCCGGCGGGCGGCCTTCCGCACCGCCATCACGGCCCCGCCGCCACCGCCCCCACCGAGCGCCTGCTGCGAATTCACGACCCCGATTCCGCCGCCCGCGGCGATGATCCCGCCGCTGCCGCCGCCCCCGCCCGCCCCGCCGGTCGTCGGCGGCGGGGACTCGGCGGGGAGGCCGTCGGCCTTAATCGCCGGCGCCGGCCCCGAGTCGGTCGGGGTCGCGGCCGGCTTTTTCTTCTTGCACCCGGCCAGCGCCAGGACACACACCGCGATAATGGCGAACCACCGCATGACACCACCCTCCCGGGTTAGTGGGCCATCGCCAGCGACTTCGCGTACTTGCTCTTCTCCCCGCTCTTGATCGCCGCCTCGAACTCGGCGCGGAACTTCCGCACGGCCGTCTTCACCGGCCACCCGGCGCCGTCGGCCAGCCCGCAGATCGTCGTCCCCGGCATGATGCCGATGCGGTCGCCGACCTCGATCAGGATGTCCAGGTCTTCCTTCCGCCCGAGCCCGCGGCGGAGGCGGTCGGTGATCTTCAGCATCCAGCCGGTCCCCTCGCGGCAGGGGGTGCACTGGCCGCAGCTCTCGTGGGCGAAGAACTGGCAGGTGTTGTGGAGGACGTCCACCATGCTGGTCTGGTCGTCGATGACGGTGACGGCGGCGGTGCCGAGGCCGAGGCAGCCGACCTTGCCGGGGCCGTTGAAGTCGAGCGGGATGTCGTACTCGGTCTTCCCGTCGGCACCCTTGAGCGGGGCGTTCACGTCGACATAGCCCATGCTCAGGCCGCCGGGGTTCACGGCCTTGGCCTTCCGCCCCTTCCACACCCCGCCGCCGTGGACCTCCACGAGTTCGCGGAGTGTGACGCCCATCGGCAGCTCGACGCACACCGGCTTGTTGACGTGCCCGGCGAGCGTGTAGAGCTTCGGCCCGTAGCTGCCGGCGTCGCGCGGGTTGGCGGGGTCGGGCGGGACGCCGAGGCTCTTGAACCAGTCGATGCCGCGGCGCATGATCTGCGTCACGCACGACAGCGTCTCGACGTTGTTGACGATCGTCGGCTTGCGGAACGCGCCCTCGATGGCGGGGAACGGCGGCTTGATCCGCGGCCACGCCCGCTTCCCCTCGAGGCTCTCGATCAGGCCGGTCTCTTCGCCGCAGATGTACGCCCCGGCGCCGCGGTGCACCACGACGTCCAGGTCGAAGCCGGAGCCGAAGATGTTGGTGCCGAGGAGCCCGGCGGCGTACAGATCGTCAACGGCCCCCTGCACCGCGCGGAAGGCGTCGCCGTACTCGTAGCGGATGTAGAAGAACGCCTTCTTCGACTTGATGGCGAAGCAGGCGAGCATGATCCCTTCGAGCACCTGATGGGGGTCTTTCTCCATCAGGATGCGGTTGTTGTACGTGCAGGGCTCCGACTCGTCGGCGTTGACGCACAGGTAGATCGGGCCGGGGTGGTCCTTCGGGAGGAACGTCCACTTGAGCCCGCACGGGAACCCGGCGCCGCCGCGCCCGCGGAGGCCCGAGTCCTTGACCTGCGTGACGACCTGCTCGGGCTTCATCTCCTTGACCGCGCGCTCGGCGGTGGCGTACCCGCCGTCGGCGCGGTAGCCCTCCAGCTTGGCGCTGTCGGGCTTCCCGATGCGGGCCAGGAGAACGGGTTCGTAGGGCATGGTTCTCAGTTCTCAGTCGTCAGTCGAGCCGAATCCCAACAACGCACGACGAAGGCACCCGAATCACGCCACCCAGCCGCGTTGCCCGACTGACAACTGACGACTGGCCACTGATCACTTCGCCCGCAGTTCCTCGATCAGCTGATCCGCCTTCTCCGGCGTCACGTCCATGACGTGAACGTCTTCCTTGAGGCACGCCGGGGCGCCGTCGCAGGCGCCGATGCACTCGGCGAACTCCAGGGTGATCCTGCCGTCGGCGGTGGTCTCGCCGCAGTGGACGCCGAGCTTGTGCTCGCAGTGCTCGATGAGCTCGTAGGCGCCGCGGAGCATGCACGCCAGTCCGCGGCACACCCACAGCCGGGTCGCGCCGTTCTTCTGGCCCTCGCCCTTGAAGAAGGCGTAGAAGGTCATCGTGTCCTGCACCTCGCTCGGGTGCAGGTCGAGGAGTTCCGCGATCTCGACGATCGCCTCGTTCGGCACGGTGCGCAGCTCGTCGTGGACGAGGTGCAGCGCCGGGAGCGTGACCGCCTGCTTGCGGGGGTACTTCGGGATGTACGCCCGGATGCGGTTCTTCTGGTCTTCGGTCAGTACGCCCATGTCACCCCGCCCCTTCCGCGGAACGCCACGTCCACACGCCCCACCCGGCGACCGCCAGCTGCAACACGCCGGCCCCGCCGAGGATCGCGGCGAACGGCCACCGGTCGCCCAGCTCGTCCAGCCAGTCCTCGGGCGCGGGGCCTTCGCCTTCCGCGAGGATCCACGGCAGGGCGGCCGCGAAGCCCAGGCAGATCAGCCCCCCGGCGGCGACCATCGCCACGCACAACAGCCGGACGAACGGGTCGTGGGCCACGCGGTCGCTATGGGTCACCGGTCGAGCTCCGCCGCGATGATGTTCAGACTCCCCAGCACCGCCGGCACGTCACTGATCTGGTGGCCTTCCATCAACTGCGGGAAGACGGCGAAGTGGATGAACGACGGCGGGCGGGTGCGGGCGCGCCACGCCCGCGGGCCGCCGTCGGACACGACGTAGTAGCCGAGCTCGCCGTTCGCCGTCTCCGTCGCCGCGTACACCTCGTTCACCGGCGGCGTCCACTGGCGGTTCCACATGAACAGCTCGAAGTGCTGGATCAGTCCCTCGATGCTCCGGTACGTCGCCGTCTTGTCCGGGATTGTCACCTTGTCGTTCAGCGCCACGTTCACCGGCCCCGCCGGGATGTTCTCCACCGCAGCCCGGATGATGTTCACCGACTCCACGATCTCTTCCATCCGCACCAGGTAGCGTGCGTAACAGTCGCCGCCCGTCGCGCACACCACCTTGAACGCCGATTGCAGATCGGGGTACGCGAGGTACGGCTCGTCCTTGCGCAGGTCGCGGACCACGCCCGACGCCCGCGCCACCGGGCCGGAGCAGCTCGTGTTGATCGCCTCGTCCTTCGAGAGGACGCCGATCCCCTTCGTGCGGTCCACGAAGATGCGGTTGCGGTTCAGGAGGCGCACCACGTCGGCGTGCGCCTTCGGGAACGTGTTCACGAAGTGGCGGATGAGGCCGACCACGTCATCCGTGATGTCGTTCATCAGCCCGCCGACCCGGCTGAACCCGGGGTGGAAGCGCTGGCCCGACGCGGCCTCGAACACGTTGTAAATCTTCTCGCGCTCGTTGAACGCGTACAGGAACGCGGTGAGCGCCCCGAGGTCGAGCGCCGCGGCGCCGACGCAGAGCAGGTGGTCGCTGATGCGGGCGAGTTCGGCGAGGATGACTCGCAGGTACTTGCACCGCGGCGTCACCTCGATGCCGAGCAGCTTTTCGACCGTGTGGTGCCAGCTCACCTCGTTGGCGAACGGGCTGATGTAGTTCATCCGGTCGACGATGGTGACGTACTGGTTGAAGTCGAGGTCTTCGCCGAGCTTCTCGAACCCGCTGTGGAGGAAGCCGATGTCCGGGACGGCCTTGACGATGGTCTCGCCGTCGAGCGTGAGGATGAGCCGCAGCGTGGTGTGCGTGGCGGGGTGCTGCGGGCCGAAGTTCAGGGTGTAGAGGAACTCCTGGTCCGCACCCGCTTCGTCGGCGATCGGCAGCGATTCGACCGGCATTGCGAACTCCGACAGAACGGCCACGGATCAACACGGATGAAACACGGATAAAACCAAGGCCGAATCACAGTTCATGATTCGGCTGTATTCCTGGTCGCTCTGTCTCTTCGTCTTGATCCGTGTTTCATCCGTGCTGATCCGTGGCGGAATTTGTCCTTAGCTCTCGGCCCGCGTGATCGTGGGGAAGTTGTGCCGCTCGCCGAGGCCGCGGAGCGGGTAGTCCTTCCGCAGCGGGTAGCTCGTGAACTCGGCCGGCATCAGGATGCGGCGCAGGTCCGGGTGGCCGGCGAAGACCACGCCGAACATGTCGTACACCTCGCGCTCCATCCAGTCCGCCCCCTTCCACAGGGGCACCGCCGAGGGCAGCTCCGGGTCGGGGTCGTTGGCGAACGCCTTCACGAACAGCCGCTGCGCCGTCTTGGTGTTCGCCAGCGCGTACACGACGGCGTAGCGGTCGGCGGCGTTCGGGTAGTTCAGGTAGTCGATCCCGGCCACGTCCACGAGGAAGTCGAACCCGCACTCGTCCTTGAGGCACTTCAGCACCGCGAACAGCACGCCCGGCGCCTTGTCGGCGGGAATCTCGACGCGGGCGTTGTCCTTGAACGCCGCGATCGTGAACGCGCCGGGGAACTTGGCGAGCAGCGTGTCCATCGTGCCGGGCATAACGCCTCTCGAAAACCATTTTCTGACAGGATGAACAGGACGAAACAGGATTGAAAACCAGCCGCTTCTTAGTCCCTGTTTCGTCCTGTTCATCCTGTCAAAAACTGCCTTCGTTCTAATTCAGCGGGGTGCGCAGGCGGGTGGCGGTGCGGTAGTCGCCGGGGGCGACGATCGCCTCCTCCGGCGCGATCTCGCGGGCCAGCGCCGTCGGCCCCTCGTAGGCGCTGCGGGCGGCGAACTCGCGGGCGTCGATCGTGCCGGTCCGCTGCACCTTCTCCTGGATGTCGAGCACGGCGCGGATCAGCTGCTCCGGCCGCGGCGGGCACCCGGGGACGTACACGTCCACCGGCAGGAAGCGGTCGATCCCCTGCACGGTGGCGTAGGCGTCGAACACGCCGCCGGAGCTCGCGCACGCCCCCATGCTAATGCACCACTTCGGCTCCGGCATCTGGAGCCAGATGCGCTGCATCACCGGGACCATCTTCATCACCACCCGGCCGGCGACGATCATCAGGTCGCACTGCCGCGGGCTGAACCGCATCGCCTCGCTGCCGAACCGGGCGATGTCGTACCGGCTGCTGGCCGTGGCCATCAGCTCGATGCCGCAGCACGCCGTGGCGAACGGCATCGGCCAGAGGGAGTGCTTGCGGACCAGGCTGGCGACGTGGTCGAGCTTGGTCACCAGGAAGTCGGGCAGGTAGCCGGTCAGCGCCACTGGAACACCCCCTTCCGCCAGGCGTAGACGTAGGCGATGGCGAGCGTCGCCAGAAACACGAGGATTTCCGCGAACACGACCCACCGGAACACCGGCCGCCAGATCTCGTTCCCGCCGTCGCCGTAGGCGATGACTGCCCACGGGTAGAGGAACAGGAGTTCCACGTCGAAGACGAGGAACAGGATGGCGATGAGGTAGAACTTGATGTCGAACTGCATCCGCGCCGAGCCGACCGGGTCCATACCGGACTCGTAGGGCATCTGCTTGACGCGGGTGGGCTTGTGCGGCTTGAACGGGAACAGGTGGGTGGCGGCGAGCGACCCGAAGGCGAACGCGCCGGCGGCCGCGGCAAAGATGAGGATCGGGTAGTACGCCGACAGGTCGAACGCGGGCTCGACGCCCGCCGCCGTCGGCACCGGAACCGGCGCTCCCACGCCCCGCCCTCCGTGAGCCCACGCCCATTGTACGGGAAGTTTGTGAAAAACTTCACAAACCGTCCCAAAAAACATCCCGGCTCGCGGTTACGGGCCGGGGTAGCGTGCGCCCTGAGAGTCTACGGAGGGGGGGACGACCGGCAAGCGGGGCACCGACGCGACCGCACGAGTGGTGCGTCCACCGATCCTTGTCGGCCCCGGCGAGCGGCCGGCGGGTCGTTGCCTCGGCAGCCTGTACCAACGGCCAGCCGGCTGAGATCGCTCCTCACCGGCCGAGCGTGACCACCACCCGATCCCCCGTCAGAAGCTGGTAGTTCGTCGCCGTCACCCCGTGCTGGGTGATCGCCGCCCAGTCCACCGGAAGGGACTGCTCACCGGTCGCCGTCCTCCGCCTCACCGTAATCGTCCCGTTAGCGGCCCCGGCAGGGAGTCCGTTGACCGCCGCGATGGCGTCGAGCACGGTCTCGTGCCCGGTCTGCGGGAAGGCGTGGACCTGAGTTCCTTCCGCATTAGTGGAGATGACGTAATACCGCTTGCTGTTGAACGCGAGAACGTCCAGAACCACAACCGGGGGCTCAGCGCCGGTCGGCCACCCGTCACGCTTGGTGAGGTGCGCACGGATCGCGCTCGCGGCCTGGTCGATCGTCAGCCCGCCGACCGACACCGACCCCCAATACCCCAGCCCGACCGTCCCGTCCGGCCGGACGACGAACTGCCCTGAGACGTCCTGAACCGGCAGCGGCGTAGTGGTGTTCTTCTTGGAGTCCCGGATGAGAACCTGGACGAGTAGCACGTCCGGCGGATCGATGACGTAGGGCGGAAGGGTGACGTGGCTCAGTTCCAGCGGTACCGCACCGGCCGGCGGCACCTGGATCGGGGCAGGAGCCTCGTGTTTCATCGACGCGGCCAGTTCGTCGATACGCCGGCGGGTCTGCTGGTGCTCGTAGCGGTTTAGCAGGAGCACGCCGGCGACGGCCGCGATTACGAGTGCAGGTTTGGCGTAACGCATCGCGCCTCCACGGTTGGGTGGTCGGGCGAGGGTACTTCTGAGATCGACCTGGCGCCAACCCGAGATGGTGCGAGAGCGGTATCCTGGAGCGTACCCCGCCGAGAAACCGTCGTGGCTGACACGCTCCCCGAGGCCGCCCGCCGGAACATCGCCGCCGTCCGCGACCTGGCCGCCGAGGTGCGCAGGAAGCGAACCCGGCTCGATCGAATCACCGACGCCATCAGCGGGTTCGCCGGCTCGCCCCGGTTCCTCGCCGCCCAGGTTCTCGCCGTCGCTGGCTGGATCGGGCTGAACGCGCTCGGCCTGGCGAGATTCGACCCGTACCCGTTCGAGTTCCTGAACTTCGCCCTGGCGGTCGAGGCGATCCTCCTCTCCACCATCGTGCTGATGGCCCAGAATCGGCAGGGCCGGGAGGCGGCCGAGCAGGCGGAACTGCACCTCCAGGTCGGGCTCTTGGCCGAGCAGGAGACAACGAAGATGCTGGAGATGCTCCGGGCCATCCACACCCGGTTGGGGCTGAACGAGGCGGCGAAGGACCCCGAGCTTCGGGAGATGATCCAGACGACGCAGGTCGAGGTGATCGCCGATGAGTTGAAGCGGACGCGGGAGGAGGAAGCGCCCGCCGAGGAGTGACCGGCCAGTTCAGGAGGACAGGGCGGCGGCCGGGGCGTCCTTACCACCCCGCCCATCCCCCGGTCCCGTCAGGCCAGGTTTAACTGCCAGGAGACGCCGAACCGGTCGCCGACCCACGCGAACTTCCGGCTGAACTCGTAGTTGCCCGCCGGCATCATGACCGTCCCGCCCGAGGAAAGAGCCTCGAGCGCCTCGTCGAACTCGGCCTCGTCGCGGCACTCCACGAACAGGGAGGTCGAGGGGGTAAAGGTAAAGCCGTGGCTGATCGGGCTGTCGATGCAGGCCAGCCGGTGGCCGCCGACGATGAACTCGGCCCGCTTGACCGACCCCTCCTTGCCGGGCTCCCCCGGCCCGTACTTCTCGACGGCCGTGACCTCCCCCTGGAACAGGGCGACGTACAGCCGCATTGCCTCCTCCGCCCGCCCCTCGAACATCAGCTGCGTGGCAACGGATCGTGGCATCACCGGCTCCTCGTGGAAGGGGGCACAACGGTAAGTGGATCGGCGCGACGTGTCGAGGTCGGAGGGGAAAAGGAAGAGGCCAGCAGCCGGGGGAAGCTGCTGGCCTTCTCGGATAGGTAACCCGTCGGGGGGACGGGATGGGGGGACGGCCTTGGGGGAAGGCCTGTCAGCCAGGGGGATGGCTCGACGGGAGGGAATAAAGCAGTGACCGTGCCGTTGAGAGAAATTGTCGAGGTGCTCGCCGCAACTCGTTGGATAGCAAGGCAGTGAATCTTCTGGCAAAATGTGGCCACCACAGTACCGAGTAAAAGTTACCGGCTGAAGCTACCAAACGGTAAAAGGGCCAGTAGTCGGAACCGCTGGCCCAGCGTGTTACGCCGTTCGCCACGCTGGGGCTTCGCACCCGGCATCGGCCAGTCAACGGACCGCCTAGAAGTGCTAGTACTCGGTGACGTCTGAGAAGTACGGCGGCGGGGGCGGCGCCTCGTAGGTGCCCGTGCCGTCGCCGGGCGGGGGCGGAGGGAGCGGCTCGGAACCGGGCGCCGGGCCGCCGGACGGCGGCGGTGGGGGCGGCGGCTCTGGGTAGGTCGTCGAGGTACCCGGGTCGTAGGGACCGACCGGGCCGCTCGCCTCGCGCACCCCGGCCGTGCACTCGGTCGGCCCGCCGGCGATCTCCACAGTGTACGTCCCGGGCGCCAGGTACACGGCGCCGTTCGTCGTCCCGCCGGCGGACTGACCCAGCGTCAGCACCACGTTCCCGGCCGCGTCGCGCACCGTCAGAGTCGCCGCGCCGGACGTGGTAAAGAGGAACTCGTGCAGCCGGGCGGCCTCGACGGTCAGCGTCGCGGTCGCGGTCGGGGCGTCGGCGGTGAGCGTCCCCGCGGCGAGGCGGCGGTACTGCACCGCGACCGGCGCCTGGAAGTCGGCCGTCAGGTGGTAGCGGCCCGTCGCGTCCTCGTCGGCCGGGCTCGACACCTCCAGGTAGTACTGGCCGCCGCGGCGGATCTGGGTCACCTGCACCGTCAGCGTCGCGCCGTCGTTGTGGAGGATCTGGAACGGGACGGGGCGCCCGGCCGCGTCGTACACCGCCACGTCCGGGTGCGCCCCGCCCGACGTGTTCGTGACCGACACCACCAGCGCCCGCGGCGCCGCGTCGGTCGTCGGCGGGACGCGGACCGAGTAGTAGTCCACATCAGCGCGGGAATCGACCCGCGCGTCGGCCGCGTACCCGGCGTCCGGGGCCGTGCCGGACAAAAGGCCGTCGAGCTCCACTGCCCCCAGCAGGCCGTTCCCCCCCAACGTCTCGGTAAGGAGGTGCGGCAGGACGAGCCCGTCGGTGCGGACGACCGAGAGTTCGTACCCGCCGATCCCGAACACGTCGCCGGTCGCGCCCGTCACCTTCACCACGTAGCCGAGGTTGAGCAGTTGCAGCGGCAGGCGGAGCGTCACGTCCTGCCCCGGCCCCGCCGCCGTGCCCGCCGCTACCAGCCGGCCCCACCCGTCGTACACCTGTACCTTCGGCGTCAGCAGGCTGATACCAGACGCCCGCACCCGCACCTCCAGCGTGCCGAGGAGCGTGGTGTTCAGCAGCGAATACGCGTCGGCGTCGGCGGTCGTGCCGATGTCGGCCGTGAGCCGGGCGGCGCCGGTGACGGTATCGACCGGCGTGGCGCGGGAGGCGGTGTCGTTCCCGCTCGACCCCTCGTAGGCGTCAGGCTGTCGCGTGCCGTAGTACTGGCGGAGCAGCGCGACGTCGCCCGCCGTCAGCCCGGTCTTCACCCCGGTGTACGTCTTGTACATCGGCGAGGCCGGGTCGTCCGAGTGTTCCATCCCGAACACGTGCCCGGCCTCGTGCAGGGCGACGGTGAAGACGTCGGCGGCGGTGGTGGGGGTGACGCCGAGCGCTGCGAAGCGGGCGCGCGTGTTGAACAGCAGGTCGCCCGACCACGTGCCGATGCCCCAGTCGAAGGCCGACACGTTCGCCAGCGAGTCGTCCGACAGCGGAACCGCACCGACGCGGACGTCGCCGAACCGGAAGTCGCCCTGCGCCTGCCCGGGCGCGCCGAACGCGGCGCCGCCGTCGGCAACGACCGCGATGTTCGCGTCGGTGTACACCACCCACGTCTGGAACGCCCGCAGCACCTCGCGCTGCCACACCTCGGCGGACTGCCCGCCGAACGCGGTCGCGGTGTCCGAGGCGTGGTCGCCCACGCGGGTGCCGTCGGCGGCGAAGCTGAGTGTGAGCGTGCCCGGGTCGGGCCACGGCGAGCCGAGAGCGGTCGGCACGTCGCGGGGTTCGAGCGATTCGACACGCAGGCCGGGACGGGAGAGCGGCATTAGGCGGATCTCGGCGGGCGGGAACGGCGGCAGGGGGGAACGAACTCGTGGTGCACTGCGGCTATGAAAGTCGCCGGCACACGGAGTGTGCCGTTCTTCGGTCACGGCACACTCCGTGTGCCGGCGACTTTGGTCGGGTGCTAGCGCGCGGCCGGGGTGGCGAGGCGCTGAAACTCGGGGTCGGGGCGGAGCGCGGCTAGGTCCGGGTCGGTGGCGAGCAGGTGGTGGCCGAACCCGCCGCGGAGCGCCGCGCCGATCAGCCGCAGCGCCTCGGGCTTGTCCTCCGGGTGCGTCCGCGCCGTCAGCGCGTACACGCAGCCGACCTGGTAGAGGTTCGCCGGGCGGGTGTCGCGCAGGAGCGCCTCCTTCGCGTCGCGCACCGACTCGTCGCGCCGGCCGGCGCGGGCGAGCAGCACCGCCCGCCCGGCCCGCGCCTTCACGTAGTCCGGGTAGAACCCGACCGCCCGGTCGAGCACCGCGACCGCCTCGGCCGGGCGGTTCAGGTGCTCGGCGAGCAGGTGCGCCTTCAGCTGAAGCGCCGGCGCCGACAGCGGGTTCAGCCGCAGCGCCTCCTCGGCGTCGGCCAGCGCGCCGGCGGCGTCGCGGGCCTTGCGCACCTCGCCGCGGGCGACCCAGCCCAGCTCGTCGGCCGGCGTCAGGTTCAGCCCGGCCTCGCGGTCGGCGGCGGCGCCGGCCTTGTCGCTCAGCCGGTCGCGGGCGTGGGCGCGGAGGAAGTGGACGCGCACCGGGCTCGCCCCGGCCGCCAGCGCCGCGGTCAGGTCGTCGGCCGCGCCGCGCACGTCGCCGCCGGCGTCGCGCACCCCGGCCCGTAGGACGTAGGCCTCGCCGAGCGCCGGGTCGAGCGCGAGGACGCGGTCGAAGTCGTCGCGCGCCGCCGACAGGAGCCGCAGCCGGGTGAACGCGACGCCGCGGTTGAGCCACGCCGGGGCGAAGTCCGGGCGGAGCGCGACGCACGCCCCGAAGCACACGGCGGCGAGCTCGTTCTGCTCCAGGCCCAGGTGCGCGGTGCCGCGGACGAACCACGCCGACACGTTCGTCGGGTCGAGCCGCGTCGCCTCGGTCAGGTGCGGGAGGGCGTCGCGCGGGCGGCCGTTGCGCGCCAGCCGCGCGCCGACCAGGAACCGGTCGCGCGCCGACCCCGGCGCCGGCGGC
>JAFKFQ010000177.1:13669-19014 GCA_017308215.1 bacterium | reverse complement strand
GTTGTACTTCCGGGAGACCCGGCTCCCGGCCGGGGAGACGTTCGCCACCAAGACGACCTTGGCCGCCGCGATGCTGCGGGCGGCCGATGCCGACGCCGCGGCCCCGGTGCTGGCCGTGTGCGACGGGGCCTACGCGAACACGTCGGTGAACCCGTGGGCGTATCTCCGCGACCTGTTCGACCGACTCCCGGCCGTCCCGGCCGGGGCCGACCTGTCCCCATTCCTGCCCGACACCTAAGCGAGCGAGCACGTCGGACGCTGACTCGCCACACCCACCGGCGGGTACGACGATCAGCAGTGGCGTCGCCGGACGCTTACGGTGGACGAGCCCAAGGGGTGGGGGGCCTTCTTCTGTTCCGACCCGACCGCCGGGGTGGGAGACATCCTCGGCCACGTTGCGGCCCGGTTCAGCCTAGAGGTCACCTTCCGCGACGTGAAAGACATCGTCAGGGCGAGTCAGCAACAGGTCCGGTCCGTGGCCGGGAACGTCGGGGCGTGCCACCTGTGCGCGTGGGCGTTCACGATGACCGAGGCGTGGGCCTGGGGGCGGACCGGGGATGACCTGGTCGGGCACCGGAGCGCGTCGCCGTGCGACGGCGCCGGGCGGCGGCCGAGCCACGCCGACAAGCGGCGGGCGTGGCGGCGGGAACTGCTGGGGAATGAAATTCGGGCGGTCCTACGTCCCGGGCTGACCGAGCCGGAAATCCGGACCGCCGAGGAACGCCTGCTGAATCTCGCCGCCTGATCGTGAGGAAGTCGCGGAAAGAGCAAATCTAACGGAGTGGAGGGTGCAATTGATTTCGAGTGGCTTCCCAAAAAGATAACCGCTGTAAGAAATGACTGATCATGGGAACCTTGCGATCGCGGCCAAATTGGCGCAAGGGGTCGAACGATCTGGGGAAGTCACTGAAATCCGGGTCCAGCCACGGCCGATTCAGCGAGAAGGCCGCATTTTGAGTACCCAGTTTCGCGACGCAAGACTGGTGGATCGCGTAATCGTTGATGACGGGAAACTGAAACTGGCCCTCGGCAGGATCCCACGCAACGATATGCTGATCGAGGGCAAAGCAATTGTCGTAGTCGTAACGACCCTGTTCAGTCACCACGCGGCGAATTTCCTCATCATTTGTGCATTCTTTAGTGCCTATCTCCCCCTGAGCGGGCAGATCGCCGAGTGTCAATCCGCCGGGTCGGAGGTCGTCCGGGTTAGGCCAGTGATGCGCCCTGGCCCAGTGCCACAGGTCGAGCAGAGAGTGCCAATAAACTTGGCGCGGAGTAAGAAATGCCAACAAATTGGCAATTGTAGATATGTTTTCACAATGCATGTAGGTGAGCATCGATTTCCGCTTGGTGAAGATCTTCACGGAAACGATGCTGGGCGTGGAGGCGATGGAATCCCTTAGCAGTCCCGTCAGCAGCAGCGGGGCCATCCCTAGCATGGTGACGCGGTCTGCCGCGGATTCCGGCGCGTAGCTTTCGACATCAGTATTCACGACGGCCTCGTTGCAATTGTCATGCCGCCCGTCAAGAAGCGATCTTAATCGAATAAATGTTGAGTCAACAGGCGACCCTGACGCGTCCGTCTCAAGAGTCCCCGGGGGGCGGTGAGGCGGTTCCGGTTGGGGCTTGACAGGCCGCGCATGTTAGGGGGGCGGCACGTATCCGACGTGCTGCATAATGGTCTGCAGGTCGGCCCCCTCGACCGAGTATCCCTTCTCCTTATACTTGTTATACACGAACTCCGCGTAATCTCGAGTGTAGCGATCAAGGAAGGTCGCATTCTCGTTCAGCATCGTCCGCAACTGCGCCTGTTCGCTCGGGGTGAACCGCAATTGAGCAACAGACCCGTCCGCCGCACGTGATTCGATGACCATATCGGTGTTCCGGAAGGCGTCCCGCCGCGCGAACACGAGATCCTCGAAGCTTGGTGCGACTTGGTTCTTCCCCGGGTGGGTGTGCGTCCAACTCACGGCATCGGACACAGCGGCCGGGGTGACGGAGTCGAAATCACCTCGCACGACGGTCACTCTCCCGTCCTGCCCGAGCGTGGACGCGAACTCCGCACCGCCCCTTTCGCTCACCAGCAACAGATCTCCAGCGGCCAACTCCGTCGCCGGCAGGTTCGCGACATGATTCTCTCGGTAATTCAGCCCGGCGTCGAACAGCTTCCGGAAGGCGGCTTCCGCGGCGACCGGGTCCGGGGGGGGGCGCCCCATCTCCCGCCGCCGGCACGAGGGATCGGCGGCGCCGGAGCGACTGGCTTGTTGGCATCGGCGGCCTCCAGCCCCTGGCGGGTCTGGGCCATGACCCGGTCGACCCGGGCGTTGAGCCGGGTGGCTTGGTCGCGGCCCATGACCGCGTCCAGCCGCACCTCCCCGGGGGTCGGACCGGGCACCCGGGCCCGGCCCAGCGGAGACAGCAGGAAGGCGGACGCGAGCCACTCGCCGGACACCTCCCGGAGGCGGGTCGGGTCGCCCGTCCGGGCGTACTCCCGGGCCTCCCGGATGGTGTTCTGGGTCTGGTGGTACACCCCGAACGAGATGACGTCGAGGGTCGTTTCCCCGAAGTACTTCGCCACTCGCCCCTCGGCCCGGGCCCGCTCCAGCCCGGCCGCGTAGTCCGAGTACCGCTTGACCGGCTGACCGCTCAACTGACTGTAGGCGGACATCCCGGCGTCGTACGCCAGCAGCGGGATCTGGCCCAGCGCGTGGCCGGCCGCGTCGATCCCGTTGTACAGCCCGCGGAACGTCGCGTTCCCGTCGTACATCCGCCGGCCGAATGCCCGGGCCTCGGCCCACCACCCGCCGCCCGCGGCGGGCGGGGCGGCCGGGGCCGGGGTCACGGGCACCGGCGGGCGGCCCGGGTTTGGCGCCGCCGCCGGCGGCGCGCCGTGGAGCCCGGTGTAGTACTCGCCCGCGAACCCCCCGCCCGTGCGGGGGGTGTCGTACGAGTCGGACGACGACCCTTGGTCGCTCCCGCTCTCCGAACCCGAGTTCCCGTCCGCGTCCGTCCACTCGTGCGTCCACGAGCCCCCCCCACGACCCGCCCTGATTCCCCCAGGCGTGCCCGGACTGCGACGACGAGGAGTCGACCGTCCCGTCCGCGTTGTACACCCGGGTCCACCCGGACTGGCTGTCATAGTGGTCCGACCCGCTCGACCCCGAGTACGACTCCCCATCCCGGGTGTCTGACCCGCCGGCGTTCGACCAGTGCGAGTGGGACGACCCGCTGCCGGACGTCTGGTAGCTGGTGCCCCCGGCGTGCTGCCCCGACCCGACCGCCGACCCGGTCAGGACCGCCCGCCCGTCCGGGCCGGTCACCGTGGTCGTCTCTTCCCGCCATCCTTCGGCGTCCGTCAGGGTGAGCGACCAGGTGGTCGTCCCGGTGGACTCGGAGTTCGACCCCCCGTCCGGCCCGGACGCCGTCTCGCTCGCGGTAGACGTGCTCGTCCCGCCGCCCCCGCCCTGCCCGTGCATGTCCCAGGTGATGACCGTGGCCCGCGTGCCGTCGGCCGCCAGGGTCGAGGCCGCGTCGGAGGTGAACGCCCAGGTGTAGGTGATCTCCTCGCTGGAGGCGGTCGAGACGGTCGTGTGGGACCCGCCCGAGCCGGTCCCGGTGGCGGAGGTCGAGGCCGCCCCGGAGAAGGTTGCCGCCCCGCTCCCCTCGCCGGTGGTGTGCGACGTCCCGGTCGTCACCCACCGGTCGTCGGCCCCCAGGACGCTGGTGGTCAGCGACTCGAACTCCGTCTGGTCGGTGACCGACCACGTGCCGTGGAAGGTGCCGCGGTCGCTGGTGGCGCGGCCGTACGACCCGCCGACGGAAAGCGTGGTCTGGCCGGACCCGGACCCGGTCGACGACGCGGACCCTCCGGCGGCGACCCACCTGCCGTCCGCCGCGAGGGTGTGGTGGGCGTCGAACCGGGTGATCCAGACGCCCGACCCGGACTCGGACACCGACCCGGTTCCGACCCCGTCCCCGAGGCCGATGAAGTAGTCCCCGCCGGCGGCCGAGAACATGGTGTCCCCGGTGTATGTGGTGAGGGAGTGCCCCGAGCCGGTCGCGTCCCGGGTGCCACCTACGATTGCCCAGGTGCCGTCCGCTTGCAAAGCGGAGGTCGCCTGCTGGTGGAAGGAAGAGTGGTCGTCCCCGCTGTCGGAGACGGTCCCGGTCAGCCGGCGGCCGGCCACGACATGCTCATACCGGCCGGCGCCCGTGAACGACGACACCGCCGACCCGGCGGCCGTGGCGTCCAGCGTCCCGGTGGTCACCCACGCCCCGCCCGGGCTGATCGTCGCGGCGGTCAGCACGGTGTACGCCGTCTCGTCGTCCTGGGTCTCGGTCGTCGTCCCGGACACCGACCCGCCGGCGACCGGGTAGACGTAGGTCAGCGTCCCGGACAGCCCGCGGTGCTCTTCCCCGGAAGCGATCGACGACCCGGTCCCGGATACGGCCTGCCAGGTGCCGTCGGCCGCGACGGTGCTGTGGGCGTCGTACCGGTAGGCGGAGTCGGCGTGGCCGCTGTCGGTGGCGGTGCCCTGGCGGCGGTACAGGGGGTTCCCCTCGGCCTCCAGCCCGGCCGGGCCGAACGTCCCCCGGTCCCCCCACCAACTCCGGTCGTACCGCCCCGACCCGGCGTACGAGGAGGACGCCGACCCGAACGCGGCGGTGTCCAGCGTCCCGGTCGTCGCCCACGTCCCGTCCGCCGCGTTCAGGGCGGCGGCGGTGGCGACGGCGTACGACGTGGCGTCGTCCTGGGCCTCGGTCTTGGTCCCGGACACCCACCCGTTGGCGCCGACCGGGTAGCCGTAGGTCAGCGTCCCGGACAGCCCGCGGTGGTCCTCCCCCGTGGCCACTGCGGTGCCGGTCCCGGATACGGCCTGCCAGGCGTCGCCGGCGCCCAGGACGCTGTGGATGTCGTACCGGTAGGCGGAGTCGGCGTGGCCGCTGTCGGTGGCAGTGCCCTGGCGGCGGTACAGGGGGTTCCCCTCGGCCTCCAGCCCGGCCGGGCCGAACGTCCCCCGGTCCCCCCACCAGCTCCGGTCGTACCGCCCCGACCCGGCGTACGAGGAGGACGCCGACCCGAACGCTAATGCATCCAGCGTCCCGGTCGTCGCCCACGTCCCGTCGGCCGCGTTCAGGACGGCTGCCGTCGCAATTTCATACCCGGTTCCGTTCTCCTGGGTCTCGGCCGTCGTCCCGGACACCCGCCCGCCGTCCCCGACCGGGTGGCCGTAGGTGGCCGTGACGGTGTGTCCTTGCCGGTCCTCCCCGGACGCCGTCACGAGGCCGCTTCCGCCGGCCGTCGCCCATGTTCCATCCGGGCTCAGGTCAGCGTTCGTGACGGT
>JAFKFQ010000177.1:0-13660 GCA_017308215.1 bacterium | reverse complement strand
CGCGTCTCGCTCGTCCGGCCGGACTCGGACACCGTGCCATGGCCGTCGGACGTTTCGTACCAGCCGCTGGCGGTCAGCCCGGCCGGGCCGAACTCGCCGTACTCCGAGTGCCCTGGGGTGGTGTATGCTCCGGTCGCTTGGTACCCAGTCGACGTTGACCCGGTGATGACCGTGTCCCGGCTCCCGGCGGCGACCCAAGTTCCGTCAGCCGGGTCGAAGGCTCGGGACGTCTGGACGGTGTAAGCACTCGCGTCTTCCCGGCTTGCCGTCCGGGTCCCCGCGACCCAAACGCCCGCGTACAACCCGCCGTCGATCCGGTGGCCGTAGCCTCCGCCCTCCGAGTACTCCAGTTGACTCGATCCGTGGCTCGTCCCAGTTTCGCTGCCGCCGGTGATCCGCCAGGTTCCATCTGGTTCCAGGATCTGCGTCACCTGGTGATCGTACAGCCAATCGTCCCGCCCCGATTCGGTGGCCGTGCCGTCGAACGGTTGGATCGCGCCCCCGCCAACCGTGTGGGTGTAGGAGCCGGTACCGGTGTAGTCTTGCCAGTCGGCCCCGATAGCGCGGTCGACCCGAGTTCCGTCCCAAGTCCCCGGCCCGCCTGCGCCTCCGACGTACGTCGTCGCGAACGAGTAGGACGTGTGGACCTCGTTTCCAGAACCGCGCGTGCCGGCAAGGTGCCCCGTGTATCCGTCGCCCAGCGGTCGGGTGTACGTCATCTCGCCCGATTCGGTGCTATCGTCGGTCCCGAAGCCCGAATCCGTCCCCAACACCTGACCAGTCTCGAAGTCCGCGGTCCCGACAACCGTCCGGGTGTACGCCCGGTCCGTCGTCCACGACGAGGCGGCTGTGCCGGGCCCCGCGGCCGTCCGGGACCCAGTCTCGTGATCGGCCAGATCGGCCACCAGGGTGAAGGTGCTCCCCGCCGCCGACCCAGCCGCGGTCAGGGTGTAGCCCCAGGTTCCCCAGGTGTGGGCGGCGGCCCCGCCCGCCCCGGCCGGGGTCACCACCCGGTCGTATGACGTGGAGTACTGTTCCTGGTAGGTCCACGCCCCGTCGCCCGCCACGGAGGTCGTCACGGTGTACGCGAACGACCAGGTGACGACCGCCGTGTAACCCACCCCGGCCGCGTCGACCCCGCTCTCCGGGACCGTGTCCTCTCCCGCCGCCGACCCCGCGGCCGACCCGGTCGACGGGAGGAAGATCGACCCGGCGTCGACCGCCCCGCCGCTCTGAAGGCGGAACGCGGTCGGTCCGAAGTCGGACGGTTGGGCCGGGGCCGCCTGGAAAACGAACGTCTGGGCGAGTGGTCCGCCCGCACCGGTGTCCGAGCCGCCCACCGCTCCGTCCGCGTACTGTGCAGAGAAGCCTGTGGGCATTTCGGCCCCACTACCGGTGAACATCGGACCGCCCGGATTCCCCTCACTCCCGCCTGTGCCAGGGGCCGTGGTGCCGGTGCCAGCCGGCCCGGACCCGACCGCCGGTGGTGCAGCAAAGATTAGGTTACCGTCGTCCCACTCGGGCGTTTGGCCGGCAGGAGCGGCTGACGGGCTGTCGGACGGGTTCGCCTGGGCTCCCGGTTCGGTTGCGGCCCCCGCATCCCACGAGGCGGCGCCAGGATCGTCAGATGGTCCCGGCGTTCCGGCGGCCTGAAAGACACCGGACGAGTCGCCCCCGTTGGCCACTACCGCCCCGTCGCCACCCGCGACCAGTGACCAGGGATCACCCGGATAGCCGACTAGGGAGCTCGGCCCCTCCCGTGACTCCAGCGACTCGACCCCGATGCGCCCGCCCGCGTGGGGTCGCACGCTCGAAGCCGAAGGCTTCCGGGGGTGGCGGGAACGTTGGAACCAAGCGGGCATGGCGACACTCCGTGGGCGTGCGATAACCCTTCCGTGTCGAGCCCCGACTGACCGCAGAACGATCAAGCAAGAAATATTGATATCTTGCTTATCGTAGCAAATAGTAATCTCGTTAGTGAGCAAGCACGTAAACTATTTACGTGAGCTCAATTGGTCATCCGCGTCGCAGAGTATTTTCTTTAGTTGTTAATGTAACGCTTCCTCGAATGACTTCAACCGCACATTCGGAACAATTCCTACTAAGTTAAAATCGGACACAAAATAAATAGATAGTTCGGCAGGTCGCCCTGTGCACTGCGAACTGCCTTGCTTCCATTTTTTGTTTCTGTCGATCGGTGCTGCGGGCTGGCGGGAGTGACACCCGCGCGCAGAAGATGGCGCGTTCGCACCCGGCAGTGGTGCACCGTCTAGAACCGCTTGATCGGGTTCATCTGCGGGTTGTATGCCGGGAACCGCTTCAACTCCAGGTGCGGATTCTCGGCGAGGGCCGCCCGGATCGGTTCGCCCGAATGCCACGGGGCGTTGTCGATCAGCAGCACCACCCGGTTGTGCTCGGTTGCGGACGACCGGCGGGGTGTCCGTCGTCCCGTCTCCTTGCACGTGGGGCTTACGGAGGTGGAGACCTACCGCCCCATCGTCGCCAACCGCGTCAAGGACCACCGGCTCGCGGTAGCCACGACGCGCCACCGGGGCGGGTGGGTGGTGATGGTCGATGGCCGACATCCCCTCAAGCGTGAACTCGTGCACATCCGCCCACATGTCGCCCAGAGTAACCGGGTAGAAGTACCGGGGGAGCGGCATGCCGGTCCTCGCAGACGACCCGCCGCGGTTCGTGCGGCGTCGCCTGGGCGAGGCGACGGAGGAGGCGAAGGAGTTGGCAGGTGGGAAGCAGGCGCCGCGGTGGGCGGTGCCGGCCCGGCCTACAGGCCTGCGGAAGGGAGGGCGAGTGATGAAGGTGTTCTCGAGGGAGGAATAGGCAACCACGGGTGTCGGGGAGGCGGTAGGGCTCTCAGGGCGGCCTCGACCCAACTCCGGCGGGGTTGCGAAGGCGATTCGCAACCGGTGTTTCGAGAAGTTCCCAGCCACTGGGCGTGTGGTCGGGATGGGTCGCCATCCGGGGCGATGTTGGGCGAACTGGGCGATCGGGTGGCGACGCGGGGGCGCAAAGCAGGGCGAGTGCCAAGTAGGAGGTAGGCTTCCCAATTTCCTCCAACCCTAGCCGCAACTGCAATTTGCGACAACTATCAAAATTATAGTAGATAATTAGAACTGCCCGGCTGTCGGAAAACCCGACGGGAAAACCGACAGCGCCGGGATGCTCGACAGCAATCGGGTTGATCCGCCGGCGCACCACATCTATAGTTCCCGCAGACCGGCCGCGGCTTCCTGACTGAATGGGCGACAGTCAGGGGGCGCGGCCGGTCTCTTTTTGCGCCTACCGGTGCCGGTGAATCACTTCGATGCGGGCGTCCCGCCCCTGCCGCTCCAGCCGCCACACCGCCCGCTGGGCGTCGTCCCGGTCGTCGAACACCCGGTAGCGGTCCCAGTGCCCGTGGTGCCGGACCAGGACGACGAAGTCGTGGCGGTCGCGATCGGGGAGCCCCGGGCCGTGGGGCTCGTGCCGGCCGGGGAACGGCGGTTGGGCGGTCGCGGTGGCGGGGGTGGCGGTCAGCCCGACGGCGGTCCCGGTGGCGACCACGGCCGTCAGGATGAGTTTCCGGAACATGACTTGGTTCTCTCGGCTGTTTCGTCTCACCCGTTCCTGACACCGGGGTAACGAGCGGCCCGGGCCGACTTGCATCCGCCCCGTCGCGGCCTCATTCGGGTTTCACTTCTGCGCGCTGCGGCCGTGCGGAAACGAAAAAAGCCCCGGCGCGCCATCAAGGCGGCCCGGGGCTGTGTCACGTCGCTCGGGCGGTCAGTAGCTGCGGGCGTACCCCGAGCGGCTGCCGCCGGACGGGCGGCCGCCCTCGCGGGGCTTGGCCTCGTTCACCGTCAGCGGCCGGCCGCCGAACACCGCCGTGTTCAGCGCCTGGATCGCCTCGTCCGTGCCTTCAGCCATTTCGACGAACCCGAACCCGCGGCTGTTGCCGGTCTCGCGGTCGGTGCAGACGGTCGCGCTCACCACCCGCCCGTACTGGGAGAACATCTCCCGTAGTTCGTCCGCGGTGGCGTTGAAGGGCAGGTTCCCGACGTACAGCTTCTTGGTCAAAACGCACTCACCTTGTGGGCCGGAGCCCGGGAAAGAACGGCGCGCGGCCGGGGTGGCAGCGGGCCGGGGCAGGAGCAGACGCTCGCGGCGCCCGACGCGGAGGGCGGGCGGCCGTGAACCTGGGGTACTGGCGGACGGACGGTCTTGGGCGGCAGTGAGATGGTGCTCAGAGCGGCGTGGCCAAGAAGAGTCGGGTCGAGACAGTAGCGGGGCAGAACGTCTTCTCCTGACGGGCGGGCCGCGTGACCCGCTCAGCAGAACTATAGGCCGGGTTCGGGCGGGCGCGAAGGCGAATCGCGGGTTTGGGGCGGAAGTGTCCATGAGGGCCCTCGCCGCCGGCAGCGTGGCCGCCCAGCCGCCGAGCGAATCGCGGGTTTGGGGCGGAAGTGTCCATGAGGGGGCGAATGAGCGGGCCATCGCGTCACCGCACCGGCGGAGAGGTCGCCCTAAACTACCGGTATCGCTTCACACCGCACCGAGGACCGGCCGTGTCCCCGACCCCCTCCGCCCAGCCTGACAGGCCCTTCGGTAACGCGCCGTGCGAATCCGGACGGAACCCCATATGAAGATCGCCACCTTCAACGTGAACAGCGTGAACGCCCGGCTGCCGGTGCTGCTCCGCTGGCTCGCGGACGTGCAACCCGACGTGGCCTGCCTGCAGGAGTTGAAGGCCGCCCAGGAGAAGTTCCCGGCCGACGCACTGAAGGTGGCCGGGTACCACGCGATCTGGCACGGGCAGAAGGCGTGGAACGGGGTCGCCATCCTGGCCCGGGCGGGCGAGCCGGTCGAGACGGGGCGCGGCCTGCCCGGCGACCCGGACGACGTCCACAGCCGGTATCTCGAAGGGACGGCCGGTGGCGTTCGCATCGGGTGCCTGTACCTGCCGAACGGGAACCCGGCGCCGGGGCCGAAGTTCGACTACAAGCTCCGCTGGCTCGACCGGTTCGCGGCGCGGGCCGCCGAACTGGTCAACTCGCCCGACCCGGTCGTTCTCGCGGGCGATTACAACGTGATCCCCGAGGATCTCGACGTCTACAACCCGGCCGGGTGGGACGTGGACGCGCTGTTCCGGCCGGAGACGCGGGCGGCGTACCGCAAGCTGCTCGCCCAGGGGTGGACGGACGCGCTGCGGCACCTGAACCCGGGCAAGCCGGTGTTCACCTTCTGGGACTACACGAGCGGGGCGTGGCGGCGGAACGCCGGGCTGCGGATCGACCACCTGCTCCTCAACCCGGCGGCCGCCCAGCGGCTGGTCGCGGCGGGTGTCGATCGGGACGTGCGCGGGTGGGAGAAGACCAGCGACCACGCGCCGACGTGGGCCGAGCTGGGGGACGCGTAGCGCTCCTGCGGACGGTCGGCCGGGGCCGGCGGGTACTTCGGGCAGTCGCACGGCGCGAGACCGTATGCCGCCGCGGGCTCCGCTTCCGGCACCTGGCGCACCGGTCGCGCGCCCACCGCCTGACGTCAGTGACCGCCGTTCCGTCGGATGCGGTTCCCCCGTCGCGATACTCGGCCGCGTTGGTGAGCAAGTTGCTAACCACTCGGGTTAGGTGGGGGGAGTTGCCGTGGATTCTCTCCGATAGATCGCCATCATATCTATCATTGCGTTGCGTGCGGCGGTCACTTCCGTTCGAGTCGTTCCCGGATCGGCCTCCCGACGCCTCCCGCAGGGTGGGCGAGTAGGCGCGCCGTTTGCAAACCGAGCGGCGGGGCTTCGTGTCGCTTGTCGGCACTCACGGATCAACGCGGCAGACACGGCCCCGGCCGGGGTTGGTCGTTCCGGGAGGCGGGGGTGGGGCTCACCGGCGTGCTGCTCGACGTGGACGGCACCCTGGTCACCAGCAACGACGCACACGCCCACGCCTGGGTGAAGGCGCTGGCCGAGGCGGGGGTTGCCACCAAATTCGCCGCCGTCCGGCGGCTGATCGGCAAGGGCGGGGACAAATTGCTGCCCGAGGTGTCCGGGATCGACGCCAAATCCGAGAAGGGCCAGGCGATCAGCAAGCGGCGGGGCGAGATCTTCCAGAAGGAGTACCTCCCCAGGCTGAAGCCGACCCCCGGGGCGAAGGAACTGCTCGCGCGGATGAAGACGGCCGGGTTGGAACTCGCGGTCGCCAGCTCGGCCAAGGAAGACGAACTCCAGGGCCTCCTGAGGGTGTGCGGGGCGGACGAGTTCATCGAGGCCAGCACCTCATCGGACGACGCCAAGAGCTCGAAGCCCGACCCGGACATCGTCCACGCCGCCCTCGGAGAGCTCGGCCACCCGAAGGAGACGGTCGTCCTGCTGGGCGACACGCCCTACGACGTGGAGGCCTCGCTGAAGGCCGGCATCCGGGTCGTCGCGCTCCGCTGCGGCGGGTGGGGCGACGCCGACCTGAAGGGAGCGACCCGGATCTACGACGACCCGGCCGACCTGCTCGCCCGGTTCGACGAGTCCCCGTTCGGAGGCCGACCGTGAGCCGCGGCGGTAAGGTGGTCCTGGTCACCGGCGCCACGTCGGGCATCGGCAAGGCGACGGCGGAACTCCTCGCCGCCAAGGGCTACCGCGTCTTCGGCACCAGCCGCGACCCGGCGGGGAAGTCCAGTACCGGGTTCGAGTTGCTGCAGCTCGACGTCACCTCCGACGAATCCGTCGCGGCGTGTGTGAAGACGGTGACGGAACGCACCGGCGGGCGGATCGACGTGCTGCACAACAACGCTGGCACCGGCATCATCGGGGCGGCCGAAGAGGTCTCGCCCGACGAGGCGATGCGGCTGTTCCAGATCAACTTCTTCGGCGTCATGCGGGTGACGAACGCCGTCCTCCCGCTGATGCGCGCTCGGAAGGCGGGCACGGTCATCAACATGAGCTCGTCCGGTGGCGTAGCCGCACTGCCGTTCGCCGCCCTGTACTGCGCCACCAAGTTCGCCCTCGAAGGGTACACCGAAGCCTTGCGGCACGAGCTGCGGCCGTTCAACGTCGCCGCCGTCGTCGTCGCGCCCGGCCCGGTGAGCACGCCGGCGGGCGACACGGCGATGCGGGCGGGGAAACACCTCCCCGAGTACGCCGACCGCCGCCGGAAGGCGGACGAGATGTCCGTGCGGGGCATCCGCGGGGGCATGGACCCGAAGCGCGTCGCCGAGACCATCCTGAAGGTGGTGCGGGACGACTGGCCGTCGCCCCGGTACCCGGTCGGGTTGCAGTCGCGGGCGACGAACCTGGCCCACGGGCTACTCCCGCCCGGCACGTTCGAGGCGGCCGTCCGCTGGGGCGTCGGCCTCGGGTAATCGCCGACGAGAAGCGCGGCGGACAGCGTGAACGGCGTCGATCGACGTCCGACGGCCGGTGATCCTCGGCGGGCTCGGGGAAACGGACCCGGCGTGGCCTGGGACGGCCACGGATGAGCCGCGGGTCATCTCGCCGTCTTCAGCCGCCGCACCTCGTCCCGCAACTCCCGCAGCTCCTTCAAGACTTGGTCAAGCCGGTCATCCGCTCCGGCGGGCCGGCCCGCGGCCGGGTCACCCCGGAGCCGCGCCAGTTCGAGGACGCGTGCGTCCCGTGCCGCCCGTACCACCCGTGCCTGATCTTCGAGGGCCTCGGTCCGATCCACGAGCTGCTCCCTCATGATCGCCCGGAGCGCGGTGACCACCCCGGGCCGAACGAACTCCCGGGCGGCGGTTATCTCCTGCTCGACCCGGGCGAGTTCGGTCTGCAGCGTGACGATGGCGGGAGCATCGGGGGCCAAGCGCTTCTGCGCCTCCGCAAGCGTGGCCTGAAGGCGCGAGCGCCGGGCGAGGAGAAGCTCCACCCGCGGGTCGAGGGCCAGAGTTTGGCCCACCACGTCCTCCGGCACTCGATAATCGTCATCCTTCAGGCGCTTCTTCTGCGCGTCCAACTCGGCTTCCAGTAGCCCGAGATCCCGCTCCAATTGAGCGAGTCTGCCGTCGGGCTCGGTGGCGAACGGCCGGCCCCCGGTCGGTACGGTCTTGGCGGGTTCGGCTGCGGCTGGGGTCTTCGCCCCACGGGCAACCATCCCGCCGGGCTGCTGGGCGGTCACGAGGCCGCCCCCCCCAGATCACCCCGACGGCCGCGACGAACGCGGTCGCTGCCGACTGGATCTTCGCGCGCAGCATCACGTCGAGTACCCCTTGGGCCAGTGCCGCTCCCGCGGCAGGTCCTCCCGACACGAACGCGGCCGCCTGTCGGGCGGTCTCTGCGGCGAGCGCCGGCGACACGCCGGCCCCGCCGAGTCCCGCCAGGATCACCGCCCGCCCGCCCAGCCGCCCGCGGAGGATCTCCAGCCCCCGTCCAGCCGCCGCCGGACGGTACTCAGGCTCACCCCCAGCGCCCGGGCTACCTCTTCCTGGGACCGCTCCTCCAGGACGCAGGCGATCACGGGGAGGCGCAGGCGGTCGGGCAACCGCGCCAGCTCGTCGTCCACCACGGCGTGCGACCCCGGGTCGGCCGGCCCCCGGGCGAGCGGGGCAGCCCGCGCCTCGTGCTTGCGCCGCCGCCGCTCGCGGTCCCGCTGCCGGAGGGCGACGTGCCGGGCGACGCCGTGGAGCCAGGCGCCGAAGACCCGGGTGTCCCGCACCGCTCCGGCCCGGCGGGCGAGGACGAGGAAGGCCGCCTGGAACGCGTCGTCGGCATCTTGTCCGGGGCCGAGAACTCGGCGGCAGGCGGCGAGGACCACCGGCCCGTGCCGGCGGACCAGCTCGGCGAACGCCTGATGACCGACGGGTCTGACCACCTTGATCTCATGGCCCACCCGGAAGTCCGGCCGCCCAGCGGGGATGCGCCGGTCAACGCACGACTCACACTACGCGGGCTGAGCCTGTTCGCGGCGAGTGCCAGGGCGATCGACCTGGTAGGCCTGGTCCCGCCACCGGCCCCTCACGGCCGTGACACATGGGGCTTGGACGATCGTCCTCCCAGCGTCTCGCCGCGGCCGTCGGCTCCGGCGTGCGTGCTGGACACGCTTGCCGACCTGGATGAGGCCGCAACCGGGTTGGCCACCTTCTCCGACCCCACCCGCCCGTTCGCCGAGGTGAGCGGGGCTTGGGACGCCTGGCGGTCGCGGATCGCCGCCAAGGGCACGGTCGAGACGGAGGCCGCCCTCCGCGGGTGGATTGACCGTGCCCCCGCGGCCCCGCACCGGGGACTGCCGGACGAGCTCCGGGAGCTTTGGCTGGAGGTGATAACCTGGGGGAGCGGGCGGACGACGACCTGGGAGGCGTTCGGGGCGTCCGACCACGCCGAGCGGCGGTCAGTTGTGATCCGTCGACTGGAGTCGTGGCGGCGTAGGCTGGTCGTCCTCTTACTCTACCTCGGCCTCGACGTGCCGGCGGCTCATCGACCCGTCGCCGAGCCGGCCCCGCCGTCCGCCGGCACGACCCCAGCGGGTCCGAACCATCCCGGTGCCGACCCGGTGGTCGACGACCGGGAGTGGGCCGTTCTGACCGCCCTTCGGGAGCGTCATCCGGTGCAGATGAAGAACGTGGAGATCGAGGCGGCCGCGGGTGCGAACAAGCAGACGGTCGGGGAGGTGGTCAACGGCCTGATCGCCCGCGGGCTCGCCGCCCGCCCGCGGGGGAAGCGCCGGGGAGTGGCCCTCACGCCCGCGGGGCTCGCGGTCGTGGACCGCATCCGCAAATCATCCCGTAATCATCCCTAACCCATCCACAAGGCCTTTCGGGATCGGCCATCCTGAACCGCGTCGCAGCCCTTGCGAGGAGGTTCACGATGGCCGACTCCCTGCCCGATCCCACCGCCACCCCGCCCGTACTGGCCGAGATCCAGGCCGGCGACGGGCTCTCCACCATCTTCTGCCGCACCGCCTTCAGGGCCTTCGGGCCGAACTCGCGGGCCGGGATGTGGCCGTACAACTCGCGGACGAGGCGAAAGGTCTGGCGGAACTGGGGGAGCTCGTTGGTCGGGGTGCCGTCGGCCCGGCGGTAGTGCTTGTCGGCGTGCACCAGGAACCCGAGGAGCAGTTCGTTGACCGACACATCAGGCGTTGCGGGTGCCACGGGCGGGGCGCTGGCTGGCGTGACGGCCGACGCGACCGCGGTCGAGGCAAGCTCGGCCACGATCCGGTTGTACTCGGTCCGGCTCTCGGGCGAGTTGTACCGGCCGAGACCAATCCACCGACCGCCGACCCAGCAGCGAGCGGTGTCGGTGGGCTTGTGGTGGCGGTAGGTGGGAATCGTGGACTTGGGACGGGCCATCGGGAGGAGCCTCCGGAAGGGGTTTACGGGTAGTTACCCGTAAACCAGAGTCTTCCGGCCGCACCTCTGACCACCAGAGGGTAAGCGTAAGTGCTTCAGCCGACGTGCGTTACCTGAAGTGGGCAGTCCCAGGGTTGAACTGGGGACCTAGCGATTTTCAGGCCGTCTGCCCCACCCCGTCCGGAGCCGCGAAACTCCTTGGTTTCATTGGAGATTACCACGTCCGGACCGTGTTGCAAGGCCGTAGTTTCGGCGCGTGAATCAGCAAGGAATCGTGGTAGTGGTAGGGATTTCGTGGTAGTCAGTGGTAGTTCCGATCGAGTAAAGGCTCCAGGGCACCTGGCGGGTTCACGCCCACCGGTGGTGACCCCTGCTGGCGGTCGTGTCGGGGACCCTTCGATTGCCGGATGCTTCCGGCTCGCTCGGCCGGTTGCGAGATGCCCCGCTGGTGGTGGGGCCGGGGTAAGGGGGGCGACATGTCGAGCACGGTTCAGCCAGTTGTGATCCGTGACGGAGCCTTCCGGGCGGACCCGGCCCTGTTGGCGGAAATCGCCACGGTCGCCGCCGACAGTTTCCTCGACACCACCGACCGGCTTACCCGGGAGCTCGATCGGTGCGACACCCTGTACCTGCTCCGCGGGCCGACCGGGGAGCTCGACTGCTTCTTCCTGGTCGCCCACCACCATCTGGACGTCGGCGGCCACCAAATACCGGCCCTTTACCTGGGGCTGAGCGCCGCCCGGCCCGAAGTGAAGGGGACGGGACTGGCCGTGCGGCTGTACGACCGCTGCGCGGTGGACGCCCGCGGGTGGGAGCGGGCCCATGGCGCCCGGTTGGTCGCCTGGGCGATGACGGTCACGCCCGGCGTGTACCGGGCCGCCTGCCGGGTGTTCGCCGGGGTCCAGCCGGACCTGGACGGCGAATACACGCCCGCACTGCGGCGGAGACAGCCGGCGCAGTGCGGGCGTGGCTCGGACTCGGGCCGGCGGGGGGGTGGCGGGCACCCGTTCGTACTCCCCGGGGTGGCCGGCGTCCGGTACACCGACGGGGAGCGGCGACGGACCCCCGCGCGGCCGGAACGGGCGGCCCTGTTCGGGCGACTGGGGGTGGAGGAGACCCGCGGGGACCGGCTGCTGCTGGTCGCCCAGGTCCCCGACGCCGGGTGGCGGGTGGCACCGGAGGCGGGGATGAGCCGGGAGAACGCAGAGCGGTCGCGGCGGTGGTTCGAGGAGGTGTGGAACCTCCGCCGGGCCGAGACGATCGACGAGTTCCTGACGCCCGAGAGCGTCGGGCACATGGAGGGCGGGGACGTGCCCGGGGTGGACGCGTTCAAGGCGGCCCACGCCGAGTTCGTGGCCGCGTTCCCCGACCTGCGGGTGGAGGTCGAGGCGGTGCTGGCCGACGGGGACGACGTCGCGGTCCGGTGGCGGGCGACAGCGTCGCACGCGGGGGACGGGCTGGGGCTGGCCGGTCGGCTTCGGCCCGAGGGGCCGCGCGGGGGTCGGACTCGACGCCGAACCATTCCAGTGGAGTGCCCGCCAGCACCGCGTCGATCAGAGCCAACGCCTGCCACAGCTCACCGCACCCGCGGCACCGCACCAACCAGTTCATGCCCGTGCCGCGCGAGCCGCTCAGGTGTCCCGTTGCGAAGTGGTCGAAATCCAAACCCCGGCACTGCGGACAGGATTCGGGCGTCAACCGCCAGAGATGGCGCACGTCGATCAACGATGCCCTCCGGGGTCGAACGTACAGCTCAGCAGCCGCGGCCGTGAGCGCTGTCACAATGCTACTCGCTATCGAGGACGCGGTCTGCTGCAGCGGCGGGTTCGGCCGGCCTACGCATCCGCTGTTGCGGAACCTATCTCCCCGCACTTCTCGCGCAGATACCCGACGACTGCTCGGATGGCCTCGGGGAGCGTCGGGAACTGCCAGCGGAACGTGTGATGGCGACGGCCCCCGCACGGGCACCGGCTGTCGTCCACGAACCACGACCCACCGGCCACCCACATCCGCAGTCGGGGCTCCACGGTCAGGAACACGGGGGCGTCCGGCGCCAGGTCGTGGCCGTACCGCAACTCCCGGACCCGCCACTCCGGCTCGGTGACCGGCGGGACCTCCGGCGGGATCGAGGCGGGCGGGCCGAGCCAGATTGACCCACGGCACACGCCGTCCCGCCGGAAGGCCCACACGAACGCAACCAGTTGGTCGCCCAAGTCGTGCTGGCGGAACCCGTAATCGACTGCCAGCCCGTGGGCGGTGATGTACGCGAGTTCTTCCGGCGTCGGGTCCACGGTGCGTCTCCTCCGCCGAACATAAAGCTGAGCAGCGGCGGGGCGACGGCGAGCTACGGCTCACAGGAAACCACTCACGCCCCGCCGTCTGCTGCAGCGCCGGGTTCGGCGCGTGGGTGCTCCGAGACCTCGACCACCGGGTCAGCCCCACAGCGGGGGCAGCGGTAGAACACACGCCACCGCTCTGGATCGTACCAACTGCTGATCCCGACGTACCCGGCCTGGGCCGACTCCTTCCGCGCCTCGGGGTGCAGCCGGAGGATGGGGCCATACCGCTCCTCCTCGCGGAACGCGGCCGACACGCACCCGTGAAGGAGAATCAGGTCGCACGCGGGGCATCGGTCAAGCACTTTCAGCGGCATCGCGCCTCCGCCGCCGAACATAAAGCTCAGCAGCCGCGGCCGTGAGCGGTACACGTCAGGAATCGCTGTGGAGGCCGCGGTCTGCTGCAGCGCCGGGTTCGGCCGCTGCCCCGCCACCGTACTCGGCCAACAACTCCCGGATCGCGGTCGGCTCTCGGGACTGCCCCCACGCCAAGCTCATCGGCGTCCGCTGCCGGTTGTCGCGAGCGTTCGGGTCCGCCCCGTGTTGCAGGAGCAGTCTCACCAACTCCACGTCCCGCGACCCGATGTCGCAGGCGTAGTGCAGCGGCGTCCGCCCGTCATCGTTGCGGGCGTTCGGGTCCGCCCCGAACTCCAGCAGCATGGCAGCCAGGGCGATGTGATCCGGCGTGTCGTACATGCCAGACACTACCAGGTGCAGGATCGTGTTGTGGCAGCGGTATTCGTCGAACGGAGCGTCCGGGGAATGCCATACGAACCTGGCCGCCGTCGGGTCTGCTCGCAGCGACGCCCGGGTTTCCGCCAGCGGGTCGGGCCGCTCTTCGACTCCCGCCATCGGTGCGCCTCCGGTAGCCGAACATCTAGCTCAGCAGCGGCGGGGGCCGAGTGAGCGATGCGTCACGAAAAGCCTACATGCCCCCGCCGTCTGCTGCAGCGCCGGGTTCGGCCCAGCGTCAGAACACCCACCCGGAATAGACACCCATCCCCGACGCGCTGTGCGAGGCGTTATAGATCAGGGCGAAGTAC
>JAFKFQ010000176.1 GCA_017308215.1 bacterium | reverse complement strand
GGCGGCGTCCGTGCCGTCGGTTGACGGGGAAACGATCGGCCCCGCGGCGCCCCCCGCTGCACGGCGGCAACCGGCAGACGGCCCGGGATTTCCGGCCCGGGGCGCGGCTGCGCCGGGTGCGCCGGGACGGTCGGGTGTCGCGGGTTCGGCCGGTCCGTGCGGGGGTGCGGGTTGGGCCGGTTGTCCGCCCGCCGGGGCGGGCGTAGGGTTACCTGTCGGCCGGCAGAACCGGCACGACTGACACGACCGGACCGAGGTGGGTGATGGCGCGGACGCCGCGGATGGAGCGGATCGAGGCGATGCTGGCCGAGGCGCCGGACGATCACTTCCTGCGCTACGGGCTGGCGATGGAGCACGCCAGCGCCGGCGACGACGCCGCGTGCGTGGCGGTGCTCCGCGACCTGATCACGCGCTCGGCGGCCGATCCGTATGTGGCGGCGTACCTGCAAGCCGGTCAGGCGCTGGCGCGGCTGGACAAGGCCGCCGAGGCGGCGGCAGTGCTGAAGGACGGGATCGCGGTCGCGGCGACGGTCGGCACCCCGGAGGCGCTCCACGCCCGCGGCGAGATGATGGGACTGCTGGCGACGGTGGAGTAGCGGGTGCCGGAGTGTGGTGCGGCACTCCGTGCCTCAGTTCTTCTTGCCGAGGCCGGCGCGGGTCGATTCCCAGTCGGGCCGCACCGCCTCTGCCTCCCACACCCGCAGCCGGCGGAACGACGCCGACTCGCCGGCGACGGTGAGCCCGAGGTTCGTTCGCGCCGCGTCGATCGCCGGGTGTGAGCCGAACGCGGTGTGCCTGCCGTCGAGCGTGGCTAGCAGGTCCGCGCCGCGGAGCTCGACCACGAGCGTGTGCCACTCGCCGGCCGTCACCGGCGTCGTGACCGTCGCCAGCGGCACCGCCTTGTCGTCGCCCTTCTTGCCGTCCTGGTCGTCCTTCTGAACGGTCAGCCCGGTCGGCCGCACGAGCACCCGGCAGACGTGCCCCTTCGGGCCGTTGACGCTCAGCGTGGTCACCTTCGCCCCGTCCAGCTTGAACCCGTACTCGATCACCGCGGACCTCAGCGCCACGTCGCGCCGGGCGACGGCACCGTGCATGTCGGCGGGCAACTCGGCGACGCGGACGGCGCCACCGCTCACCTCCCACTTCCCCTTCGCCACCTTCCACTCCTTGCCGAGTGGGGCGGCGAGGTCGTCGCTGACGAGCGCCTTGCCGGGGACGAGCATCTTCGTCGCTGGCACGCCCGCCGGGGCGAGAGGGTCTTGTGCGTCGGCCGGCAGCGCGGCGAGAACCAGGAGCGGCAGCGCGCGGAGGAGCATGGTGGAACCTCGGAAGGGGCGGGCATTCGTTCAACCCCGCGCCGCGGCGCCGGTTCCGGTCCGGCGGTCCCACGCAAACAGGCTGACGCGGTAGCCGTCCGGGTCGCGGACGAACGCCTCGTGGTAGCCTTCGACACTCGCCGTAACCGGCCCGTCTGCCGCAAGGCCGCGTTCGACCAGCGCGGCCTCCACGTCCGGCACCTCGAAGTGCAGCACGACGCCGCCGGGCACCGGCGTGCCGGGCTTCAGCGCGACGCGCCCGCCGCGGCGGTCTTCGAGCAGCACGAAGCCGGTCGTCGGGTCTTCGAGCGTCACCGCGAGGCCGAGCGCCGATTCGTACCAGCGGCGCGAAGCGACCACGTCCGTGACGGCGAGTTCGACCATGAACAGCACGGGCATGGGGACAGCATAGCGGCCCGGGGAAATTGGGCTGGTGCGCCCGTGGGGCATGGGGTAAACCGGGTCGCCCGCGGTGCCCGCTCGGTCCCCGGCGGGCGGGAAAGGATGCCCATGCCGCCCCTGATTCACCCTACGGCGATCATCTCGGCCGACGCCCGCCTCGCACCGGATGTTCGTGTCGGCCCGCTGGCGGTCATCGACGGCCCGGTCGAACTCGGCGCCGGCTGCGTGGTCGCCGCCCAGGCGCGGCTTGTCGGCCCGGTCGCGGCGAGGGCGAACAACACGTTCGACACCGGCTGCGTGATCGGCGGCGCCCCGCAGCACCTCGGCTACCAGGGCGACGCGACGCGCGTCGAGATCGGCAGCGGGAACACGTTCCGTGAGCACGTCACCGTCCACCGCGCGATGCCGGTCGGCGCCGGCCCGGGGACGGGCGTGACGCGGGTCGGCGACGGCAACCTGTTCATGGCAGGCGCCCACGTCGCCCACGACTGTGTGGTCGGGAACCACGGCATCTTCGCCAACAGTGCGCTGCTCGGTGGGCACGTGACGACCGGCGACCGCGTGTTCCTCAGCGGCAACTCGGCGGTCCACCAGTTCTGCCGTGTCGGCAGGCTGGCGCTGCTCAGTGGGTCGTCGGCGAGCAGTAAGGACATCCCGCCGTTCTGGGTGATCCAGGACGTGAACCGGGTGTGCGGCGTGAACGTGGTCGGGATGCGCCGGGCCGGCGTGCCGACCGCGGAGATCCAGGCGGTGCGTCGCGTGTTCCGCTCGATCTACATCGAGAAGACGCTGATCCCGATGGCGCTGATGCGGGCCGAAGCGGAGTTCGGCGGCCTGCCGGCGGTGCGTGAGCTGATCGACTTCGTCCGCTCGTCGAAGCGCGGCGTGCTCGGTCCGGCCGCGTTCGTGAGCGGCGCCGAGGACGCGGCTGCATGATGAGAGGGCCGAGGGCCGAGGGCCGAGGGCAGAAAGCAGAGACGATTTCGTCCAGTGCTTTCTGCCCTCGGTCCTCGGCCCTCGGCCCTCTGCCCGGAGGGCCAATGGAGCGGTGGGACGCGGTCGTCGTCGGCGGCGGATTCTACGGCCTGTACCTGGCCGAGCAACTGGCCGCCCGCCTCCGCCGGGTGCTGCTGTGCGAGGCCGGGCCGGCGCTGATGGCGCGGGCGTCGTACGCGAACCAGGCACGGGTTCACAACGGTTACCACTACCCGCGGAGCGTACTGACGGCGGTCCGCAGCCGGGTGAACTTCCCGCGGTTCGTCGCCGAGTTCCGCCCGGCCGTGGACGCGACGTTCGAGAAGCTGTACGCCGTGGCGCGGCGCGGCTCGAAGGTGACGGCGGGCCAGTTCGCGGAGGCGATGCGGCGGATCGGCGCGCCGGTCGAGCCGGCAGACGCGGCGACGGCGGGCCAGTTCGCGGAGGCGATGCGGCGGATCGGCGCGCCGGTCGAGCCGGCAGACGCGGCGCAGGTGCGGCTGTTCGACCGCGACTTGATCGAGGATGTGTTCCGCGTCCGCGAGTACGCCTTCGACTCGGTCCGCCTCTGCGACGCGATGGCCGAACGGGTGCGGCGGGCGGGCGTCACGGTTCGGCTGAACACGCCGGTCGAGCGCGTGTGGTCGCTGTCCGGCGGGGCGGTTCGGGTGCGGGCGGCGGGGGCGGAACTCGTCGCCGGGCTGGCGCTGTGCTGCTCCTACGCCCAGACGAACGCGGTCGCTGCGGCGTCCGGGCTGCCGGTGATCCCGCTCAAGCACGAACTCGCCGAGATGGCGCTCGTCGAACTGCCGGACGCGCTGAAGGGGCTCGGGGTGACGGTCGTGGACGGCCCGTTCTTCTCGTGCATGCCGTTCCCGCCGCGCGGGCTCCACACGCTCAGCCACGTCCGCTACACCCCACACGGCCACTGGTACGACGGCGACGCGACCCACCGCCCGGCCTATGAGGTCTTCGCGGCCGCCGACCATACGACCGCCTTTCCACACATGGCCCGCGACGCTGCCCGATACCTCCCGGCGCTGGCCCGCTGCGAATACCGTGACTCGCTCTGGGAGGTGAAGACGGTCCTCCCGCGGAGCGAGGCCGACGACAGTCGGCCGATCCTGTTCCGCCCGGACCACGGCATCCCGAACTACCACGTCGTCATGGGCGGGAAGATCGACAACGTGTACGACGTGGCCGAGGAACTGGCGAAGCGGCTCGACGCGACGCAGACACCGACCCGCGAAGCCGCATGACGACACACGACACACAAAACACGAAACACGAGCCGCAGGACGTGTTCGTCTCGGTCGTGGCGGTCCTCCGCAGCTACGCCCGGTTCCTGCCGGTGTTCGTCGAAGAGGTCTACGCGACGCTCGAGGCGCGGTACACGAACTTCGAGCTCGTTCTGGTGGACAACGGCTCCCGCGACGACACGCCGCGGGTGGTGCGTGACCTGCTTGGCCGGTACAAGTGCGTCCGCTACCTGCGGCTGTCGCGCCGGCAGCGGCCCGAGACGGCGCTGATGGCCGGACTCGACGCGGCGATCGGCGACTACGTTGTCACCCTCCACCCCGAGTTCGACCCGCCGGCCGAGATCCCGGCGCTGGTCGAGGGCTGCCGCGCCGGGGCGGATGTGGTGTTCGGCGTTGCCCCATTCCCCACCCCGCCGGGCGTGCTCTATCGGCTCCTCCGCTGGGGCTACCACCGCCTCGCCGGCCCGGCGCTCGGCACGGAGGTGGTGCGAGTGAACAGCGGGTTCCGCTGCCTGACGCGGGCGGCGGTGAACGGCCTCACCCGCGTCCGCGTCCGCAAGCGGCACTTTGGGCTGCTCGCCGCGGAGATCGGGCTGACGACCGCGACGCACCCGTACCGCTTCATCGCCCGCGGCGGGAAGGCGCCGCGGGTGAACCTCCGCCGCGCCGCCCGCCGGGCGGTGAGCCAGACGCTCAGCCAGTCCGTGGCGCCGCTCCGGGTCGTGTCGCTACTCGGCCTCGGTGGAAGCTTCGCCAGCCTCCTCTACAGCCTGTACGTGGTCGGCGTCTACCTCACGAAGCCGGACGTGATGCCCGGCTGGACGACGCTCAGCCTCCAGGTGAGCGGGCTGTTCCTGCTCGTGTTCGTGATGCTCACGATGATCGGCGAGCACCTCGGCCGGCTGGTGGACGAGGCGGGCGGGCGGCCGCTCTACCACGTCCGCGAGGAGCAGGCCAGCAGCGTGATGCTCTCCGACCTGACGCGGCGCAACGTGATGAGCCAGTCGGAGTGACGTTCGGCCGCGGTGGGTCTCGCGCCCGCAGCCGAACGTCACTCCGCATTCCGTGAGACGGACATGGCGACGGTAACAAACACGCGGCAGGTTCCGGCCTTCACGGCCGCGGAGTTCGCGCCGAAGGCGGCGGACTACTGCGTGTGCGTGTTCGTCATCAACGAGAACGGCAAGCTCCAGAAGCAGCTCGCGGCGATGCGCGAGCACTGCGCGGGCGTCGTCGACGTGGTCGTGGCCGACGGCGGCAGCACCGATGGCGGCACCGACCCGGACACGCTCCGCGCCCTGGGCGTGAACACGCTGCTGACGAAGACTGGCCCCGGGAAGCTCGGGGCACAGATGCGCATGGCCTTCGCCTGGGCGCTCGACCGCGGGTACAAGGGCGTCGTGTCGATGGACGGGAACGGCAAGGACGGGCCGGGCGCGATCCCCGAGTTCCTCGCCGCACTCGAGGACGGCTTCGACCACGTTCAGGGCTCGCGGTTCGTCCGCGGCGGGGTGTCGGAGAACCTGCCGCTGTCGCGCTGGGTCGGCGTGAAGTTCGTCCACGCGCCGCTCGTGTCGCTCGCCAGCCGGTTCCGGTACACGGACACGACGAACGGCTTCCGCGGCTACAGCCGGCGGTTCCTCGCCGACCCGCGGGTGGCGGCGTTCCGCGACGTGTTCCCCGGGTACGAGCTCCACTACTACCTCGCCATCCGCGCCGCCCGGCTCGGGTTCCGGGTTAAAGAGATACCGGTCGCGCGCCGATACCCGCGACACGGCCCGACGCCGACCAAGATCAGCCCAATCCGCGGCAACCTGCGGGTTCTGCGGTGCCTATTCGCCGCCTGCCTCGGCCGCTACAACCCGTGACCCGGAGACGCGCATGTCGGACGCACTGATCGGCCACACCGGGTTCGTGGGCGGCAACCTCGCCGCCCAGCACCGGTTCGACGCCGTGTTCAACTCGAAGACGATCGAGTCGGTCCGCGGCCGGCACTTCCGCCGGCTGGTGGTGAGCGCGATGCCGGCGGAGATGTGGGTCGCCAACCGCGACCCGGACGGCGACCGCGCGAACCTGGAAAAGCTGTGGGCGAACCTGTCGCAGTGCCGGGCCGACGAGGTGGCGGTGATCTCGACCGTGGCGGTGTACGCGACGCCGATCGCGGTGGACGAGGACACGGTCATCGAGCCGAACTTCGCGACGACCTACGGCCGGCACCGGTTGGAACTGGAGCGCCGCGCCCGCTGGCACTTCCCGCGCGTCGTGGCCGTGCGCCTGCCCGGCCTGTACGGGCCGGGGCTGAAGAAGAACGCGGTGTACGACCTGCTCCACGACAACCAGGTGAACAAGCTCCACGCCGGCGCGTCGTACCAGTTCTACGACACGACGCGCGTGTGGTGCGACGTGGAGGTCGCGCTGGCGAGCGGGCTGCGGGTGGTGAACCTCGCCACAGAACCGGTCACGGTGCGCGACGTGGCGCGGGCCGCATTCGGCCGCGACTTCACGAACGACCCCGGCACCCGCCCCGCCTGCTTCGACGTGCGGACCAAGCACGCGGCGCTGTTCGGGGGCCGCGACGGCTACATCGAAACCCGCGCGCAGGTGCTGGCCGGGCTCTCCCGCTTCGTCGCCTCCGAGCGCGTCGCCGCCCCGAGGCTCGCCGCGTGAAGCTTGCCGTCTCGAACATCGCGTGGCCTGTGGACGGCCAGGAAGCCGTTCTCCCCGCGCTGCGGGAACTCGGCGTGGCCGCGGTCGAGGTCGCGCCGACGAAACTCTTCCCCGACCCGTCGGCCGCGGCACCCGCGGACGTGGACGCGGTCCGCGGCTGGTGGGCCGATCAGGGCTTCTCGATCGTCGCCGCCCAGGCGCTCCTCTTCGGCAAGCCGGAGCTGACGCTGTTCGAGTCGGCGGAGACCCGCGAGCGGACGCTCGACTACCTCGCCCGGGTGCTGGCGGTGTGCGGCCGGCTGGGGGCGGGGGCGTGCGTGTTCGGCTCGCCGAAGAACCGCCGCCGCGGCGACCTGTCCGAGGCCGAGGCACGCGACACTGCGGTGTCATTCTTCCGCCGCCTCGCCGCCCACGCCGCCGACGCGGGCACGACGGTGGTGCTGGAGGCGAACCCGCCGCGCTACGGCGCCGACTTCGTGACCCGCGCCGCGGATGCGATCGAGTTGGTCCGCGCCGTGAACCATCCGGCGTTTCGCCTCCACCTCGACACCGCCTGCATGACGCTGGCGGGTGATCCGGTTGCGGCGGCGTTCGAAGCCGGTGAGTCGCTGCTGGACCACTTCCACGTCAGCGAGCCAGACCTGGCGCCGCCGGGACCGGGGACGGCGGTCGATCACGCGGTCTTCGCGGCGGAACTGTCGCGCCGGGGGTACGGCGGCTGGGTGTCGCTGGAGATGCGTGAGCCGACGCCGTTCACGGTAGAGACGGTGATCCGGGCGGTCGGGTTCGTGCGGGCTTCATACTCAAGTCACGGCTGAACCGAGGTTGCTACGCCGGCGGTTCCCGGGTATTGCACTGCCGCACGGTGCCGCGCCCGCGAGGTTCCGCCATGTTGACCGCGCTCGCACTTCTCGCCGCGGTCGGAGCGCCAGACCGGTGGCGACCATTCACACCGCCGGTCGAGGTCGTCCGGGTTTGGACCTACGACGAGGAGGAGCAGTACTTCTTCACGCCGCTCGATTGGCTCCTCACACGCGGTCCGGTTGTCGGCGCGTGGCCGCACCCACGACACGTTGAACGCTCGTGGTGCTCTTGGTCCAGGCCGCGATGGGATCACGAACGACGTAACTTCCACGTCGTCGTCCGCTACGGGCCAGACCTGATGGACCGCGGGCCAGACCCCTTCGACCACGCGTCCCACCCACGACCCGATCTCGAGATAACCGAGAGGCAGGACGGAGTCGAGTTTCGCACCGCCGCAACGGAACCGGCCGGCGGCACCGCGCTCGACCGCCTCTGCACTCTCGTCTCCCCGACGCTGCCTACCCGGCCGCAGTTAGACGGGCGCGCGGATTCCCTTCCCCGGGCCGCCTGGGACGCTGCCAACGTCATCGACGTCGCGGTCGCGGCCTCCCGAGCGGTAACCCCGAAAGAGCGGGAAGATTTGATCCGGGCGACGCGGAACCACCCGCGGCCGGCGGTCCGGGCTTACGTCCAGTGGTTGCAGGACCGACTCGACGCCGAAGAGCGGGAGCGGTCATCGGCCGAGCAGGTTACTCGATTTGCGAGGGAGTGATGCTCTTTGCGGTCTGTCTGGCGCTCGGCTTGCTATGGTCGGACGGGCCGCGCGGCGCCGCGCCGCCGGTCGTCCGTGGGGTCATCCTTCCCGCAGTCCTGCCGACCGGGATGACGGTCGAGTACGCGCAGCGGCTGCTAGGGCCGCCGACGCTTTACGAGGGGTTCGGTCGCCCCACGAGGAATATGGAGTCGTTGTGGTATCTCGACTACGAGATCATCCTGAGCTTCCACAACGACTGGCTCTACCGTGTCGACCGGATCCGGCGGTAGCCAGGTGTGGACACGCCCTGTCAGTCGTTCACTTCCGGCCGCAGGTTGAGCGTGCGGGCACTGATGCGGGCGAGGAAGCGGGTCTTCTGCGCGGCGCTGAGGTCGTTCGTGTAGCGCTCGCGGACCGCCTCCACCCAGCGCACCTTCCGCTCGCCGTAGTCCGTCGCCACGCGCACCAGCACCGGGCGGTTCTCGCACACCGCCGCCCGTAGCTTTGGTTCGAGTTCGGCCTGCGCGATCACCTCGACGTAGCCCAGGCCGAACGCCTGGGCCAGCGCCCGGTAGTCGATCGCGGCGAGCTGCGTCGCGGTCGTGCGGCGGTAGGCGGGGAGTTGCAGCATCTGCATGTAGTGGTAGGCGTGGTCGTCGAGCACCACGAACGTCACCGGCAGCCCCTCGCGGGCGGCGGTGCTCATCTCGACGGCGGTCATCAGCAGGCAGCCGTCGCCGGTCAGCGTCGCCACCCGGCGGCCGTGGCACACCTTCGCGGCGCCGATCGCCGCCGGGATGCTCCAGCCCATCGCCTGGTTGTCCACCGGGTTGAAGTACGTCCGCGGCCGGCACACGCGGTAGGACTCGGCGGCCAGGTGCTCGGTCACCGTCACGTCGGTGAACAGCAGCGCGTCGTCCGGCAACACGCGGCGGAGCGCGGCGACGACGGCGAGCGGGTCGGACCCGCAGCGCGCCGGAGGGACGGAGCAGAGGGTGCGGTCGGCGTCGGCCTTGAGCCGGCGGATGCGGTCGGTGAGGCGCTGGTCCGGGGCGCGGCGGAGCGCGTCGCCGCACGCGAGCAGGCGGCCGAGGAAGACGCCGGCGTCGGCGTGGACGCACACGTCCGCCCGCACGGCGCGGCCGAGGTTGTGCGGGTTCGCATCGACGTGAATCAGGTGCCGCGGCTGCGGGTTCCCGTAGTAGCCGGTCGAGACCTCCGAGTACTTCACGCCGACCGCCAGCACGGTCGTCACGCCGGTGCGGAGCGGGTGGGCGCGTTCGCCCTCGAACGCCGCTTCCGCGACGGCCGAGGCGTGCGGGCCGTAGCCCCAGCCGACCGCGAGCGGGTGCGACTCGTTCATCACGCCCTTCCCGGACACACTCGTCGCCACCGGCGCTTGCAGCAGTTCCGCGACCGCGGCGAGTTCGCCGGTGGCGTTCATGCACCCGGCGCCGGCGTAGATCCCGATGCGCTGGTGCCGGTCTGCCAGGAGCGCGTGGGCGCGGGCGAACGCGGCGTCGTCGAAGGGCAGGGCGGGGGTCGCGGGCGGCGGCACGCGGAAGTCGGCGGCCTCGATTAGCAGGTTGTACGGCACCACGACCGCGACCGGGCCGGGCTCGCCGCACACGGCCGTGACAAAGGCTTGGCGCACGAGTGCCGGGAGTTGCTCGACCGTGGCGACGGGGTACACCGCTTTGCACACCGGGCGGAGGATCTCGGCGTTCGGCAGCGCGTGGACCTGGAACGGCTTGAAGTGGTCGCCGTTCGCCACGTCGCCGACGATCGCCACGACCGGCGACGAGTCGAGGAGCGCTTCGCCGAGGCCGGTGAGGCAGTTCGTCACGCCCGGCCCGGGGACGACGCACAGCACGCCGGGGCGCCCGGTCACGCGGCCGTAGGCGTCGGCCATCACGGCGGCGCTGAACTCGTGCGTCACGAGCAGGTAGGGCAGGTGCTTTTGCTTGAACGTGTCCCAGAGCTCGTTCCCCTGCGCGCCGGGGATGCCGTACACGCAGCCGGTGCCTTCGAGGAGCAGCGCCTCGGTGAGCGCGGCGGCGCCGGTCATGCGGCCGAACACCCAGCCGGGGTGGCGGGCGGCCTGCACGCGGGTGATCGGGTTCGCCGAGGTCGCCGACGCTGCCAGCACGCCGCCGACCGCGGCCGCGCCTTGCAGGATGCCCCGTCGGGTGAGGCCGCCGGACATACATCGTCTCCGCGCTTCGGGGCGAATCACGCGGGTTGTATCGGCCGGCGCGGCCGGGGGAATTCGGTGAAGATGGGAAGCAATACGGTCGGGGGATAAAACAGCGGGATGCGAACCACACTGCTCCTGCTCCCGCTCGCGGTCCTCGCCGGCTGCGGCCCGCGGCCCGCTCAGACCACCAAGACCACGAACGCGGACCTCAACTTCCCGGTCGGGTCGTTTTCGCTCACGGAGCGATCCGGGAAGACCGTTACCGAGAAAGACCTGGCCGGGAAGGTGTGGGTGGCGTCGTTCGTGTTCACGCGCTGCCTCGGGCCGTGCCCGGCGGTCACCGGCACCGTGAAGGAACTCGCCGCCGACCTCAAGGACGTACCCGACGTGCGGTTCGTCACCTTCACCGTCGATCCGTCGCGCGACAACCCCGGCGAACTCCAGAAGTACGCGGCGAAGTACGGCGCCGACCCGGACCGCTGGCTGTTCCTCACCGGACCGGAGGCCGAGGTTCACGCGCTGATGAAGGACCGCTTCAAGCTCGCGGTCGGCCGCAAAGAGGACGCGAAGGAGGGCGACGAGTACGACCACAGCACCAGGCTGACGGTCGTAGACAAGAAGGGCGTGATCCGGGCGACGTTCGAGGGGATGCGGAACGAGCTGCGCCCGGACGGCAAGGAAGCGTTCGTCGACAACCTGGCGCGGCTGAAGGAGACGGTCCGCCGGCTGGCGGCGGAGTGACGTGGCGAGCGGCCGGTCTAGCCAACAAAGCAGTATGGACCGGATAACCGGGCCTTCAGCTCGGGCTCGGCATCCCGTTCATCCGGTTATCCGGTCCATACTTTTCTTGCCTTCACCAACCGGTCACTCCGGCCGTCACACGTCGGTTACACGTTGTAAGCATTGCTCGTCGTGTTCCCGCCGCGGCCAGTCCAGTTGGTGTGGAAGAACTGGCCGCGCGGCTTGTCCACCCGCTCGTAGGTGTGGGCGCCGAAGAAGTCGCGCTGCGCCTGGAGCAGGTTCGCCGGCAGGTTGGCCGTCCGGTAGCCGTCGTAGTACGCCAGCGCGCTGCCCATCGCCGGGAGCGGGACGCCGCCGGTCACGCCGGCCGCGATCGCCCGCCGCCAGCCGTGCTGGGCGCGGCCCAGCTCGCCGGCGAAGTACGGGTCGATGAGGAGGTTCACCAGCCCCTTGTTCTTGTCGAACGCCTCCTTGATCTTCCCGAGGAAGGCGCTGCGGATGATGCACCCGCCGCGCCACATCAGGGCGATCCCGCCGTTGTTCAGCGTCCACCCGCTCGCCTTCGACTGGGCCGCCATCAGCGCGTACCCCTGGGCGTAGCTCACCACCTTGCTCGCGTACAGTGCCATCTCCACGTCGGCGACGAACTGCTCCTTGTCGGAGACCTTCGACAGCTTCGGCCCGGCGAGCAGCGGGGCGGCGGCGACGCGCTCGTCCTTCTGGGCCGACAGGCAGCGGGCGAACACCGCCTCGGCGATCAGCGTCAGCGGCACGCCGTGCTCGGTGGCGGCGTCCACCGTCCACTTGCCCGTCCCCTTCTGCCCGGCCTTGTCGAGGATCAGGTCGACCATGTCCTTGCCGGTCTCCGGGTCCTTGTACCCGAGGATTTCGGCGGTGATCTCGACCAGGTAGCTGTCGAGCACGCCCTTGTTCCACTTGGCGAACACCTGCTGCATCTCGGCGTTCGACAGCCCGCCGATGTCGCGGAGGAGCTGGTAGCTCTCGCAGATCATCTGCATGTCGCCGTACTCGATGCCGTTGTGCACCATCTTGACGAAGTGCCCCGACCCCTCCGCCCCGACCCAGTCGCAGCACGCCGCCTCGGACCCGTCGGTGTCCTTCACCTTCGCCGAGATCGCCTGGAAGATCGGCTTGATCTCCGGCCACGCGGTCTCGTCGCCGCCGGGCATGATGCTCGGCCCCTTGAGCGCGCCCTCCTCGCCGCCGCTCACCCCGCTGCCGACGTACCGGATACCCTTCGCCGCGAGCTCCTTCATCCGCCGCGTCGTGTCCGGGAAGTGGGTGTTGCCCCCGTCGATGAGGATGTCGCCCTTCTCCAGGAACGGCAGCACGGACGCGATCGAGTCGTCCACGGCCTGCCCGGCCTTGACCAGCATGACGATCTTGCGCGGCCGCTTGATGCTGGCGACGAACTCCTCCGGCGACTTGCCGCCGACGAACTTCTTCCCCTTGCCGCGGCCGTTGACGAACTCGTCCACCTTGGCGGTGGTGCGGTTGTACACGGCGACCGTGTACCCGCGGGACTCCATGTTGAGCACGAGATTCTCGCCCATCACGGCGAGGCCGATGAGGCCGATGTCGGCGCTGGGGGGGGCCATGGGGAGCCTTGTGGGAACGGGGTTGGGGAGCGGGTCGGGGGCCATTCTAGGGCCGGTCGTCCTGACCGGCCGGTAGAACTCTTGGCACCCCGTCGGCGGGTTGGGACAATGGCTCCAGTGTCCCGGCCCGACGGACTCCTCCCCCCGCGACGCACCCATGCCCGAGTCCGATTACACGCAGAAGGCCCAGCCGGTGCCGCCGTCCGCGTCGGGGACCGAGCCGGCGTCGGGGCCGTCGGCCGCGGACCCGACCGCCGCGTGGAGCCTGAAGGGGCCGGGCCACTACCCGCCGCGCATCGGCCGGTACGAGGTACGGGCGGTGCTGGGCGAGGGGGCTTTCGGCCGCGTTTACCGGGCGTTCGACGTCGAGCTCGGCCGCGAGGTGGCGATCAAGGTGCCGCACCCGCAAGGGCTGACGCCGGCGGTCCGCGAGCGGTTCCTGCGCGAGGCCCGGGCGGCGGCGCACCTCCACCACCCGAACGTCTGCCCGATCTTCGACGTCGGCACCGACGGCGATCTGCCGTTCATCGTCATGCGATTCATCCCCGGCGGCACGCTCGCCGACCTCCTCGCCAGCCGCCGCCAGGCGGCGCCACCGAAGTTCGCCGTGGCGACCGCCCGGCAGCTCGCGCTGGGCGTCGCCGCGGCACACGCCGAGGGCGTCGTCCACCGCGACCTGAAGCCGCAGAACGCCCTCTGGGACGAGAGCCGCCGGCAGGTCGTCATCACCGACTTCGGGCTCGCCCGGGTCGGCGGGGAGGCGGTGCTGACGGGGCAGGGCGACGTGCTCGGGACGCCGAGCTACATGGCCCCGGAGCAGGCCCGTGGTGACACCACCGCGGTCGGCCCGTTGTCCGACGTGTACACCGTGTACGAGATCATGGTGCAGGCGGTGGAGGGGAAGCCGCGCCCGCCATCGGCGCTACGACCGGACCTCGACCCGGCGCTGGACGCGCTGTGCCTCAAGGCGATGGCGGTGACCCCCGCCAACCGCTACCCGTCGGCGAAGGCGTTCGCCGACGCCCTTGGGGCGTTCCTCAAGGGGATGGACGGGGACGAGGAGCTGCCGGTCGGCGAGGTCGTCGCCGACCCGCCGCCGCGCCAGGCGCGCGCCGCCGTGCCGGTCGCGCCGCCGAAGTGGGTGCCGGACCGCCCGCCCGCCGTCCAGACCCGGAGCCGGACCGACGACCCCACCCCTCGGACGCCCCCACGGGCCGCGCCGCCGCCGCCGCCGAAGCCGGCCGAGTCTGGATCGTCCGCGGTGGTGATGTGCCCGCGGTGCCGGGCGCGGATGCGGATCGGCTCGACGCGCACGAAGCCGGTGCCGTGCCCGATGTGCGACTGCCTGTTCTCGGTCGCGGCCGGGCGGCAGGCGGCGGCGCGGGCGGCGGGGCCGAGCCGGTCCGATGGCTCGAAGGTCCGCGACGCCCTCCCGCTGGCGGAACTCGACGACGACCGCACCGAGGGCGGCCCGCAGCCGGAGTGGCGCCCGGTCGCGGGCGGGCTTACGGTCGCGTGGGTCGGGGCGATCCTCGCCGGACTGTTCGCGGGCCTCGCCGCCGCCTTCGCGCTGCTCACGGCGGACCAGCGCCGCCCGGCCGACGGCATCCCGCACCCCAGCCAACTGCTCTACTGGCTCGCCCAACTGGGTATCGGGCTCGGCGCGGCCGGCGGGCTGGTGATGACCGGCGTCGGACGGTGGCGGGCGGCGGTGGTGCCGGCGGGAACGCGCGGCAGCGTGGCGGGCCGACTCGCCGCGGCGGCCACGCTGATCGGCACGGCGGGGCTGACCGGCGGGTACACACTCCTCACGCGGGTGGCGTGGCACGACGGCGGCGTGCTCCCGGGCGACCCGGTGGCGACGGTGGGGCAGGTAGGGTGTGCGCTCGGGCTAGGGTGGCTGGTCCTGGCCGAGTGGTTCCACCATCGCCAGCTGATCGGCCTCGCCCGCCGCGTGACCGACTTCCCCCACCTCCACGCCGCGACGACCCGCGTGCTGCTCCTCCTCGCGGTGGTGCCGGCGGTGGTGTGCGCCGTCCTCGCCGGGCTCACCGCCGCCGACCGTGGTGACGTGCGCGAGGGCGGCGCCGTGTATGCCGGTCTGCTCATCTCCGGGGGCGTGGCGGCGGCGTTCCTGCCATTCTGGTACCTGTCCGCCCTGTGGCTGAACGGCCGCGCCGCGGCTGCCGCCGGCCGCCAGGCCGCGGGTGCTGACTGATCCCGGAGTGTGGTGCGGCACTCCGTGCCGCCTCCTGTCTGGTGCCTTCGGATGTTCGCGGAAGCACCCACGTCGCCGCGGCACGGAGTGCCGCACCACACTGAGCCCCACCCGCCCCACCGCCAATGCCCGACCCCGACAGGACTCAGGACGCACCGCCGCGTTCGCCCGACCAGCCGGCGGCGGGGCGAGAGCCGGGTGCGTGGGAGCGGCCGTTCTCGGCCGGCGGCATCCCGGGAGTCATTGGCCGGTATCGCGTGACCGGATTACTCGGCGAAGGCGGGTTCGGCCGCGTGTACCGGGGTTTTGACCCGGTGCTCACGCGCGAGGTGGCGATCAAGGTTCCGCTCCGCGCCGGCCTCTCGCCGGATGTCCGCGAGCGGTTCCTGCGCGAGGCGCGCGCCGCCGCGACCATCCACCACCCGAACGTCTGCCCCATCCACGACGTCGGGACCGACGGCGACCTGCCGTTCATCGTGATGCACTTTGTCGCGGGCGGTACCCTCGCCGGGCTGCTCGCGCGGCGGAAATCCCTGCTCCCGCTACCCCATGCCGCTGCCATTGTCCGCAAACTGGCGCTCGGCGTGGCAGCGGCACACCAGGTCGGCGTCGTCCACCGCGACCTGAAGCCACAGAACGTCCTCTGGGACGATGCCCGGCGACAGGTGCTCATCACCGACTTCGGCCTGGCGCGCGTCACCGGCGACGCGGCGTTCACGCCCGAGCGGCAGGTGTTCGGCACGCTCGCGTACATGTCCCCCGAGCAGGCCGCCGGGCGCAACGACGAGGTCGGGCCGCGCTCGGACGTGTACACCCGTGGGGTCATCCTGTATGAGATGCTGACCGGCGGCCCGCCGTTCCGCGGGACCGTGTACGAACTCCTTTGGAAGGTCGCCCAGGAGTTGCCCCCGTCTGCGTTGGCGCTACGACCCGACCTCGACCCGTGGCTCGACGCGATCTGCGCGAAGGCGATGGCGAAGGCCGCGACGGCCCGGTATGCGTCGGCGCGGGCACTGGCCGACGACCTCGCGGCCTACCTGAGCAGCCGGCCGGGGGACGGTGAGGTGGTTGTCGGTGAGGTGGTTGTCGGCGAGCCGGTCGAGGCGGTCGCTGCCGCCGGTGACGAGCTCGCCGGTGAGGTGGAGCGGCAACCGGAAGAGGACGAATCCCGGGAACCGGAACCCGTCACGGCCCCGACAGAGAAAGAAGTGCTGGCCTGCCCGGCGTGCGGGGTTCGGATGGGCGTGTCCTACGGCAGGACCAAACCGGTCGGTTGCCCGGTGTGCCGGCACCGCTTCGACCCCGAGGCCGGGCGGGATGCCGTCACGCGCGAGACGCTGGCGACGGTCGCCGCGACGAGGACGTCTCGCTTCGATCCAACGCCCGACCGGCGTGGTGAATCGCAACCGCCACGTTACCGTACAGCCCGACGGGTCGGCTGGTCGGTTGCGATCGTCGGGGTGGTGCTGTCCGGCGTGGGGATGTTCGTCGCGGCGGTCTGCGGGTGTCTCGCCCTCGCGGTTGCCAACGCGCCCGGCGCGGGCGAGTCCGGGGGCACGGGCTGGACCCGCGTCGCCCTTGTCAGCGGCCTCGCGGTGTGCGGGGTGGGGCGGTGGGTTGTGGGCCGGCTTCCGCGCGGGGTCGGCGGGGCGATCGCCGCTCGGCTCGGCGCCGCGGGGCCGCTCGCCGCCGGATTCCTCGGTGCGCACCTACTGACGGCGACACCAACACCCACGTTTCACGTGACGCCGTCCCCGGAGAACGCGCGACTGCTCGCGCTGCTGACGGGTGCGGTGGTCCTTGCCGTCCTCGGGGAAATCGTGTTCACGCTGTACTTCGCGGCGCTGGGCCGAGAACTCGGCCCGGGCTACCCGCGGCGGCACGCCCGGGCGGCGCGCAACCGGCTGTGTTACCTGCTCTGCTCGGTCGCACTCGGTGGGACAGCGCTCGTGCTGCTGGCCGAAGCGGGGCGAACCCACCGGGCGGCAACCGCGCTCACCGCGACGGTCGTGATCGCAGGAGTCGTCTCCGCGTACTTCCTGATCGTCGCGTTGTACCACAACCTGGCAGCCCACTTCGGCGCAGCTACGGAGATGTGGCGCGACGCATACGGCGACCCGGGCGAATAGCTCCGTCGTTCACCCGCCCGTGACGGGTTCGCCTTCGGTGTCGCGGTGGGGGCGGCCGGCGGCGTAGGCGTCGCGGCGGGTGGCGTAGTCGGGCTGCTGATCGGTCGGGGCCAGCTCGATCGCCTGCTCCTGGCGCTTCACCGCCGTCTCAAAGTCGCCCGACTCCGCCAGCGCCGCGGCCAGCGTGTCGAGGTACGACGCGACGCGGTAGCCGGTGAGTTCGCACGCCCGGGTCGCGTCTGCCACGGCGGCGGCGCCGTCCCGCACCGCGTCCGCCGGGCACGTCGCCCGCAGCCACGCTAGCACGTTCAGCGTCGCCGGGTCGTCCGGGTTGCGGTCGCGCGCCGCGAGGTGGTCGGCCAGCGCGCCGGCGTGGTCGCCGAGTTGCGCGCGAATCGCGCCGCGGAGGTTCAGCGGCCCGACCGCCGCCGGGTCGCGCTCGGCCGCGGCGGTGACGTCGGCGAGGGCGCCGGCCAGGTCGCCGGACCGCCGGCGCGTGACGGCGCGGGCGACGTAGGGGCGCGGGTTGTCGGGGTTCAGCCGGATCGCCTCGCCGAAGTCTGCCTCCGCCTTCGTGTGGTCGCCGAGCTCGTGGAACACGTAGCCGCGCTGCACGAACGCCGCCGGGTCGTCGGGGGCGAGCTCGGCCGCGCGCGTGAAGTCTGCGACGGCGCCCGCCTGGTCGCGCAGCCGGGCCTTCGACATGCCGCGGTTGAAGACTGGCGCCACGTCGGTCGGGTCGAGCTTCACCGCCTCCGAGAAGTCCGCGGCGGCCGCCGCGTGGTCGCCGAGCTCGGCGTGCGCCACCCCGCGGAGGTTGAACGCCGCCGCGTTCGTCGGGTCGAGGCGGACGACCCAGGTGAAGTCGGCGATCGCCCTCCCGGGCTCGTCGCGCCCCGCCCACAGGCGGCCGCGGTGCCAGAAGGCGTCGGGGCCGGTCGGGTTCAGCCGCAGGGCGGTCGCCAGGTCGGCCATCGCCTCGTCGCCGCGGCCGAGTTCCTCCAGCGACAGCGCCCGGTACACGTAGGCCCGTGTGTGCCGGGCGTTGAGGCGGATGGCGGCGTCGTAGTCGGCCACCGCCTCGGCGTGGCGGTCGAGTGACGACAGGGCGTTGGCCCGGTTGAACAGCGCCCGGAACAGGTCCGGCGACAGCGCGAGCGCGGCGGCGAAGTCGGCGAGCGCGGCCTCGTACTCGCGGAGCCGGCTGCGGGCGGCGCCGCGGCCGTTGAGCGGGTCGGGGTCGTCGGGGGCGAGTTCGGCGGCGCGGTCGTAGTCGGCGATGGCCGCGTGCAGCTCCCCGGCCTCGGCGCGGGCGGTGGCGCGGTTGTGGTACGCGGCCGCGTAGTCGGGGCGCAGCTCGGCGGCGCGGGTGAAGTCGGCGACGGCGGCGGCGTGGTCGCCGGCGGCGGCGTGGACGTTCCCGCGGAGGAAGTACAGCTCCGGGTCGGCCGGGTCGAGGTCGATCGCCCCGGCGAACACCTCGGCGGCGCGGTCGTACTCACCGCGGCGGGCGTAGGTCTGGCCGCGGCGGACGAGGGCCGGCAGGTCGGGCACGGGGGCGGTGTCCATGCCCCGATTATACCCCGCCCGCACGCCCCGGCCGTCACCCCGGTTGTGCAGGGCCATTCCGTGATTCATCTTGTGTGAGGTGGTGAGGCGGGGTGCACCGGGCAACCCGTGCTCGGTTGCGAGCGCGAGATGGCGAACGCGGTCCCCGCCCCCACCCTGTTCGACATCCTCGCGACGCTCCCCGACCCCCGCGGCAGGCACGGCCAGATCCACCCGCTCCCGGCCATCCTCGGGCTGGTCGCCC
>JAFKFQ010000613.1 GCA_017308215.1 bacterium | reverse complement strand
CCCGGCGGGCACCGCGCCCAGCCACCGCTGTCGGCACTGCTCGCGCGGTTTCCGGCGGGCTTCCCGCTCGCGGCGAAGATCGCGCCCGGCGTGCCGCGCGAGGCGCTCGCACGGTTCGACGCGGAGGCGGAGTTCGTCTCGGCCGACGGCGAACTAAAGGAGTGCGTGCTGTGGTTCGGCCCGCTCCGCACCGCCGCCCGTCGCGCCACGGTCCTCCCCGGGCCGCACGCGCTCGCCGCCGACACAGATGAGGAACTGCCGTTCGCGGTGCCGGTCGGCGACTACCTCTTCGACCCGAACCCGGCGGTCGTGCGCGCCGATCTGGTCGGCGTGCTGGCGGCCCGGCTGCGGGCGGCGCCAGTGGAGCCGGGCGTCGCCGTGTTGACGGGGGCGGAGGCGGGGGCGTCGCCGTTCGCCGACGTGTACCGCGTGGAGCACGTCGCCGCGGCCGACGCGAAGAAGCTGCGCGAGCACCTGCGCGCCGCGGGCGTCGGCCGGGTGACGATCCTGAAGCGGGCGCTCGACGTGGACGCGGAGGCGTTCCGCAAGGCGCTGAAGCTCGGCGACGGTGCGGGGCACCGGCACGTGATGCTCACCCGCGCTGGTGGGAAGGCGGTGGCGGTAGTGGGGACCCTGGGACGGGGGGACTCTGGGACGGGGGGGGAATCACGCTGACAGAGTGTTCGCGTTTCGTCCCACGGTCCCCCGTCCCAGAGTCCCACGGTCTCGACCGCCCGCTACCGGCTTTTCGCCAGGAAGCTCAGCCCGGCGCGCGGCGGGGTGCCGACCTGGCACACGGTGTCGAACCCGAAGTGCCGCACCAGACGTACCAGCCCCTCGGCCTCGGCCTGGTCGGCGGCGTCGAACAGGTGGCGGCCGTTCTCGGTCACCGCCCAGCGCGTCCCGTACGACCCGGCCCGCAGCGCGGTCGGGTCGAAGTGGCGGACGACCGTGGAGAACGGCACCCGCGTCGGCGCCTTGCCGTTCACCAGGAAGAACGTCTGCCCGCCGGCCCGGCAGAATTCGGTGAACCGCCCCTCCTGCACCACCCGCGCCGCGTCCCGCGCCGTGAACTCCGCCGGGCCGAACTTCGCCAACACCTCATCGCCGGCCGCCACCAGCCACTCCGACCCGTCCTTCCGCGCGACGGTCCGGCGCGGGTCGATCCGCACCAGCTCGCCGAAGTAGCCGACGCCCGGCACCGGGATGCCGACGCGCGTCAGGCTCTGCTCGGCGACGGCGGCGGCGAGCGGGTTCACGGCTCCACCGCCGTCGCCGGCGAGCGTCGCGTACAGGTACGCCATCGCCGGGTTGTTCGGGTTCGCGCCGACCCGCCCGACGCGGTTGAACCCGTACCGCCGGATGACCGCCACCACCTGCTCGGCGTCCGGTCGGTTGAGCCCGCAATTGAAGTGGATGGAGGCGTCGTCGCGCACCACCCACACGCCGCGGATCGTGTCCACGCGCACGGTCTGGAGGTCGATCGGCGTCGTCGAGCGCGGGAACCCGCTCACCGTCGGCACCTTGCCGTTCTGGAGCCCGTACTCGACGACCGGCCGCCCGGTGCCGATGACGCACCAGTCGGTCGGGCGCAGCTCGCGGAGTACGCGGACCAGGTCCTTTGCCCCCTGTTCGTCCGTGCCGAGCTCGCGGAACACCCGCTGGCCGAGCGCCACCTGCCACCCGGTCACGGTGGGGCGGGCGCTGAGGAGCCCGGCGTCGATCGGAGCCAGGTTCTCGGGGTACGGAAGCGGGGCGAGCTCCGTCGGCGGGGCGACCACGGCCGGCGGGGCGACCGGCAGTGGCGCGGTGAGCGGAACACCGGGCGAAACCGGGGCGGGCTGGGCGAGCGGTGCCGGGAACACGATCGGCCGCGACGGGCCGAGTGGCGGCGCCGGCGTGCGCGGCGGGGCAGGCTGGGTCGCGCCGGGGTCGGCGGAGAGGACGACCGCGAGCCCGGCGACGAGTGACCGTATGCGCATGACCGACCCTCCCGGCGGAATCTCCGGGTGGTATCGGTCGTATTGGTCGGGGGACTTGAGCGAGCGTGGTTCGGGTGGTTAGGCCGGGCCGCGAGCCCCGGTGGTACTCGGCGCGTCGTCGTTCTCTCCGGGGCTCGCGCCCCGGCCTAACCGGCCCGGACGACCGGCGGGTCAGCGCCGGCGGCGCGGGTGGTGGTGCGG
>JAFKFQ010000175.1 GCA_017308215.1 bacterium | reverse complement strand
GCAAGTTCGGCATCTGCCGCATCTGCTTCCGCAACCTGGCGTCGAGTGGGCTCATTCCCGGCGTCCGCAAGGCGTCCTGGTAACCACGCGAAAGGGAGGACACGCTCATGATGACCGACCCGATCGCGGACATGCTGACGCGCATCCGCAACGCCAACGAGATCGAGCGGCCGTTCGTCGAGATGCCGGCCACCAAGCTTAAGGTTGCCGTCGCCAAGGTGCTGCTGGAAGAGGGCTTCGTCCTCGGCTACCGCACCGGCAAGTACAGCATCAACGCCGAGACCGGCGCGAAGGACTTCGCCGAGGTCCAGTCACTCGGCGAGCCGCACGTCGTCCTCCAGGTATTCCTGAAGTACGGCCCGGACGGTGAGAAGGTCATCCGCCACCTGGCGCGGTACAGCCGCCCCGGCCGCCGGGTGTACCAGAGCTACAAAGAAATCAAGCGTGTGCTGGACGGTCTCGGGATCGCCATCCTGAGCACCAGCCGCGGCGTGATGAGCGACCGTCAGGCCCGCCGCGACAAGGTTGGCGGCGAGGTTCTCTGCACCATCTGGTGAGGCCGGAATCAGTCCTCGGTCGAGCGCCGGCTCACGGCTTGCTAGCCGACGAGTGATGGCTGACAACTGAACACCCTGTAGGGCTACGGCCCGTGCTGCGAGCGCGGTGAAGCCCGGAGGACACGCGAATGTCTCGTATCGGAAAGCAGCCGATCGCCATCCCCGGCGGCGTGAAGGTCAACATCGCCAACCGGCTTATCAAGGTCGAGGGGCCGAAGGGGAAGCTGGAGTTCACCCACCACGAGAGCATCGCGGTGGCGTCGGACGGGAAGCAGGTCACTGTGACCCGCCCGAACGATGAGCGGCAGAACCGGGCGCTGCACGGGCTCACCCGGGCGCTGGTCAATAATATGGTGGTCGGTGTCACGAAGGGGTACGAGAAGAAGCTGAAGATCGAGGGCGTCGGCTTTCAGGCCGCGGCGAAGGGGAAAGGGGTCGAGCTCACGGTCGGGTTCGCCAACCGGATCGTCCATGAGCCGCCGCCCGGCGTGACCGTCGCCGTCCCCGACCCGACCACGATCGTGGTGAGCGGGACCGACAAGCAGGTCGTCGGCCAGTTCGCCGCCGAGATCCGCGCCAGCCGGAAGCCCGAACCGTACAAGGGGAAGGGCATCCGGTACGAGAACGAAGTTGTTCGTCGCAAGGAAGGGAAGTCGTTCGCCGCCGGTAAGTAACGGTCGTCATTCGTCCCCCGTCCTTCGTCCCTCGACGGGCCGACGGGGTGGTATCGCAGCGGCCGGGTTTCGTCCCCGAATGACGGCGGACGACGGACTAAGGACGAAGCACGATGGACGCACAGAAACTCAAGGCGAAGCGGGCGGAGCGGCGGCGGTTCCGCGTGCGGAAGGCGATCTACGGCACCCCGGCCAAGCCCCGGCTGAGCGTGTTCCGCAGCAACCTGCACATCTACGCCCAGCTGATCGACGACCTGAACGGCGTCACCCTCGCGGCCGCCGGCAGCACCGGCAAGACCGCCGGGCTGAAGCACGGCGGGAACGTCTCGGCCGCCGCCGAGGTCGGGAAGAAGATTGCCGAGAAGGCCAAGGAGAAGGGGATCACCGTCGCCGCGTTCGACCGCGGGGCGTACCGCTTCCACGGCCGCATCGCCGCCCTCGCCCGCGCCGCCACCGAGGCCGGGCTGGTTTGCACCAGCCTTGAGGCACCGGTCCACAAAGAGAAGGCTGCCGCGGCCGAGCCCGAGAAGAAGCCGGCCAAGGAAGCCAAGCCGAAGGGCGAAGGCAAGCCGAAGGGCGATGCCCCCAAGAAGGACAAGAAGTAACCTACGCACCGTCAGCCGCGGCGCCCGCCCGGCGCCCGAATGAGGAACCCATATGGCCCGCGACCGTGACCGTGGCGACCGCGACTCGCGGGACAACGCCCTGGTTGATTTCGTGGTGAAGATCAAGCGGTCGGCGTGCGTCGTCAAGGGCGGCCGCCGGTTCAGCTTCAACGCTCTGGTGGTCGTCGGTGACAAGCGCGGCCGCGTCTCCTACGGCTACGGCAAGGCCAACGAGGTGCCGCCGTCGGTCGAGAAGGGGATCAAGGAGGGCGAGGCCAACGTCAACCGGTCGAAGAAGGTGTCGCTCCGCGGCAGCACCATCCCGCACCGGGTAATCGGCAAGTTCGGGGCGAGCAAGGTCATCATGGTGCCGGCCGGGCCTGGTACCGGCGTGAAGGCCGGGCCGGGCGTCCGCGAGGTGCTCCAGGCGGCTGGTGTCACGAACATCCTCACCAAAGTTCACGGGAGCACCAACCCGATGAACCTGGTGAAGGCCACCATCAACGGGCTCCAGCAACTGCGGACCCGCGAGGAAGTCGCGGCGCTGCGGGGGGTGGCGATCTAATGGACCTGAACGCAGTCCACAGCGGCGTCCAGAAGCGGCAGCTCAAGCGCCGCGTCGGCCGCGGTATCGGCTCGGGCCACGGCAAGACCGGCGGCCTCGGCATGAAGGGCCAGTACTCGAGCGCCGGTGCCCGGCTCCCGGGCGGGCTGTTCGAGGGCGGCCAGATGCCGCTCTACCGCCGTTTCCCGAAGCGCGGGTTCAACAACGCCCGGTTCCAGAAGGACCACGCGGTCGTCAACGTCGGCGACCTCGACGTCTTCGTTGCCGGCACGGCTGTCGACCTCGACGCCCTCAAGGCGAAAAAGCTTGTCCCGTCGAGCTGCGAGGGCGTCCGCGTCCTCGGTGACGGCGAGTTCTCGCTCAAGCTAACCGTGAAGGCCGACCACTTCTCCAAGTCCGCGAAGGAGAAGATCGAGAAGGCCGGCGGCACCGCGACGCTGATTCCGCCACCGAAGAAGCCGGTCAAGAACAAGACCAAGCCGCGTCCGCCGAAGGCGGCGAGCTAGTTCGGACGGCAGCGCGGAGAGAATCGGGCCGCCACCCGTCCGTTTCCCGGGCGGCGGCGGCTTTGCTCGTGTCGGGGACCGGCGCCGGCCCCGTTGCCCCGGCGGCGCTCGGAGGGAGCCATGAACCACCTGGTCACGATCTTCAAGATCCCCGAGCTGCGGAAGAAGATCTTCATCACCCTCATCTTCCTGGCGGTCTATCGGATCGGGTACTACGTCCCGCTCCCGATGATCGACCACGTGAAGATGGCCGAGAAGATGCAACAGGCCCAGTCCGGGGCGCTCGGACAGGTGATGGGCTTCGTGTCGCTGTTCTCCGGCGGCAACCTCTCGCAGGCGTGCATCTTCGCCCTCGGCATCATGCCGTACATCTCGGCATCGATCATCATCCAGCTCCTGGCGAGCGGAGTGGTGCCGTCGCTGGAGCGACTCCGCAAAGAGGGTGAGAGCGGACGGAAGAAGCTCAACGAGATCACTCGCTACCTGACGGTGCCGATTTGCGCCGTCCAGTCGCTGATCTTCGTCCAGACCATCATGCGGCCCGAAGGCATGGAGGGGATGGGGCTCGCCCCGGCAACCTACGCCGAGGGCTTCAACCTCTACTGGTTCGGCTTCTCCGCGATCGTGACGATGACGGCCGGCACCGTGTTCCTGATGTGGCTCGGCGAGCAGATCGACGAGTACGGTATCGGCAACGGCATCAGCCTCATCATCATGGCCGGGATCGTGGCCCGGCTGCCCGACGCAACCGGCAAGCTGATCTTCGACACTACCACCGGGAAGGTGAAGGAGTCGCTGTTTACGCTCGGGGCGGCGACCGGTGACGTGAGCTTCGAGAAGTTGGTGGTGCTGATGTTTCTGTTCCTCGCAGTCGTGGTCGGCGTCATCGCCATGACGAAGGCACAACGCCGCATTCCGACGCAGAGCGCCAAGCACGTGCGCGGCCGGCGGGTGTACGGCGGGACGCGGCAGTTCCTGCCGATGAAGGTGAACGCGGCCGGCGTCATGCCCGTCATCTTCGCCAGCACGCTGCTCATCCTGCCGTGGTTCCTCTTCAGCGTGATCGGCAACCTGACGGAAGCATCGTGGGCGGTCAGTCTCGCTCAGACCTTCCAGAACCACCGCGGCTGGCTCTACAACATCCTGTACATCGTGATGATTTACGTGTTCTGCTACTTCTGGGTGGCGATCACGTTCAACCCGAAAGAAATTGCCGACAACCTCAAGGACTACGGCAGCTTCATCCCCGGCTACCGGCCCGGGAAGCGCACCGCCGACTACCTCGAGCGGGTGCTGATGCGGATCACCTACGTCGGGGCAGCGTTCCTAGCGGTCATCGCCATCATCCCGAACATCGTGTCGAGCGAGCTCGAGATCGACCCGGTGGTGGCGAGCTTCTACGGCGGCACCGGCCTGCTCATCGTCATCAGCGTGGCCCTTGACCTGGTGCAGAAGATTAACAGTCACTTGGTCATGCGGAACTACGCCGGGCTGACCGACGACTGACGCCCGGGAGTGGGGTACGAGTGATGCTCCGACAGAACACGAACCGGCCGCCGGAGCTGAAGTCGGCCCGCGAGATCGGGCTGATGCGGGAGGCCGGGAAACTGGTGTCCCGGGCGCTGAAGATCTGCCGCGATCTCGCCAGGCCGGGCGTAAAGACGATCGAGATCGACCAGGCCGTCGAGAAGTTTTACGCCGAGCACGGCGCGATCCCGCTGTTCAAGGGGTACCCCGGGAAGACCCCGTTCCCGGCGGTGACGTGTCTCAGCGTGAACGAGCAGGTCGTCCACGGCATCCCCGGGAACCGGGTGCTCAAGGATGGCGACCTCCTCAAGGTGGACACCGCTTGCAAGCTCAACGGGTGGTGCGCCGACCGGGCGATCACCCTCTCGATCGGGCAGGTGTCGCCGGAGAAGGCGAGGCTGGTGAAGGTCGCCGAGGAGACGTTGCAGCTCGCCATCGACCTGCTTCCCAAGCGGAAGTGGTGGACCCAGGTGGCGAGCGAGATGCAGCGTCACGTCGAGCAGGCCGGGTTCAGCGTGGTGACGAGCTACGTCGGCCACGGCATCGGGCGGGTGATGCACGAGAACCCGCAGGTGCCGAACTACGTAGACCGCGAGACCCGCAAGCAGGACTTCAAGCTCGAGCCGGGTCTGACGCTGGCGGTCGAGCCGATGGTGAACATGCGGAAGGGCGAAGTGGACACGCTCTCCGACACGTGGACGGTGGTGACGCGAGACCGGATGCCGAGCGTCCACGTCGAGCACACCCTCGCCCTGACCGCCGGCGGCGTGGTGATTGTGACCGGTGACGAGGATGAACCGGCTTCGACGACTTCGCCGACGACCGTCTGACTGCGTAGAATTCACCCCGGCGCTCTTGCCCGCCCGGTATCGGTATCTACTCTGAGTGTTTACCGGCACTCGGCGGTGTTTTCGGAACAGGTGTGTCATGAAGGTGCGAGCGAGCGTCCGGCGGATGTGCGAAAAATGCAAGCTGATCAAGCGGAAGGGGATCGTCCGCGTGATCTGCGAAGACCCCCGGCATAAGCAGCGGCAGGGCTGAAAGTTGTCAGTTGTCTGTTGCGCCGGGGACGGAGATGCCCCGCACTGACGACCGGGCGGCTGACGAGTGCCGACTGAAAATCGAAAACTGACAACTGGTAACCGAGCGAAGCGAGCCATGCCCCGTATCCAAGGCGTTGACATCCCGCCGGACAAGCCGACCCACATCTCCCTGCGGTACATCCGCGGGCTCGGGCCGACCACGTCGCTCGAGGTCTGTGGGAAGCTCAACATCGACCCGCAGCGCCGCGCGAAGGAGTTGAGCGACGACGAGGTCGCCCGCATCGCCGCGCTCCTCGACCGCGACTACCTCGTCGAGGGGCCACTGCGGCGGTTCGAGGCCGGGAACATTACCCGGCTCAAGGAGATCAAGAGCTACCGCGGCGAGCGGCACCGGAAGAACCTCCCGGTCCGCGGTCAGCGGTCGAAGACCAACGCCCGCACCCGGAAGGGGCCGCGCAAGACGGTCGCCGGGAAGAAGGGCGTGAAGGACAAGTAACCGTCGGGGTTGTCAGTGATCAGTTGTCACTTGTTGGCTGGGCGTACCCGGCTGCGGCAAAACTGATCGCCTGACCCGGTTCGACTAAAACTGAACACTGACAACTAGTGACTCCTAGCCATGGCCAAGAGCAAGAAGAAGAAAGCCCGTCGTAATGTGTCGCGTGGGGTTGCCCACGTGCAGAGCACGTTCAACAATACGATCGTGACCATTACCGACACGAACGGCGACGTGCTGTGCAACGCGTCGGCCGGTACGGTGGGGTTCAAGGGGAGCCGTAAGAGTACCCCGTTCGCCGCCCAGCGCGCCGCCGAGGAATGCGCGTCCAAAGCGTCGAAGTTCGGCGTCAAGGAAGTCGAGGTTCGCGTCAAAGGGCCGGGCGCTGGTCGCGAGTCGGCGATCACCGCCCTCCAGGCGTCGGGCCTTAACGTCAAGGCAATCGAAGACGTGACCCCGCTCCCGCACAACGGCTGCCGCCCGCCCAAGAAGCGGCGAGTGTAAGCCGTCCTTCAGTCGTCGTTTAACGCCGCCTGCGGCGTTGCGCCCGGCGCAACGCCGCAGGCGGCGTTAAACGGTCACCCGGGCCGACTCTGGGGTTCGCCGGGTTTCCGACCAGACGACATCGCACGGTCCGCTTTGTCGGGCCTATCGACCCCTGGCTCCGAGTTTCGACTCTCACATGGCTCGTAACACTGATCCTGTTTGCAAGATGTGCCGCCGGGAGCAGATGAAGCTCTACCTGAAGGCGGAGCGATGCTTCGGCCCGAAGTGCCCGATCGACCGCGAGGCCCTGCCACCCGGTATGCACGGCGCCCGCCGCGGTAAGACCTCCGAGTACGGCATCCGCCTCCGCGAGAAGCAGAAGCTCAAGCGGTTCTACGGCGTGCTGGAGGCACAGTTCCGCCGCTACTACCAGCTCGCCACCCGGTCGCCCGAGAACACCGGCGAGCAGTTGCTCTCGATTCTCGAACGGCGCCTGGATAACGTCGTTCACCGCCTCGGGTTCGCCGGCTGCCGCGGCACCGCCCGGCAGATGGTGGCGCACGGCCACGTGCTGGTCAACGGCCGCAAGTGCGACATCCCGAGCATGCTGGTGAAGCCGGGCGACGTGATCAAGGTGAAGGCCAACGACCGCAGCCTGAAGATGGCCCGCGAGGGACTCCAGAAGAACCTCGTCCGCGTCCCCGACTTCCTGGTCGTGACGAACAACAGCGACGCCCCCGAGGGGTCGATGACCCGCCTCCCGAGCCGGGCCGACGTGGACGAGCGGATCGACATGATCCGCGAGCAGCTCATCATCGAAATCGCAACCCGTTAACGCGGGGATTGGTATCTGACAGTTCTCAGTTGTCAGTCGGACATCTGAGGCTGATCTGCCGGAGCACCGCCCCGCCGCTGCGACCGGCGGGGCGATCGTCAGTTGCCCAACTGGCAGCTGGCAACTGACAACCGACAACTGATTGCCGTCTGGCTCGTCCTCACCGTCCCGGTCGCGGGGCCGGCGGGGGCGGCAAGCCGACGGCCGGAGGACGACCGATGCGGGTACGCTGGCGCGGGCTCGAGCTGCCGAACCGGGTGACCTCGGACCGGGCGACGCTCACCGACACCTACGGCAAGTTCTACATCGAGCCGTTCGAGCGCGGGTTCGGGATGACGCTCGGGAACTCCCTGCGGCGCATCCTGCTGTCAAGCCTCGAAGGCTCGGCGGTCACGCGGGTCAAGATCCAGGGCGTGCAGCACGAGATCTCGACGATCAACGGCGTCGTCGAGGACGTGACCGACATCCTGCTGAACGTGAAGAGCCTGGTCGTCAAGAACGTCAGCGACCAGCCGAAGGTGGTGCGCATCCAGAAGCACGAGGCCGGGGTCGTCCGCGGGGTGGACATCCAGCACGACGAGACGGTGCAGATCATCAACCCCGAGCACCACCTGGCGACGCTCACCGCCGACGTACCGTTCGGCGTCGAGATGACGGTCGAGAACGGCCGCGGGTACAAGACCGCCGACGAGAACGCCGGCAAGGAACGCGAGATCGGCGTCATCCCGGTGGACAGCTCGTTCTCCCCGGTCGTGCGGGTGAAGTACGACATCGAGGAGACTCGCGTCGGCCAGAAGACGAACTACGACCGCCTCGTCATCGAGATCTGGACGAACGGCACCGTAGGCCCGCAGATGGCCCTCGTCGAGGCGGCGAAGATCCTGCGGAAGCACCTGAACCCGTTCGTGCAGTACACCGAGCCGGGGCCGGAGGTGCCGCTGGACGAGGCCATCGAGGTGGGCGGCAGCCCGCAGCGAGAAGCCGGCGACGCCGAACTCGAGCGCAAGCTGAACATGAGCCTCGCCGAGCTGGAACTCTCGGTGCGGGCGACGAACTGTCTCGAAACCGAAGGCATCACCACCGTCCGGGAGCTGGTGATGCGGGCCGAAGACGAACTGCTCGAGGTTCGTAACTTCGGCGAGACGACCCTGCGCGAGGTGAAGGCCAAGCTCCAGGAGCGCGGCCTGTCGCTCGGGATGAAGCTCCCGACCCGCCGCTAGGGCGGGGTTGGCGGGGGCATTCGCCCCCTTACCGCGGAATGACGAATGACGAATGACCCACCAACGACGAAGGACTGCGTCGACCGGTAGATTTTCGTCATTGGGGGTCATTCGTCATTCGTCATTCGCACCCGCCGGCTACCTTGGCACGGGCCGGTGCGGTCACACGCCACGAGGCACCTAACTATGCGCCACCGTCAGGCCGGGAAGCACTTCAGCCGCACCCCGGCACACCGCGAAGCCCTGTTCCGCAACCTCGCGCGGGCGCTCATCACGCACGAGCGGATCGTCACCACGCTCCCGAAGGCGAAGGCGCTGCGGCCCTACGTCGAGAAGCTCATCACGCTGGCCAAGAAGGCCGCGGTCATCACCGCCGCTGCCCCCGAAGGCGACAAGGTCGCCCGGGTGAAGGCTCTGCACCTGCGCCGGCAGGCGGCCGCGGTGCTCGGGCCGACCCACGGCACCGGCGTGTACGACAAGAAGGATGATGCGGTCGAAGGGGACACGATCCTCAAGAAGCTGTTCCGCGACATCGGCCCGCGCTACAAGGAGCGGCCGGGCGGGTACACGCGGATCATCAAGCAGCACTACCGCCGCCTCGGCGACGGCGGGCACACGGCGATCATCGAACTGCTCAAGGAAGGCGAGCAGAAGGTCCGCCTGAACGAGAAGAAGCCCGCCGCCCCGGCGCCGGCCCCCGCCGCACCGACGGCGTAATGTCGCCTCGGCGAACGGCCGGCGCTGTACCAGCGACCAGCCGGCTCACGCCGGCCGTTCGCCATTTTCCCGCGTCCACAGCGAGACGAGCGGGATCATCACCGCCCACATCAGTCCGACTCGCCAGTCCGCAGCAAAGATCACCGCCGCGTTCACGACCACGAACGCCAGGAACCCGTGGACGGCCCACGCCACCCCGCGCGGCCGGCGCCGGTAGCTCGCCGCTGACGCCGCGAGCCACGTCGCGTCAGCGAGCCACACCGCGACGAAGGCGTAGTTCACCCACACCCCCGCCCCCACGCCCGACACCTCCTCCGTGTGTCGGACCGCGGCGGCGTGCGACCACGTATGGCCGGTGTGCATCGCCACCGCGACGTGGAACACCGCCGCCAGAGCGCCCCACAGCCACACCGCCGCGCCAACACCGCGCCACGCCCGCGGCCAGCCGAGTGCCCACGCCGCCACCGCCAACCAGGCCGTCGCGCGGATCGCCGGGTGCGTCAGATTTTCGCCCGGCGGTTCAATCAACGCAAGGATACCGTGCCGGCCTAGCGCCGCGGTCAGCGCAGCGAGTGCGATCGATTGAACCCGCCCGCCCGTCGCCATACACTCCCCCGCGGCGGTCCCATCCTACCGGAGCAGCGTGCCCATGTCCCCGACCCCCCGGCGGACCAAGATCGTCGCCACCCTCGGGCCGGCGACCGACGACCCGGCCGTGCTCGAAGCGGTGCTGCGGGCCGGCGTCGACGTGGCGCGGGTGAACTTCTCGCACGGCGCCGCCGACGAGCACCTCGGCCGCGTCGCCCGGTTCCGCGACGCCGCCCGCAGGGTCGGGAGGTTTGCCGCCGTCCTCGCCGACCTCCCCGGCCCGAAGCTCCGCATCAGGATCGCCGCAGCGCGGGAGCTCGTGCCAGGCGCCGAGCTCAGTTTCAGCCTGTCCGACTCGCCGGTCCACGCGGACGACCTCGTGCTCACCGAGCCGGAGGTGCTCTCCGACGTGCGGCCCGGCCAGCGGATGCTCCTCGACGACGGCCGCCTCCAGCTCGACGCCGGCACCACGCACGGCGGGCGGCTCCTGGCGCGGGTGGTAATCGGCGGCACACTCAAGCCGAACAAGGGGCTCAACCTCCCCGACACGCCGCTCTCCATCGCCGCCGTCACCGACCGCGACCGCGCGGCGCTCGCGGTCGCCGCGCGGGCCGGCGTCGATTGGGTGGCGCTGTCGTTCGTGCGCGGGCCGGAGGCTGCCGGTGAGGTGCGGGCGGCGCTCGCCGCGGTCGGGATGCGGGCACCGGTCATCGCCAAGGTCGAGCGCCCGGAGGCGGTCGGCCGGGCGACGGCGATCGTCGCCGCGTTCGACGGGGTGATGGTCGCCCGCGGCGACCTCGGTGTCGAGATGGCGCTGGAGCGGGTGCCGACGATCCAGAAGATGTTGATCGCCGAGTGCCGGGCCGCCGGGAAGCCGGTCATCACCGCCACCGACATGCTCGACTCGATGCGCGAGAGCCCGCGCCCGACCCGCGCCGAGGCGAGCGACGTGGCCAACGCCATCTTCGACGGCACCGACGCGGTCATGCTCTCGGGCGAGACGGCGGTCGGGAAGTTCCCGGTGGAAGCCGTATCGTGCATGGCCCGGATCGCGGTCGAAACGGAATCGCACCTGCGCGACAGCGGGCAGTCGATCGGGTGCCACTTCAACCGCCCCTCCGGTGGGATCGACGACCCGATCGCGCAGGCGGCGTGCGAGTTGGCGGGGGAAGTGGAAGCGGCCGCGATCGTCATCCCGACACTCTCCGGCCGCACGGCGCGGCTCATCACCCGCCGCCGGCCGTGGGCGCGGGTGGTTGCGGTCGCGCCGACCGACCCGGTACCGCCTTCGCGGCGGGCACTGTGCGGCCCGGCGAGCGCGTCGTCATCCTCGCCGGCCACCCGATCGAGGGCGGGCCGCTCTACCCGACCATCCGCGTCGTCCGCGTCGGGGCGAACGGCGAATCGGTCGAGCCGTGACACGTAGGTGGCTCTCACGGGTTGCGGGAGAGCGACACCCCCAGTCCCAAAAACCATGAATCAACCGCACGAACTATGTTGGAGTGACGGGCCGTAAGCCGATCTTGTTCGGCGTCACGGGAGTGAGGGATTTTGCGGCAGCGAAGCGAACGGCGCCCGAGTTGCGTTTCTGATCACAACGACTGATATTCCGGTCCGTTGCGGGACTCGCAAGCACCTGTGCCGACTGTCTGTGCATGGGTGCCCGCCCGCGTGGCAAGCGGAAACCGACTCATGCCCCTCACTTCCTCTCCGACGACCCGGGCGGCCTTTTCAATTAACGGCGCCGAGCACCAAACGGTGGGTCCGTACCTCTTCGACGGTTACCGCCTCCACCCGTCCGCCTGGGACGAGCTTTTCGGCCGCGGCGGCGACCCGCACGACCACTGCTGTGGCCTCGTCGAGCGTCTCGGCCGGCTGCACGTGTCCGAGTTCCTCGGCCGGCGGACGAGCGCCGACCTCGCGTTCGTCAACCAGGGGATCACGTTCAGCGTCTACGCCGACCGCCGCGGCGTCGAGAAGATCTTCCCGTTCGACCTGATCCCGCGGCCGATCCCGGCTGTCGAGTGGGCCAAGCTCGAAGCCGGCCTCGTGCAGCGCATCAAGACGCTCAACCTGTTCCTGCACGACGTCTACCACGACCAGCGCATCATCAAAGAGAAGGTCGTTCCGGAAGACCTGGCGCTCGGGTCGAAGGGGTTCCGCAAGGAGATGGTCGGGTTCACGCCGCCGGGCGGGGTGTACGTCCACATCTGCGGGACGGACCTGATCCGCGACGCGGCCGGGAACTTCGTCGTCCTCGAAGACAACGGGCGGACGCCGAGCGGCGTGAGCTACGTGCTCGAAAACCGGGCGGTGATGAAGAAGGTATTCCCGCAGCTGTTCCAGGACATTCGGGTGAAGCGCGTCGAGGACTACCCGCACCGCCTGCGCGACGCGCTGGCGTCGGTGGCGCCGGCGGGCGCCGGGGCGCCGCCGTGCGTGGTGGTGCTGTCGCCGGGGCAGTACAACTCGGCGTACTTCGAGCACAGCTTCCTGGCCCGGCACATGGGCGTCGAGCTGGTGTTCGGCCCGGACCTGTTCGTCCACGACGACGTGGTGTACCTGAAGACGACGCGCGGCCCGCAGCGCGTCGACGTGATCTACCGCCGGCTCGACGACGACTTCCTCGACCCCGAGGCGTTCCGACCGGACAGCCTGCTCGGCGTGCCGGGTCTGTTCCGCGCCTACCGGGCCGGGAACGTGACGCTCGCCAACGCCGTCGGCACCGGCGTGTGCGACGACAAGGCGGTGTACCCCTACGTCGAGGACATGGTGCGGTTCTACCTGTCGGAAGAGCCGATCCTGAAGAACGTGAAGACGTACATCTGCGCGCGGCCCGACGACCTGGCGTACACGCTCGACCACCTGGAAGAGCTGGTGGTGAAGGCGGTGAACGAGTCGGGCGGGTACGGGATGCTGATGGGGCCGAGCAGCACCGCGGCTCAGCGGTCGGAGTTCGCGGCGAAGATCCGGGAGTGCCCGCGGAACTACATCGCGCAGCCGGTGGTGACGCTCAGCACCGTACCGACGTGGACGGACGACGGCCCGGCGCCGCGCCACGTCGATCTGCGACCGTACATCATCACCGGGAAGAGCACGTGGGTGCTGCCGGGCGGGCTGACGCGCACGGCGCTGGTAAAGGGCTCGCTGGTGGTGAACAGCAGCCAGGGCGGTGGCAGCAAGGACACGTGGGTGTTGGAAGGGCGGTGACGCCGCGTGCGGGTTTCCGCGCGAGGGCCGGTAGCCGCGGGCTTTAGCCCGCGCCGGCGTTCGGCGGAGTTCGTGTCGCGTTACCCCTCGTGACACCGCGATGGCCGGCGCGGGCTAAAGCCCACGGCTACCGGCCCTCGCTCTTTCGGGCGAACGAACCATGATATCGCGTGTCGCCGAGCACTGCTTCTGGCTCGCCCGCTACCTGGAGCGGGCGGAGAACGCCGCGCGCGTCCTGGAGGTGAACCACACCCTCCTCCTCGACTTCCACGTTCCCGTCGAGCAGCAGTGGAAGCCGGTGCTCATCATCAGCGGCATCCACGACTACGAGAAGGAGCCGACCGCGGAGAACGTCCAGGAGCACATGACCTGGGAAGAGGAGAACCCGTTCAGCATCAGCAGTTGCCTGTTCTGGGCGCGCGAGAACGCCCGCATCATCCGCGAGGTCATCTCCGGCGAGATGTGGGAGCGCATCAACTTCTACCACCTGTGGGCGCAGTCGCCGGCGGCGCGCGAGAGCTACGACACCGACCGCCACGAGTTCTACGCCCAGGTGCGGCGCATCAACCAACTCGTCCACGGCATCGCCGACGCGACCATGAGTCACGGCGAGGCGTGGGAGTTCTTCAAGCTCGGCACGTACCTGGAGCGCGCCAGCCAGACCGCGCGCATCATGGACGTGAAGTACCACACGCTCCTGCCGAAGGTCGAGGACGTGGGGACGCCGACCGACAACGCCCACTGGGTCGCCATCCTCATGAGCTGCTCGGGGTACGAGCCGTTCCACAAGAAGCCGCGGCCGAACCCCATCGACCCGGCGATGGCGGTCGCCGAGTTCCTGATCTTCGACGAGCAGTTCCCGCGCTCCATCCGCCGGTGCGTGTGGGAGTGCGAGGGCGCCGCGGCCGCCGCCGCCGGCAACCCGGTCGGTCGCGAGCCGACCGTCGCCGAGACCGAGATCGGTGAGCTGCTGACGTGGCTCGACCGCCGCACCATCGCCGACATCGTCCACGACGGGATGCACGAGACGCTGACGCACGTCGTCGATTCGGTCCACCGGATCGGCGAGGCGGTCCACGCGAGCTTCTTCGCCGCCGAGGTGAAGCCGCCGCCGCGGGCCGCGCAACCGCAATCCCTGGCCGGAATGAGTCAGAGTCAGTCGTGAACCGAACTCCGAAGCCCGAGGAAATGGACCGGACAACAGGATGAACAGGGGCCCGCGTCAGAGCCAGGGTTTTGGCTCGGGATCCTGCCCATCCTGTTATCCGGTCCATTAACGCTTCGCATTATTTCAGAGACCCGCTCATGGGCATCCGCGTCGCGCTGTCGCACGTCACCACGTACCGCTACGACCGGCCGGTGATCCTCGGCCCGCACACCGTCCGACTCCGCCCGGCACCGCACGCGCGCACACCGGTTCACGCTTACTCGCTCCGCGTCGAGCCAGCCGACCAGTTCCTCAACTGGCAGCAAGACCCGTACGGCAACTACCTCGCCCGTCTCGTTTTCCCCGAGCCGGCGACCGAGCTCAAGGTCACGGTCGAGCTCGTCGCCGAACTCGTCCCGATCAACCCGTTCGACTTCTTCATCGACGAGGCGGCGGAGAAGCACCCGTTCGCCTACGACGAGACGCTGACGCGCGAACTCGCCCCGTACCTCGAAACGCTCCCCGCCGGCCCGCGGCTGCGCGAGCTCATCGCGTCGTGCCGGCAGAGCGGCGTGCGCACGGTCGATTACCTCGTCGCGCTGAACCAAGCGGTGCAGCGGCACGTCGGCTATGTCATTCGCATGGAACCGGGCGTGCAGACGCCGGAAGAGACGCTCGACTTCCGCCGCGGGTCGTGCCGTGACTCGGCGTGGCTACTCGTGCAACTCGCCCGCCACCTCGGCCTCGCGGCGCGGTTCGTGTCCGGCTACCTCATCCAGCTCGTCGCCGACGAGCGGCCGATCGAGGGGCCGGAAGGCCCGCCGGCCGACTTCACCGACCTGCACGCCTGGGCGGAAATCTACGTGCCCGGCGCGGGCTGGATCGGCCTCGACCCCACGTCCGGGTTGCTCGCGGCGGAGGGGCACATCCCGCTCGCCAGCACCGCCGACCCGCAGACCGCGGCGCCGATCAGCGGGTCGTACTCGTGGACCAAGCGCGGCGACGACGACAAGGTGGAAGAGGGCTTCGACTTCCACATGCAGGTCACGCGGCTGAACGAGAAGCCGCGCGTCACGAAGCCGTACACGGACGAGCAGTGGTCGGCGATCGACGCGCTCGGCCGGCGCGTGGACGCCGACCTGCGCGAGTGGGACGTGCGCCTCACGATGGGGGGCGAGCCGACGTTCGTGAGCATCGACGACCGCGACGCGGACGAGTGGAACACCGCCGCCCTCGGCCCGAACAAGCGCCGGCAGGCGGTGACGCTGTTGAAGCGGCTGCGCGACCGGTTCGCCCCGCGCGGTTTGCTCCACTTCGGGCAGGGGAAGTGGTACCCCGGCGAGCAGCTGCCGCGCTGGGCGCTCGGCTGCTGGTGGCGGCGCGACGGCGAGCCGGTGTGGACCGACCCGGCGCTCGTCGCCGACGAGCAGGTGCGCTACGGGTTCGGCCCGAACGAGAGTGGTCGGTTCGTCACGCGGCTGGCGGAAATCCTCGGCGTGAACCCCGGCTACGCGCTGCCCGGCTACGAGGACGCCTGGTACTACCTGTGGCGCGAGCGGCGGCTGCCGGCGAACGTGGACCCGTTCGACAGCAAGCTCGACGACGAGCAGGAGCGCGCCCGCCTCGCCCGCGTGTTCGAGCAGAAGCTCGGCACGGTCGTCGGCCACATGCTGCCGGTCCGCCGCGCGTTCGGCCCGGGGTCGAAGTGGGAGAGCGGCAACTGGTTCCTGCGCAAGGAGCGGATGTACCTGCTCCCCGGCGACAGCCCGATGGGCTTCCGCCTCCCGCTCGACGGCGTGTACTGGGAAGACCCGTCGGCCCGCCAGTTCATGGCCGAGCGCGACCCGTTCGCGCCGCGCGGCCCGCTGCCGCCGCGGGCATACAGCTACGCCGACGGGGGCCGCGCGCCTGAGTTGCAATTCCAGCACGAGCCGCGCTTCCGCCACGACGGCTGGGGCCTGAACGGCGATGGCCGCGCCCGTTCGCCGCTCGGGGCCCGGCCGACCGGTCCCGACTCCGAGTACGACCCGTCGATCGTCCGCACCGCGCTGTGCGTCGAGCCGCGTGGTGGAGTGATGCACGTGTTCATGCCGCCGATCCGCGTCGCGGAGGACTATCTCGACCTCGTGACGGCGATCGAGCAGACCGCCGCCGAGCTCGGCGTGCCGGTGTTGATCGAAGGCTACAAGCCGCCGCACGACCCACGGCTGAACCACTTCTCGGTCACGCCCGACCCGGGCGTGATCGAGGCGAACATGCACCCGGCCGAGAGCTGGGACGAGCTCGTCCACATTACGACGACGCTGTACGAGGAGGCGCGGCAGAGCCGCCTCTGCACCGAGAAGTTCATGCTCGACGGCCGCCACACCGGCACCGGCGGCGGGAACCACGTCGTCCTCGGCGGCGCCACGCCGTCGGATTCGCCGCTCCTGCGCCGCCCGGACCTGCTCAAGAGCCTCGTCGGCTTCTGGGTGAACCACCCGAGCCTGTCGTACCTGTTCAGCGGGCTGTTCGTCGGGCCGACGAGCCAGCACCCGCGCGTGGACGAGGCGCGACACGACGCCCTCCGCGAACTGGAACTAGCGTTCGAGCAGGTGACGGCGAACCGCGGCGAGCACGTGCCGGCGTGGCTGGTCGACCGCCTGTTCCGCCACCTGCTCACCGACTCGACCGGCAACACGCACCGCACCGAGTTCTGCATCGACAAGCTGTTCAGTCCCGACACGGCGAGCGGCCGGCTCGGGCTGCTAGAGCTCCGCTCGTTCGAGATGCCGCCGCACGCCAGCATGAGCCTCGCGCAGCAGGTGCTCCTGCGCTCGCTCGTGTCGTGGTTCTGGCGAAAGCCCTACGACAAGAAGCTCGTCCGCTGGGGGACCGCGCTGCACGACAAGTTCATGCTCCCGCACTTCGTCGAGGAGGACTTCCACGACGCGCTCGGCGAGCTCGGCGACCGCGGCGGGTACGCGCTCGACCCGGCGTGGTTCGCCCCGCACGTCGAGTTCCGCTTCCCGGTGCTCGGCGAGGTGACGCGCCGTGGGGTGAACCTGGAGCTCCGAACGGCCATCGAGCCGTGGCACGTCCTCGGCGAGGAGGGGGCGCCCGGCGGCACGGCGCGCTACGTCGATTCGTCGGTCGAGCGGGTGCAGGTGAAGGTGCGCGGGCTGACCGACCCGCGCCACGTCGTGACGTGCAACGGTCGCCGGGTGCCGCTCCACCCGACGGGGACGAACGGCGAGTTCGTCGCCGGCGTGCGCTACCGGGCGTGGCAGCCGCCGAGCTGCCTCCACCCGACAATTCCGGTCCACGCCCCGCTCGTGTTCGACGTGCTCGACACCTGGAACGACCGTAGCGTCGGCGGCTGCACGTACCACGTGTCGCACCCGGGCGGACTGTCGCACGAGCGGCTGCCGGTGAACGGGCTCGAGGCCGAGAGCCGCCGCATCGCCCGCTTCTTCGCGCTCGGCCACACGCCCGGCCCGGTGAACGCGCCGCCGGCCGAGGGGAGCCCCGAGTTCCCGCTGACGCTCGACCTCCGCACCGCCGAGCCGCCGCGCTACCGGGCGCCGGTCACGTCGGTGGAACCAGCGCCGCGCCGGATGGCGGAGAGCGTGATCAAGACCGGCCACGGACAGATCAAACTCCTGGTTCTGATCCGTGTTTCATCCGTGTTCATCCGTGGCCGGTTTGGGACTGCCACCGGTCGCGTCAGTGGAACCGTCGCTGCAGCGACGCACCGCGGCGGGTGTGGTAGACTGACGGTGAAGGATTTTGGACTCGGGATTCAGGAGCGAGCCCGACCCGCCGCCACCGCGAACCCCCGGGCCGATGTCTGCCGCGAATCCCGAATCCCGACCCCCGAACCCTCTCCAGTACGCGCCGCCGGCCGGGTTCGACGAGGCCGCCGACGGCGCCGCCCACCCGCGGGCGCACTGGCAGACGTTCTTCCGCGCCCTCGACGACCTCGGCCCGGCCGAGCTCGGCCGCCGCTGGCGCGACGCCCAGCACCTCATCCGCGAGAACGGCGTCACGTACAACGTGTACGGCGACCCGCGCGGCATCGCCCGCCCGTGGCAGCTCGACCCGATCCCGCTCCTCATCGCCCCCGGCGAGGCCGCCCGCCTCGAAGCCGGTTTGCTCCAGCGCGGGCGACTCCTTGAGTTTGTTCTTGCCGACCTGTACGGCCCGCAGCGCCTCCTCCGAGAGGGGCTGATTCCGCCCGAACTCGTCTACCCGAACCCGGGCTTCCTCCGCCCGTGCCACGGCATCAAGGTGCCGGGCGGGCACTACCTCCACCTCTACGCCGCGAACCTCGGCCGCGGGGCGGACGGGCAGTGGCGCGTGATCGGCGACCGCACCCAGGCGCCGTCCGGCGCCGGGTACGCGCTCGAGAACCGCATCGTCATGACGCGGACGCTCCCCGAGGCGTTCCGCGACTGTCGCGCGCACCGGCTTGCGTTGTTCTTCCAGACGTTCCGCGACACGCTGAAGGCGATCGCCCCGCGGAACCGCGACAACCCGCGCATCGTGCTGCTGACGCCGGGGCCGTACAACGAGACGTACTTCGAGCACGCCTACCTCGCCCGCTACCTCGGCTACACGCTCGTCGAAGGCGGCGACCTGACGGTCCGCGACAACCGCGTGTTCCTGAAGGTGCTCGGCGGGTTGCAGCAGGTGGACGTGATCTTCCGCCGGCTCGACGACGACTTCTGCGACCCGCTGGAGTTGCGCCCCGACTCGTTCCTCGGCGTGCCGGGCCTGACGCACGCGGTCCGCACCGGGAACGTGACCGTGGCGAACGCGCTCGGCACCGGCGTGCTCGAAACGCCGGCCCTCGCCGCGTTCCTGCCTCGGCTGGCGAAGGAACTGCTCGGCGAGGAACTGCGCCTCGAATCGGTGCCGACGTGGTGGTGCGGCGACCCGGGTGCGCTCCGCTACGTCCTCGATCACCTCGACGCCCTCGTCCTCAAGCCGGCGTTCCCCGCGGTCCGCGGCGAGCCCATATTCCCGGCGGAGCTCGCCGCCGCGGACCGCGGCGTGTTGGCGGCGCAACTGAGACACCAGGGCCGCGAGTTCGTGGCGCAGGCGCGGCTCGACCTGTCCACGGCGCCGGTCCTCACCGGCGACCGGCTGGAGCCGCGGAAGATGGTGCTGCGGGCGTACCTCGCCGCCGACCCGGCCGCGCGGTCCGGGTTCACCGTGATGCCCGGCGGGCTGACGCGCGTGAGCGCGGCGCCGGACGCGATGGTCGTGTCGATGCAGCGCGGCGGCGGGAGCAAGGACACGTGGGTGCTCGCCGCCGGCGCGGCGATCGACTTCAGCCTGCTGAACACCGGCGCCCGCGTCGAACTGACCCGCGCCGGCGGCGACCTGCCGAGCCGGGCCGCCGACAACCTGTTCTGGCTCGGCCGCTACGCCGAACGGGCCGAAGCGACGACGCGGCTGCTGCGCGGGGTCGCGGTGCGCCTCGCCGAGCGGTCCGGTCTCGCCGACGCGCCGGAACTGCCGGCGCTGCTCCACACGCTGAGCCTTCAGCGCGACCTGCCGCCGGCGCACGCGAAGGAGACGCCGGAGTCGCACGTGCTGCGGGCCGTGTTCGACGCGACGCACACCGGCAGCCTCGGCTCGACGGTGCGCTCGGTGCAGCGACTCGCCGGGATGGTGCGCGACCGCATCTCGATCGACATGTGGCGGGCGCTGAACGGCCTCGCCGACTTCCCCACCGAGCCGTCCGTGTACGGCGACGACGGCCCGACGCCGGCGGACGTGCTCGACCTGCTCAACCGCACGGTCATCACGCTGGCGGCGTTCGGCGGGCTGGCGGTGGAGAGCATGACCCGCGGGGAAGGGTGGCGCTTCCTCGACCTCGGCCGCAGGCTGGAGCGGGCGCTGCACATGATCGCGCTCCTCGACGGTTCTCTGACGCACCCCGCGGCGCAGGAAGGCCCGATTCTCGACGCCATCCTCGAGGTCGCCGACAGCGGCATGACGTACCGCCGCCGCTACCTCGGCAGTTTGCGGGCGGAGGCGGTGATCGACCTGCTCGTGTTCGACGAGTCGAACCCGCGGTCGCTGGCCGCGCAGCTGGCGGCGCTGGAGGACGACGTGAACCACCTGCCGCGCCCGCCGCGCGGCGCCGGCCGCTCGCCGGAGCAGCGGTTCGCCCTGGCGGCGCTCAGTTCGGTGCGGATGGCGGAACCGGAAAAGCTCGCGGCGGTGACGGACGGGGCACGGCTGGAGCTGAAGACGGTGCTGGATCACGTCGGCGGGTGGCTGCCGATCCTGTCGGACGCGATCACGCAGCAGTACCTGACGCACTTGCAGCCGTCGCGCCACCTGGCCGCGCCGGAGCCCGTGCGCCGCACCGCGGCCGAGAGCGGCGACCGGTTGTAGGCACTCAAGCCGTGGCCGTAAGGGAGCGGTTGGGTGCTTGGGTTTTAGCCCGGAGGGCGCCTTCGCTAGCCCGGGGTGACAACCCCGGGCGGCTTGTGGCGGAGTTCGTGGGAGTCACGCACGCGGTTTCACGCCGGCGCCCCCGGGCCTGAAGCCCCGAGCCGAGTACCAAAAATATCGACCCACGCGCCATGCGCTACCACATCACCCACACCACCACCTACGCCTACGCCGAGCCGGTGTCGCTGTGCCAGAACGTCGCACACCTGGCGCCGCGGCCGTGCCACCGGCAGCGCGCCGAGCCACCCACGCTCAGCATCACGCCCGACCCCGCCGTGATCGAAGACCGCGTCGATTTCTTCGGCAACCCGGTGTGCTACTTCACCGTGCAGGAGCCGCACCGCGAACTCACGGTCGCGGTCGAACACCGCGTCGAGGTGATGCCCGAGCCGGTGCCGGCGCACGCACCGGCGTGGGAGGAGGTCCGAGACCGGCTGCCGCGGGACCGGTCGGCGGTGTGGATGGACGCGTACCAGTTTGCGTTCGACTCGCGGTTCGTCGCGGCCGACGCGCGCTACGCCGACTACGCGCGCGGGTCGTTCGCGCCCGGCCGCTCGATCCTCGACGCCGCGCTCGACCTGATGAAGCGCACGCACACCGACTTCGTGTACGACCCGCGGGCGACGACACTCGCCACGCCGGTCGCCGAGGTGTTCGAGACGCGCCGCGGCGTGTGCCAGGACTTCGCCCACCTGATGCTGAGCTGCTTTCGTTCGCTCGGCTTGGCGGCGCGGTACGTGAGCGGCTACCTCTCGACGCTGCCGCCGCCGGGGAAGGCCCGGGCGGTCGGCGCGGATGCGACACACGCCTGGGTGAGCCTGTTCTGCGGCGATGCGGGGTGGATCGATCTCGACCCGACGAACGACACCGTGCCGAGCGACCGGCACGTGCTGCTGGCGTGGGGCCGCGACTACGAGGACGTGAGCCCGCTGAAGGGCGTGATCCTCGGCGGCGGGCAACACACGGTGCGCGTCGCCGTGGACGTGCGGCCGGAGGACGAGGGGGTTTCTTGATTTCGTAGTGGTCCGTCTGGCGATCGATGTCGGGTTAGGCGAGCGGCCGGCGCGAGCCAGACCCGGCATGGAGACGTCGGGTGTAGAAGTCCGCCGCAGGCAGGCAACCGCACGTTGCCTAATGGGTGTGAGGTGTCGGGTGTGGCCCCACCGGCTCTGTCCGCGGCCCGGACCGCGGCAGTCGATCCCGGGTTCAGCGCATCACACCCGGACTGTGCTTTCCTCCCCAGTCCGTTTGCCGCGCGGCCCAGCACTGTTATGGTGCGTCCGCGGGGGCGGTCGTCCGGGCGACCGAGCAGGGGCAACCCTGCGACCCCCGCGGCACGAGCGGCCGGCTGGGGCACCGCGCCGGAACCCGACACCTCACCCACCGGCGGCCGCCGGTCCGCGCAGCAATGCGCGGCCGACGGCCGCCGCGTGGCGCGTTTCACGCCGACGCCGGGCCACCTCTCCCACTGCTGGCATCGTTCGATGCACCAGCCATTCCCCGCTCCGCCGCGATCGCGCTACCGGGACCGACAGGGATCGATCGAGGCACCACTACGAAGCACGGGCCGCCCACACCGTATCGTGGACGAATCGCAGCTTCTCGACCGCCGGCCCCGCGAGGATAAACGGGTAGCCGTCGGCGAGGCCGAGGCCGCGGTTCAGGTTGTTCAGCATGTACGTCAGCGGCAGCCAGCTCTCCATCAGGTCGTCGAACGGCTCGAACTCCTCGTCCAATGGGTCCGGGATGGCCCGCAGCGCCGGGTCGCCGGGGCGCGGCGGGCGGAGCCGCACCCCGCACGCCGCCGCCGTCTCCAGCGAATCGACGATGTGCAGGTAGTGCGCCCACGTCTCCGCCCAGTCCTCCCACGGGTGGACGCTCGCGTAGGCCGACACGAACCGCTGCTGCCAGTCGGCCGGCGGGCCGGCGGCGTGGTGGCGCTTCAGCGCCTCGCCGTAGTCTGGCTGTTCGTCGCCGAACAGCGTGCGGAAGGCGTCGAGCCGCGGCGAGCCCTTCACGAGACGGTCCCAGAAGTAGTGGCCGCTTTCGTGGCGGAAGTGGCCCACGAGGGTGCGGTACGGCTCGCCGAACAACGCCCGCACCCGCCCGCGCTCGCCGTCTTCGGCCTCGGCGATGTTCAGCGTGATGACGCCGTCCGCGTGCCCGGTCAGTACCCGCGGCGCGTCGGCGTCCTTCGGGTCGGCCTTGAACTCGAACGCGATTCCGTGCGCCGGGTCGTTCTCCTTCGAGACGACCGGCAGCTTGAGCGCGAGGAGCGTGTACAGGAGGCGGCGCTTGGCGATCTCGACCTTGTACCACTTCTCGCGGTGGCCGGGCACGTCGAGGTCGGGGATGACCGTGGTGATGCGGCACGAGCGGCAGAGCGGGGCCGGGTCGTCGGCGGGGATCGCCCAGTTGCACACGTCGTTGGTGACGTAGTTCGCGCACAGCCGGTAGCCGCCCACCGCGGCACGCGGCAGCGGTGATTTGAACAGGTTGCCCTCGGCCGGGTCGAGCGAGCCGACCACGCCGATGTCCGGCAGGTACGCGAGCGGGTGGCCGCAGGCGACGCAGCGGACGTTCTCGAAGAAGACGAGCTGCCGACAGTGGTCGCAGCGGAACACTTTCATGGCGCAGTCCCGAGGGAGAGGGCCGGACGGCCGGAAAGCGAATCGCGTGCCGCGGTGCCGGAGGGTGGTGCGGCACTCCGTGCCGCCTCCTGTCGGGTGCCTACCGACTCTGTCTCGAAGCACCCGCGCCCCAGCGGCACGGAGTGCCGCACCACACTTACGCGACGCGCCAGCGCTTCACCTGCTCCTCGTCGAGTTCGACGCCGAGGCCGGGGCCGTCGGGAACGCGGGCGTGCGGCGGGCCGAGGTCGAGCGGGCGGGTGACGAGGTCGAAGTCGTGGTAGAACGGGCCGATGGTGTCGGCGGGGAAGCTGTCGGTGTCGATCTCCGGGAACGCCGCCGCGACGTGGAGCATGGCCGCCGTGCCGATCCCGAGCTCGAGGTTGCTGCCGATCGTGCAGCGAAGCCCGGCCGCCTTCGCCACCGCGACGATCTCCGCCGTCGCCGCGATGCCGCCGTGCTTCCCCGGGTACACGCTGAGGATGTCCACCGCCCGGTGCGCGGTGAGGAGCCACGCGTCCTGCAACGTGAACACGCTCTCGTCGGCCATGATGGGGGCGGGCGTGTGGGCGCGCAGCTCGGCGAGCGCGGCGGGGTCGCCAGCGGGGATCGGCTGCTCGGCGAGGAGAAGGTTCGTGTCGGCGAGCGCCCGGAGGCAGTGGCGCGCCTGCTGGATCGTCCAGCCGCAGTTGGCGTCGATCGTCACCGGGATGTTCGGCCCGGCGACCTCGCGCACGGCGCGCACGCGGGCGATGTCGGTCTCCGGGTCGAGGCCGACCTTCACCTTCACACACGACACGCCGAGCTTCAGATGACCCTCGGCCATCGCCCGCGAGCCCGGCACGTCGCGCGCCCACACGACGAGCTTGATCCGCACCCGGTCGCGCACCTTCCCGCCGAGCAACTGATACACCGGCAGGCCGACCGCCTTGCCGGCGATGTCCCACAACGCCATCTCGACGGCGGCCTTCGTGAACGGGTTGAGCTTGATGATGAAGTCCATCGCGCGGCGCGCGGCGGTGATGTCGCGCGGGTCGCGGCCGACCAGTTGTGGCGCGAGGTACTCGTTGATCGCCGCGACGCACCCGGCCTGCGTCTCGCCGGACCACAGCCCGCTGATCGTTGCCTCGCCCAGACCGACTAGTCCGGCGTCGGTGTGAACTTTGACGATGACGTAGGGCGAAACGACGTGTTCGCCGTGCGCCGTCTTCGCGGTGAGCCCCTTCTTCAGCGGGACGCACACGGGGATGGGCTCGATGCGGGTGATCTTCATGCGGAACTTCCGATCAGCAGGCTGGCCGCAAAAAGGCACAAAAAGCACAAAGAGAAATCGGGGCAATTCATTTTGTGCCTTTTTGCGGCCAGCCTTCGTGTTCAGTTCAGGAACCGTCGTAGCACGTTAGCGGTGATGCGCGACACCTGCTCGTCTACCGGCAGCGACGCGACGTAGTTGATCGACCCGACCGAGAACACCGCCCCACCGCCGGGCGTGTCGAAGACGACCATCTCAGCGCCGCCGTCGTCCGGGTTCAGCCCGCATGCGAGGACGTGCGCGTCCGGTGGTGAACTCGGCGAGCGCTTGTCGGTCTCGTGGCCGGACGCGCCGCCGGGGCAGCGCCGGTGCAGCGAGTGATGGCCGAACGTGTCGCCATCCCTCAACCCGGTGCCGGCGAATGCCCAATGGCTCGCGTCGAGCACGCGGTAGGGGGCGCCGGTCATCGCGCCGGCCGGGGTGAACACGACGCCGAGCAGGTTCGCCTCCGACTCGTGGCGGATGTGCAAGCGGCTCTCGTAGCCGCCGAGCCCGCCCACGCTCAGCCCGCGGAGCTTCTCGTTGAGGCACACCATCGACCCGTCGGCCCGCAGCTCGACCTCGCAGTTCACGCCGTTGCCGCCGAGGTACATCAGCCGGCCGCCCTGCTCGAATACCCAGCGCTTCACGCGGTCGTACATCCGGCGCGTCCAGTATTCGGGGTGGACGCTCAGCACCAGCACGCGGTACCCGGCGAGGTCGAGCGTGCCGTCGTCGAGTTGCGTCTCGGCGTAGTAGTCGTAGCCGACGCCCTCGTGCTCCAGCCAACCGAGCAGGCGCCACTCCGCCGGCGCGAGGTGGCACGCCTGCCGCCCCTCGATCGGGTCGGTGATCCGCTCATCGAAGTCGATGTGGTTGAACGGCTCGGGACGGTCGAAGGACAGCGGTGGGTACGCGGCGGCGCCCCAGGTGAAGAACCCGGCGTCCGAGTAGCGTTTGAGTTCTGCGCGACTGTTCACGGTCGGCGTCGGCGGGAAGCCGTCGGCGTGGATGTAGTTGCTGCGGCCACCGAACGCGTTGTACGCGTTCCAGGTGAGGTTCGACGCCAGCACCGCGACCGGGTTCGACGGCTTCGCGGGGGCGACGATCCACGGGAACGAGAACCGCCGTCCGCTCGGCGTGCGCGCCCGGAAGTAATAGAGGCCGCTCCGCTCCGGCGCCGCCACATGCTGCGAGTGGACGCTGTTCGCGTAGCCGATCTCGTTCCAGCGCACACCGGCCTGCGTGTAGTCGCCGTCGGGTGTGATCTGCATCGTCGCCCGCGGGCCGTGCTCGTCGTGCCAGCCGAGCGCGCGCACGAACTCCAGCTCCCACCCGTAGCGCCACAGCCCGAGGTGGTACGGCTCGACGCTGTGGACGCGGAACTCGCTCGCCCCGCCGGCGCGCGCCCACTTCGGCCACGCGTAGCCGAACAGGTCGTCGGACAGGAGGCGGAACTGGTACGGGGCCGCGGCCGGCAACGTGACGCGCGAGAACTTCGCGCCGTGGCCCGGGTGCTGGAGGACGACGCGGTAGTCGCCGGGCGGCAGATCGGCGTGGACCGCCCCGCTCGCGCGCGAGTGCGCCTCCCACGACCCGCCGTGGGCGTCCTGGAATTCGAGTGTCACGCCGGCCAGCGCGACGTAGCGCTCGTCACTCACGTACCCGATCAGCATCGGCCCATTTCACCACGCCGCCGGCGGGAACGCGAGCCCCTTCCGCCCGCCGATCGGGTACACTCGGTCGACCCCGCCACCCGGAACCACTTCATGCCCGCCGACCGCCCCTCGCGCGCCCGGTTCGTCCTCGTGCTGTGGCTGTGCGGGCTCGCCGGAGTGCTCTACCTCGACCGCGTCTGCTTCGCCCAGGCGGTCGAGCCGATCCAGAACGAGCTGAAGTTGACGAACTCGGAGATCGGCACCGTGGCGATGGCGTTCACCATCGCCTACGGGCTGTTCGAGATCCCGACCGGCCGGCTCGGCGACCGGTACGGGTCGCGGTCGGTGCTCGTGCGCATCGTGGTGTGGTGGTCGGTCTTCACCGCCCTCACCGGCGCGGCGTGGGGGTTCGCATCGCTTGTGACGATCCGGTTCCTGTTCGGCGCCGGCGAGGCGGGGGCGTTCCCGAACGCGGCGCGGGTGATTTCGCGGTGGTTCCCAGTCGCCGAACGCGGGCGCGTCCAGGGCGTCATGCTCGCCGCCGCGCAGCTCGGCGGCGCGGTCGCCCCGCTGGCGGCGGCGGCGGTCATCGAGTACGCCGGGTGGAAGTGGGCGTTTGTGGTGTTCGGGGCCGTCGGCGTTGTGTGGGCGGTCGGGTTCTATGTGTGGTTCCGCGACGACCCGGCGACGCACCCGGGGGTGAACGAGGCGGAGTTGGCGACGATCCGCGCCGGCGTCGAGGTGCGCCCGGCGGACCCGGGGCCGGTGCCGTGGGCGGCGGTGCTGACGAACCGCGGCATCATCGTCCTCGGCACGATCATGGTGATCGGGGCGTTCTACACGTACCTGTCGTACACGTGGCTGCCGAAGTACCTCCAGGCGGCCCGCGGCCTTGACAACATGACCGCCGGCCGGCTCGCGTCACTGGTGCTGGCCGGGTCGGCGGGCGGCGTGTTCCTCGGCGGGCTGCTCGCCGATCGCATCACCACCCGCGCCGCCGACCCGGTGGCGGCGCGCCGCCGCGTCGCGGTGGGGTGCTACCTCACGGCCGCGGCGTGCCTGTTCGCCGGCGCCCGGGCCGACGACGCGGTCGCCGCGTGCTGGCTGATGGCCGCGGCGATGCTGGCGATGCACCTGACGCTGCCGAACTGGTGGTCCACGGCGATCCCGCAGTGCGGCCGACACGTCGGGGCATTGTTCGGACTGATGAACGGCGTCGGGGTGGTCGGCGCGGCCGCGTCGCAGAAGTTCGCCGGCGTGTTCACCGACTGGCGAAAGGGGCTGGGGTACGTCGGCCGTGCCCAGTGGGATCCGCTGTTCGACGTGTACGTCGGCGTACTGGTGTGCGGTGCCGTCGCGTGGGCGCTCTACCGGCACCGGCCGCTCCCGGACGCGCCCGGTGCGGCACCGGGCGCGTGATCCCGGGTCAGTTGCGGTCGCCCTTCTGCGGCCCGCCGCCCGCCGGCGGGGCTTCGACGGAGCCGGCTTGGGCCCCGGCCGCCCCGGCGGCGGTTTGGCGGGTGGAAACTGCTCTGGAACCCGCCCACCACGTCGGGGTACGCTCGCGCCGATCTCGGTGCGCGAAGGGGCCACGGATGGTCACCCAGTTAGCGGCGGTGTGGCGGTTCCGCCACTTCCTCTTGTCCCTCGTCCGGCTCGACCTGCGGAACCGGTACACCCGTTCCGCCCTCGGCGTCGGCTGGACCGTCGTGCAGCCGGTCCTCATGGCCGGCGTGTTCGTCGTCGTCTTCAGCGGCGTGCTGGAGATGAGCCCGGGGCGGTACGTCGCCAATCTCCTGCTCGGGCTGGCGGTGTGGGGCTTCGTCCGCGAGTCACTCGTCACCGGCAGTGGGGCGTTTCTCGCTCACGAATCGTACATCCGCCAGTGCCTCCTTCCTTACGCCCTCTACCCGCTCCGGCTCGTGCTCGGGTCGGCGGTCCACGCCGGGATTGCGCTGCTCGTCGCGCTCGCCGCGGTGGTGTTCGTGGACGGCCACGCCGAGAAGCTGGCGATGATCCCCGTCGTGCTCCCCGCGCTCGCGCTGCTCCTCGTCGCGGGCTGGGCGGCGGCCACGCTGTTCGCGTTCGCCCAGTGCTACTTCCAGGACACTCGTCACCTGCTCGACATCGGCTGCCAGATGCTGTTCTTCCTCACCCCGATCATCTACCCGCCCGAGGTGCTGGTGAACCGCGGGTTCGCGTGGCTGGCCCGCGGGAACCCGGTGAACCTGTTCCTCGAACTGATCCGCACCCCGCTCGCCACCGGCGAGCCCCCGGACGCCAAGCTGTACCTGTACGCCGCGGCGTTCACGGCCGTGCTGACGGCGGCGGCTTTCGCGGTCGTCCGCCGCGGGCAGCGCTCCCTCGTCTACCAGCTCTGACCCGGCTTGACCGCCGGGTGACCGCTCCCGTACCCTACTGGCCGCGCAACGGAGGTGCCACCGTGATCAGCGTGCTGTTCTGTTCCCGGGCCAAGGGGAACCCCGACTGCGGGCTCCGCAAGCTCCTCGACTCGGTCGTCGCCACCACGACGCCGGAGGAGCAGAAGCGGCTCGAATTCCTGATCAAGTTCGACAGCGACGACGACGAACGCCTGACCGACGCCGAACTCGCCGCGTACCCGTTCCGGGTGCGGGCGTTCAGCTGGGCGCGCGGCGAGGGGCGGCACGCGCTGCACCACGCCCAGGAGTACCTGTTCACCGAGCGCGACCGCGCCGGCCGGTTCTGCCTGATGACGGCCGACGACTTCGAGTTCACGCGCCCGGGGTGGGTGTCGGAGATCCTCGCGGTCGAGGACGAGTTCTGCATGATGGGGTTCGTCCGCCCGCCGATCGAGGCGTACGCGGGGCGGTACGAGCGCGAGGACATGATCCGCAGCTGGGTGGTGTCGTTCGGCGGGTGGTCGCCGGTGGTGAGCACCCGGCTGATCGAGGTGTGCCAGAACTTCGGCTGGCAGGCGAACGTGGACAGCTGGCTGATGGGCTTGTCGGTGGTCTTGTACGACCTGTACGGCGTCGTCCTGTGGAAGACGCACGCGCCGTTCTACGAGCGGCGCGGGGCGTGTGACCGCCCGGCCAGTTGCGGCGCGGCGCCGACGTACAACCGGATGGAGATCACCAACAACGTCGGGCCGATCAACCGCTACTGGTTCGAGCTGGTTCGCCGGCAGGCGCGGAACGTGTACCTGAACATGCTGCACGGGTCCGACGTGCGCCGCCGGTCGTGGGGCTCGACCCCGTTCCGGGTGCTGCGCCGCCTCCGCGAGCAGCCGGTCCGCCGCCTCCCGGCTCGGGTGATGACGAAGCTCCGCAAGACCATGACCGCCCTGTTCGCGTGACGCCCCTCCGCGTCCCGCCCTGAATCCACCGACGGAGCCGCACGGATGCGCCTCGGCCGACAACCGAAGACCCCGTTCCCGGAACGCTACAAGGGGTTCCGCGTCATCCGCACGCACGGCCGCGTCTGGGGTATCCCCCCGGCGGCGGACGAGGTGCGCCTCCTCGCCGAGGAGCTGCTGTTCGAGCACCCGGCGGTGAAGTCGGCGGCGACGCTCGACGAGATGACCGCGCTCATCGACCGCTACGACCCGGCGGAGGACCAGCCCGAACCCGTCGCCCGCCGCGAGGGGTACGACGTGGTGCGGTTCCGCGGCGCGTACCACGCGGTCCCGCACGGCGCCGGGCTCGTCGATCTCGACTTCCCGCAGGACCGCGCCGCAGCCGGCGTGGTGTCGGCGGCCAGCCTCGCGGCGGCGGACGAGAAGTACCGCGCCACCGCACCCGGGCGCCCCGTCGAGTTTGCCGGCTGGCTGCCTGTGTACATCGGCTCGGGGAACTGCGGCACCCACCCGCAGTTCGGGCACACGCAGACGCCGCCGCCCGGCTACCGCTTCACCCGTTCCGGGGCCACGCCGTCGGTGAAGTCCGGGCTGCTGACGCGGATGATTGCACTCGCCGGCCCGAAGCCGCTGCGCCTGTGGTTCACGACGCTGGCGCTGGTGCGGTTCCCGTTCGCGTTCATCCGCCCGCGCGAGGGGGTGACGCTCGCCGCGCGCTGGCGGGTGTTCGTCGCGGCTGTGACGCTGTTCCTGGTGCTGGTGCGGAAGGGCTGCGGGGTGGCCGCCGCGGCACGGTTCGTCGTGTCGCGGCACCTGCTGTCGCAGTTGCTCGTCGGCGGCAAGCACGATCTCGTGTTCTACACGAGTATGCCGTATACGTTCGGCCAGAACCCGTGGGTGATCGAGGTCGAAGACCCGACCACGCTCTTCTACCCGCTGATCCAGAACGGCCACACCTGCGACATGGACGTGCGGGCGCGGCCGGTCTACGGCGTCGTGAAGGCGCTGCTGGAGGCCGACCACTGCCGCGGCATCCTCACGCACATGAAGTCGTCGGCGCGGCTGATCTCGGCGCTGTTCGACAGCGAGATCATCCGCCGCAAGGTGGTATACGCGCCGCTCGGCGTTCGGCTCCCGGCGCGGTTCCAGCCGCACGACCCGCGGCCGGCCGACGCGCCGATCGACCTACTCTTCATCAACTCGTGGTGCCAGGTCGCCGAGAACTTCTTCGTCCGCGGCGGGCTCGACCTGCTCGAGGCGTTCTCCGTCCTGCGGCAGAAGTACCCGAACCTGCGGCTGACGCTGCGGACCAGTCTGCCCGACGTCGCCGACCACTACCACCGCATCCTCGCCGACGGCTGGGTGCGCGTGATCGACCGCTTCCTCACCTCCGAGGAGCTGGCCGATCTGCACGCGCGGAGCCACATCTTCCTGCTGCCGGCGGCGCGGGTGCACATCGTCTCGCTGCTCCAGGCCATGTCCTACGGGCTGGCCGTGGTCGGCACCGACGGGTGGGGGATGGAGGAGTACCTGGAGGACGGGCGGAACGGCCTCGTGGTCCGCGGCCGGCACGGCACGGCGTCGTGGGCGGACGAGGACGCGGGCGTGCTGCGCGAAAACTACGAGACGATGTACACGCCCGACCCGGCGGTGGTGGCGGGGATCGTCGAGGCCGTGTCGCGGCTCGTCGAAGACCCGGACCTGCGCCGCCGCCTCGGCCGCACCGCCCGCGAGGACGTGGAGACGAAGTACAACCTCGGGAACTGGAACCAGGGGATGAAGGCGGTGTTCGACCGGGCGCTGGGGCTCGACGAGGAGCTGCCCGCCCCGGCGCCGCGGCCGGCGCTCGGCGCGCGGCCGGGAGTGCCGGTCGGTCGCTAGTGTCCTGAGTTAGTGGAGCTGTGGGAGGGGTAGTGGCTTGAACGGTGGCACCGTTCTACTTTGCCCGGATGAGCGAATCGGCCACGGCCGCGGCCCCCACCCCCTCAT
>JAFKFQ010000612.1 GCA_017308215.1 bacterium | reverse complement strand
CGCTTCGCCGCACCCGTCCCCTCGCGCCTGGGATGCCCGCGGTGCAAGTATGTATTCGCGCCGGGCGCCGACCTCCCGCCGGCTGAAGACTTGCCGTCGGCCGAAGACCGGCCCGCACCCCCGTCCCGGGTGGTCCCGATTCTGCTCGGGGTGGGGATCGTCGGGTTGCTGCTGGCCGCGGGCGGCGGGGTGGCGGCGTGGGCGCTCCTCCGGACGCCCCAGGCAGACGAGCCCGACGCCCCGGCCGCTGCCGCGCCCGCCGCTGCCGCGCCCGCCGTCTCCGCGCCCACCCGCTTTACCCCGGAGGACATCAACCGCCGGCTGCTCCAGAGCGCCGTGTTCGTCGTCCGGGCCGACGCGGGTGCGACCGGGCTCGGCCGCGGCGCGCTCGTCCACGCGCCGCGGCGGCTGGTGCTGACGAACCACCATGTCGTGGGCAGTGCCCAGGTGGTCGGCGTCTTCTTCCCCGACTACGACGCGAAGCGGGAACTCGTCACCGACCCGAAGCACTACGCGACCAACGCCCGCCGACTGGCGGTGAAGGCCACCGTGCTCGCCCGCGACAGCCGCCGCGACCTCGCCGTGCTCGAACTGGAGAAGTTGCCGACCGGGGTCGCCGGCCTGCCGCTCGCCGACCGCCCGGCCGCCACCGGCGCCGCCGTGTACTCGGTCGGCGCGTCCGGGGTCGGGCGGGACGAGGGCGGGGCGTTCTGGCGGTTCTCTGCCGGCACCGTCCGCGGCCGCCACCACGACACCTTCCGCATCCAGACCGGCCAATCGATCTCGGCCATGATCCTGGAGACGCAGAAGCCGGTGAACCCCGGTGACAGCGGCGGGCCGACGGTCAACGACCGGGGCGAACTGGTCGGGGTGGTGTCGTCCGGGTCGCGGGTCCAGAACCTCGTGATGAACGACATCGACCTGACCGAGGTTCGCGCGTTCCTCGGCGGGGTGGCGAAGGACAGGGGGTGGGCGTGGCGCGACGCGGACGCCGCCCCGCCGTCCTCACTCGGCCCGCGACCGTCCGACCCGGACTCCCCCCCGGTCCCGCCGGCGGTGGACGCGAAGACCGACCTGCTGGCGAAGGCCAAATCGCCGGACGCGGCGGTCCGGGTCGACGCACTTCGGCAGGTCGGGGCGCTGAAGACCGAGGCGCGGTGGGCGGTGCCGGCGCTCGTGGCCGCGCTCGACGACCCGGACGACCGGGTGCGGCGGATGGCTGCGACGGCGCTGGACGCAGTCGGCCTGCCGACCCCCGAGGATGCCGGCTGCCTGGTCGCCGCCCTGACCGGACAGCGGTTCGCCCGGCTCCACGCGCTCCGCCACTTCGGCGCGGCCGAGAAGGCCGGGCGGGACACCCTCCCGGCGGTCGTCGCCGCGCTCGACGCGGACGACCCGGACACCCGCGAGGCGGCGGCCCGGGCGGTCGGGTTCTACGGCGCCGACGCCAAGTCGGTCGCGCTGCCCCGGCTCCTGGCCCACGCGACCGACCCCGACCCCGGGGTGGCCCGGGCCGTCGCCCGGGTGCTCGACGCCTTCGGTCCGTACGGCGGGGCTGACCGGACCCGGCTGGACGCCGCCCTCGCCGGCCGCGACCCGAACCTCCGCTGCGTGGCGGTCCGGCTGATCGCGCCGGCGGTGGCCGACGCGGACGCCGCGGTCGGGCTGTTCCGCCCCCTCCTCGGCGATGCCGCCGCGCCGGTCCGCGAACTGGCCGCGCGGGGGCTCGGGAAGTGAGGTCCGGCGGCGCGCGCGGCGGGACCCGATTTGGTGCGGTTGCTCGCCGACCCGGACCCGCGGGTGCGGGCGGCGGCCGTGTGGGCGGTCGGCGAGGTCGGCGCCCCCGGGGCGGTAGCGGCGCTCGGCCCACACCTGGCCGCGGACGACCCGCTGCTCCGGGCCGCCGCAGCGCGGGCGGTGGTGCGTGTCGGGGTGACGGACCCGACCGACCTGCCGGTATTGAAGGCGGTCGCGGCGGCCGACGACCCGGCGCTCCGTACGGCCGCACTGGAGAACGTCGCCCGTCTCGGTCCGGCCGCGAAAGACCTCGTCGGCGAGGCGGCCGCGGCGCTCGGCTCGCCCGACCCCGCCGTCCGGCTCGCCGGGCTGCGGGTGCTGGCCGCCGCCGGCCCGGCCGCCGCGGCCCACGCCCAGCCGGTGTTCGACCTGCTCACTACCCCGCCCGCCCGCCCGGCG
>JAFKFQ010000174.1 GCA_017308215.1 bacterium | reverse complement strand
CAAGCGGCGGGCGTGGCGGCGAGAACTCCTGGCCGAACAAATCAACACGGTTCTACGGCCGGGGTTGACCGAGGCGGAGATGCGCGACGCCGCGGAATGCCTGCTGAACTTGGCTGCCTGACATTGAGGTAGTCGCGGAAAGAGCAGGTAGTCCCAAGCGAAGTTGAACAGCTTCCTCCACTTGGCATTTTGCTGGAGACGGATGAATTCATCGAAGCACTCGTTGAAGAAGTCGGCGAGACCTCCCTTTGGGAAGTCCAGACCAACCAGCAGATACCCGCCTCGCTTGTTGAACGTGCTGCGAACGGTCGAGTAGAACTCGATTCGAGCTGGTTCCTCGTTCGTATCAACCCACTCCAAGCGGATCGGAGGAGTGAACGGCTGAGCGACGAGGCCACAGAATTTGGCGGCGTTCCAAGCGAGTCCGGAGACATCCTCCACAGTTTCGGTCTCGTTCACAGGAAAGCGAATTACGGTCGTCGGCGCTGAGGCAATACCTCCGACTCGCAGTAAGTGGAGTACATCGGGGACATAGATGCTGGAGCAAATGACATCTCGCGTCCGCAAGCTCGAACTATCAGGGGTGGTGTAGGCCGATTCGTATCTCGTTCAATTGTGAAATTCAGTTGCAAGCACCGGGCATGCGTAACCTTGCCCTCTGTCTTGTACGTGAGGACCGCTGAACTGTTGACCGGCTCGAACAACACCCATTCCTCGCTGTCGCCAAATCCTGGTTCCCGGCGACAGTAGAAATGCGGTGCGACGAAAGTGAAGGTCCGGCCTTGATAGATTCCTTCGACACGCAAGTCCGAACCAAAGTTGGTGCTGAAATGATTCCGCGGGCCTTGAACTGCGATCAAGCATTTGCCCGTGATCGTGGCGAACAGAACTCCGCAGTAGGTGCGATGGGCGACTTCCCCTGAATGACGACCTGATCCGTTGACGTTCTGGACGAACTCACTCATCAATCGCCCGTCGAACTGCCCCGAGGTAACTTGACCCTCGCGGGGTGGGAACGAAGGGTGAAGCAGCAAGTACTGCAATGCTGGGGGGAATGGTAGGTCGCTCACGGCTATCTCGCTCTACTGACACGCTCTGCGGCTACTCCTCGGACATCTGTGGTGGTACCGAGGTTCGGACGTTCACCATTGGTGTCGTACAGACACCACCCACTACTCCTTCGGCACCGCCGGTGCGCCGGCCAGCGTCAGCGTCACGCGGTACAGCGAGCGGCCGGCGGTGATGTACAGCGTGCGACGGTCCGCGCCCGCGAAGCAGCAGTTGTTCGGATCTTCCTGCGTCGGCAGGAAGCCGAGCTTCTTGCCGTCCGGGGCGAAGAAGTAGACTCCGCCCGCCGCCTTCGACCCCGCCGTCGCCACAATCGTCCCGTCCGCCGCCACCGTCATCCCGTCGATCCCACGCTCCTTGCCGAAGTCGTGCAGCACCCGCCGCTTCCCGACCGTGCCGTCTGCGTTCAGCGGGTACGCCACCAGCGCCCGCGACCCGGTTGCCTCGCCGCTGTGGTCCGACACGTACAGCGTCTTCCCGTCCGGCGCGATCACCAGCCCGTTCGGCTTCCGCACGTCGGTCATCACCCGCGTCACCGTGCCGTCGGGGTCGACGCGGTACACGGACTCGTGGTCGAGCTCGCGCGGCTCGTCGCCGACGTAGCGCGGGTCGGAGAAGTAGACGCGCCCCTTCGCGTCGAGCGTCAGGTCGTTCGGCGAGTTGAACCGCTTGCCGCCGAATTTGTCGGCGAGCGTTTTGACCGCCCCGTCTTTCTCCGTGACACTGATCCGCCGGTTCCCGCCCGTGTTCGCTCCTTCACACGCAATGAGCCGGCCCTTCGCGTCGAACTTGAGCCCGTTGGACCGCCCGGACGGGTCGCGAAAGGCACTCGTCTTCTTCGTCTTCGGGTCGAACTTCATAATGCGGTTGCCGATGTCGGAGAAGTAGACGCAGCCGTCCGGCCCCTCCGCCGGCCCCTCGGTGAACTCGCCGTCGGACCAGAGCTTTTCGAGCCCGGACCCCGGCGCGACGAACGTGTGCGGCGGGTCGGCGGCGGGCGCGGCGAGGGCGACGAGCAGCGCGAGCATGGGGGAACCTCCGGGGTGGTGTTCGGGGTGTTGTAGGCCGGACGTCGGCCTCGGGGCTATTCGCCGGCGTCTTCCCGCCCGAGAATCAGCACACCCCCGCGGAGACCGCCATGACCGGAGTCGGCCCCCTGCTCGCGCCGGACGTCCAGGCGCTGATCCGCGACCGCCAGTGGGGCGCGGTCCGCGACGCGCTCGCCGGGTTCGACCCGGCCGACGTGGCGGACATCCTCGTCCGGGTGCCGGACGAGATCGACGTGGCGATCTTCCGCGTCCTCCCGCGGGAGCGGGCCGGGGCGGTGTTCACCTACCTCCCCCGCGACCACCAGGAGGCCCTCCTCCGATCGTTCGCCAACGACCAGATGCGCGGCGTCCTCGCCGCCATGACCCCGGACGACCAGGCGCAACTGCTGGAAGAACTGCCCGCCGAGGTCACCCGCCGCGTCCTCGACGCGCTCGCGCCCGACGAGTTGAAGGCCGCCCGCGACCTGCTCGGCTACCCGCCCCAGTCGGCCGGGCGGTACATGACCCCGCGGTACGTCGCCCTGCGGCCGGACATGACCGCGGCCGACGCGCTCGCCCACGTCCGCCGGACCGGCCGCGACCAAGAGACGCTGGCCGTCCTGTACGTCCTTGCGCCCGACGGCCGGCTGCTGAAGGAGCTGCGGCTCGGCACCCTCGTCCTCGCCGACCCGGATGCCCGCATCGCCGACATCCCCGACCGGGCGCTCGTGTCGATCCCCGCGGCCGCCGACCGCAAGGACGCCGTCGCCGCGTTCCGGCGGTACGACCGGGCGGCCCTCCCGGTCACCGACCGGGACGGGACGATGCTCGGGATCATCACCGCCGACGACGTGCTCGACGTGGCCGAGCGGGCGGCGACGGAGGACATCCAGCGGGTCGGCGGGACCGAGGCGCTCGACGCCCCGTACCTGGAGGTCGGGCTGGGCCGGATGCTGCGGAAGCGCGGCGGGTGGCTGTCGGTCCTATTCCTGGGCGAGATGCTGACCGCGACGGCGATGGGCGGGTTCGAGGACGAACTGGAGAAGGCGGTGGTGCTGGCGATGTTCATCCCGCTCATCATCAGCAGCGGGGGGAACAGCGGGTCGCAGGCGGCCACGCTGATCGTCCGGTCGCTGGCCCTGGCGGAGCTGAAGTTGGCGGACTGGTGGCGGGTGTTCAGGCGGGAGCTGCGGAGCGGGCTGATCCTGGGGGCGTGGCTCGGGCTGATCGGGTTCGTCCGGGTGGCAGCGTGGCACGCCCTCGGGCTGTATGACTACGGCCCGCACCACTGGCGGATCGGGCTGACGGTGTGGGCGAGCCTGGTTGGGGTGGTGACGTTCGGGTCGCTAGCCGGGAGCATGTTGCCGTTCCTGCTCCGCCGCCTCGGGTTCGACCCGGCCGCAAGTTCGGCCCCGTTCGTGGCCACCCTCGTGGACGTGACCGGGATCGTCATCTACTTCACCGTCGCGGCTCTCATCCTGGCGGGGACGGTGCTCTGACGCGGGGCGCGGGCACCCCGATTCGTCGAGGCGCGCTGACGCATCCGCGCGACTATCGGTCGGTGATAACCCGGCAGCCCGGCCGGGCCTCCTCGAACGCCGCGACGCCGGCCGGCGTGACCTTCGACCCGCTGACATCGACCGTGCGGAGTCTCTCGCACGCTGCCAGGGCGGCCAGTCCGGCGTCGGTCACCGGCGTTCGCCTGGCGCGGACCACGCCGAGGGACGGGCACGCGGCGAGGTGCTTCATCCCGGTGTCCCCGACCATCGTGTCGGTGAGATCCAGCACCATCACCCGGGACCGGGCCACGTGCTTCATCCCGGCGTCCCCGACCGTCGACTCGGTGAGATCCAGCCTCATCGTCTGGGACCGGGCCACGTGCTTCACCCCGGCGTCCCCGACGGCGCACCCCTTGAGTACGAGTTCCTCCAGCCGGGGGAGTTCGGCCAGGTGGGCCAGCCCGGCGTCCGGCACGAGAGCGTGTTCGAACCACAGCTCGGTGAGCCCCTTACAGGCGCCGACCGCCCGCAGACCCGCCTCGGTCACTTTCACCTGCCGCCCGACGCTGCCCTTGATCTTCACGTACCAGAGTGTTTTCGAATCCGCCAGCGCGGCGAAGCCCGTACCGGTCACCCGGGTCTGGGTCAGCGTGACCCCCCTGAGATTCGGCAGGCGGGCGAGGTGGCGGAGCCCGTCGTCGGTGAACGCCTCGCCCTCCAATTTCACCCACCGGAGTGCGGGCAGCGCACCGACGTGGGACAGCCCGGCGTTGGTCACCTTGCACCGCCCAATGTGGAGGCTCTCCAGGCCGGTCAGCCCGGCGACGGCCGGCATCACCCGGTCGGTGAACGGGGCGCCCTCGAAGCCGAGCGACCGTAGCGATTTCGCGGACCCGGCCAGGGCGACCGTCAGGTCCGCGTCTGTCGCCGCCACGCCCAAAGCGGCCAGTTCGTACAGTCCCCGGCACCCACCGACGAGCCGGAGGTCGTCGGCCGTGTTGGACCGACCCACCGTGACGTAGACCCTCTCCCCGTCCGGGCCGTCGCGCTCCACGGCCACCTTGCGGGCTTTCAACGTCTTGAGCACATCCTCGTCGCCGGTTTGTGCCGTGGCCGTGACGGCGGACAGGAGGAGGCCGACCAGCGTGAGGCGGTTACGGGCGGGCATGGCGGGTTCCCGGGGGCAGATCGCGCCAGTATCGCGCCGGCGGGTGGGGGCGTCAACCGTCCCCGCCCGCCGCGGCGTCAGCGGGTGAGGAGTTCGATCACCTTCGTCACGTCCACCGGCAGGCTCACGTCGCTGGCGGTCGGCAGGCGGGTCACGGTGAACGACAAGTTCTCCGGGTCGGTGACGAGCCAATCGGCGTTGTGTGCGCCCTGCGTCAGTACCTCGCGGTAGCGCGGGAGCAGGTTCTTCCGTGGGGCCACGCTCACCACGTCGCCCGGCTTCACCAGGTACGAGGCGATGTCCACCTTGCGGCCGTTCACCCGGAAGTGGCCGTGACACACGCCCTGCCGGGCCTGCGGGCGGGTGAGCGCGAACCCGGCCCGGCGGACGACGTTGTCGAGCCGCCGCTCGCACAGCACGAGCAACACCTCGCCGGTGTTCTCCGGCGACTTCGTCGCCAGCGCGAAGAACCGGCTCAGCTGCCGCTCGTGCAGCCCGTAGTAGTGCTTGATCTTCTTCTTCTCCAGCATCGCCAACCCGTACTCCGACACTTTCGACCGCCGCTGCCCGTGCATCCCGGGCTTCTGCTCGCGCTTCTCCAGCGCCTTGACGGCGCCGCGGTTCTCGTACACCGCGAGCCCGAGCGCCCGGTTGACCTTCGCCTTCGGCCTGGTGAATTTCATCGCGTCCGGTCCTTGTATGGGTGGGTGGGGGCGGTTGACCGTGTCGCACGACACCCCGGTGTCACTGCCGACTCCGCCCCGGGTTCCACCCGGGGCGACTCGCCGTCGCCCTCCCGGGCGAACGGCCGGTGTGAGCCGGCGGGTCGTTGGGTCAGGTGCCCGGGACAACAACCAGCCGGCTCACACCGGCCGTTGCCCGGATGCACGACCGGCTCGGGTGCTTGCGTGCGGGAGCAGGCCGGCGGGTAGCCCCGGGTGGAACCCGGGGCGGCCTGCGGCAGGGCGTGCGACCGCTGCCCGGCGGTTACTCGGCGACGTAGGGGAACAGCGCCATGAAGCGGGCGCGCTTCACCGCCGCCGACAGCGCCTTCTGTCCGGCGGCGGACAGGCCGGTCCGCTTCCGCGACATCAGCTTCCCCTGCGCGGTGATGAACCGCTTGAGGCCGGCGACGTCCTTGTAGTCGATGAACGCCGGCCGCGGCTCGTACCCCTTCGGCACCCCGGGGTAGACGCGCTTGCCGGTCGACCGGACCAGCTTCTGCCCGGTCGCCGACACCGTCGGCTTCGGCTTCGACATCGGTCGCTTCCTTCGGTCAGGGGTTGAGCCCGACGGGACGGCGAGGCGCAGGCGGCCGTGGCCGTCTCCGACGGGGTCGGAGCGAACCACAAGTCGCGTGGCATACGGAAGCGACCGGCGGGCGCCGGCGCATCGGAAGCTAGCGGGCTCGTGACGGGCGGCCTTGTCGAGATTCAATCTCAACAAGGCAAGGTCACTTTATTCCGTGCAGGGGGCGCGGCAACGGGATTTGTGTGATCCGGTCGGGTGTGCGGCGGCCCGGGTGGGGTGCCGCACACACCATGTCGCCGGTCAGCCGAAGTAGCGGGCGAGGAAGTTGCGGCTCTGGCGCAGCGCCCGCTGGCGGTCGGCGAGCGAGCCCTCGTAGGCCCGATCCTCCACCTCCACGCACACCGGGCCAGCGTACTTCGCGTCGGTAAGCGCGCCGAAGAATTCGCCCCAGTTCACGTCGCCGAGGCCGGGGAGCTTCGGGACGTGCCAGCCGAGGCCGAGGGCGCCGACCTCGTAGAGCCGGTCGCGGTCGATCCGCTCGTCCTTGGCGTGGACGTGGACGAGGTGCTTGCCGAACTCGCGCACCGCCCGCCCGCAGTCGATGAACTGCCAGACCAGGTGCGACGGGTCGAAGTTCAGCCCGACGGTGCCGGGTGCGACGGCGTCGAAGGCGCGGAACAGCTCGCGCCAGACGGCGGGGCTGGTGGCGAGATTCTTGCCACCGGGCCACTCGTCCTCGCTGAACAGCATCGGGCAGTGCTCGATGCCGATGCGCACGCCGGCCGCCTTTGCCTCGGCGACGATCGGCGCCCACACGCCGGCGACCTCGGCGAGGCTCGTGCTCATCGGCTTCGCCGGGTCGCGGCCGATGAACGTGTTCACCACATCCACGCCGATCATCGGCGCGGCGCGGACGAGCTTCCGCAGGTGCGCCGCCACCGTGTCGCGGTGGGCCGGGTCGGGGTCGAGCGGGTTCGGGTAGTAGCCGAGGCCGGAGATCTTGACGCCGTGGATGCGGAGCAGCTCGCGGACGTGGGCAGCGTGGTCGGCGGTGAAGTCGGACACGTCGAGGTGGGTGACGCCGGCGTAGCGGCGGTCGGCCTTGCCGGGCGGCCAGCACATGAGCTCGACGACCGGGAACCTCTCGTCGGCGGCGAACGCGAGGACTTCTTCGAGCGGCAGGTCGTGGAGGATGGCGGACACGAACCCGAGTTGCATGGGTGTCTCCGGGGACGGGCGCGAGTCTGCCCCCGATTGTAGCGGCGGGTCGCCGGCCGCGCAGCGGGCGGCTAGGATTCGGGGATGCCCGGCGCCGGTCCGATCCCGTGGTGGCTGGTGCCGAACGTGCTGGCGCTGGACGCGCCGGTCGTGGCGGCGGTGTGGCAGCGGTTCCTGGTGGCGAAGGCCGGGGTGCCGGTGCCGTGGGCGGCGACGGCGGCGCTGGCGGCGGCGGTGTGGGCGATCTACCTCGCCGACCGGCTTCTGGACGCGCGCCGCGGCCGCCTCGACGCCGCCCGCCACCGCACCGCCGCGCGGTGGCCGGGCACCTTCGCGGGGGCGGCGCTGGTGGCCGCACTATTCGCCGCGGGCGCGGCGGCGCAATTGCCGGCGGACTACGTCGAATACGGCTTCGCGGTGGCACTGGGTGTGACGGCGTACCTGGCGCTGGTTCACGCGGGGCCGCGACTTACGCCGGGCGGGAAGGAGTTCCTGGTCGGCGTCGGCTTCGCCGCCGGCGTCGCGGCGCCGCTCGCCGTAGGATCGGTGGCGCTCGCCGGGTGGCTGCCGGGCGTGGTCGCGTTCGGCGGCGTGTGCTGGCTGAACTGCCGCCTCATCGACCGCTGGGAAGCGGGCGTGAATCCCGGCCGGCCGGACGTACTCCTCGGCGCCGCGCTGCTGACCGCGGCGGTCGCGCTGCCGCCCGGCGTCGGCCCGGCGCTCGGCGCCGCGGTGGTCGGCTTGCTGCTGGTTCACCTGATCTTCCGCCGTCACCCACAGGCCGCACGGGCACTCGCCGACGCGGTGCTCCTCACGCCGCTGCTGTGGTGGTGCCCGTGACGCCGCCGCGCTTCGACTGGCTCGCCCCGCACTACGCCTGGGTCGAAGCGGCGACCTATGGCGGCCTCCTCCACTGGTGCCGCACGGCGCTGCTCGGCGAACTGACCGACGCGCGCCGCGTGCTGATCCTCGGCGAGGGCGACGGCCGTTTTGTGTCGGCGTTCCTGGCGGCGAACCCGGTCGCCGTCGTGGACGTGGTCGATGCGAGCGCGGCGATGGTGGCGCTCGCCCGGCGCCGCGTGGCGCGCCTCCCCGGCGCCGCCGACCGCGTCCGCTGGCACGTCGCCGACGCCCGCCGCTTCGCCCCGCCCGCCGCGCCGTACGACTTGGTGGTCACGAACTTCTTCCTCGACTGCTTCCCCGCGTCCGGCCTCACCGCGCTGGTACCGCACCTCGCCGCCGCGCTGGCGCCCGGCGGCCGCTGGCTCGTCGGTGACTTCGCACTCTCCGCGGGCGGCCCAGCGCGACTCGCCGCGCGCGCGGCGCTGGCGGCGATGTACGCGGCGTTCCACCTGACCACGCGCATCCCGGCGCGCCGGCTGGTCGATCCGTCGCCACTGCTGCGCGGGGTGGGAATGGAGTTGGTGCGCGAGGAGCGCCGGCTGCGCGGCTTCCTGACAGCGAGCCTGTGGCGGAAGGAGGAGTGATCAGAAATCGGCGTCGGTCAGGCCAGCGTCGCGCATGATGCCGTGCTACGTCCCGGCTTCATCGAGTGCGAACCCCTGACGTGGCGAACGGCCGGCGTGAGCCGGCTGGTCGTTGGTACGACGGCTTGACACGCCGACCGGTCACCCACGTTGTCCGCTCGGGCACCCGTACCAACGACCAGCCGGCTCACGCCGGCCGTTCGCCGGGGCCGACATGGATCGGTCAACGCCCCCATAGATGTGGTGGCAGTGCGGTCGAGCTGCCGGCCGCGGGCTTCAAGTCGGCGGCCCGGCACCCTACCGGGGCAACTCCGACCAGACACCGCCCGGTCCGACGCGGAACAGCTTGCCGTTCGTCGCGTCGGTCACGACCGTCCCAGGCGGGAAGGTCAGGGCGAAGTCGTCCGGCAGGGGCGAGGTGTAGTTCACCGCCGTGACCCGGACGACGTGTGTGAACAGGACCGCGCCGTCGGGCGCGTACTGGGTGTGCGTCCACCCGCCGGGCCGCCACCCGCACGTCGGGTCGCGGACGGGGTAAACGACGGCTTCCCCGGTCGTCTTGCCCTTTGCCGTCCACCGGATGCGCCGGACCAAGGAGTCGGCGGCCGGGTCGAGCCAGAGCCGTAGGTTCGGGTGCCGCGGGTGCCGGAAGACCTGACACTTCTGGCCCGACACCACCTCGGTGTCGGCGGTCGCCTCCAGGTCGGCGGCCGGGTACGGCGAGAGGGCCGGGTCGGCCCCGCGGAACGCCAGCAGCAGCGGGACGAGGACCACGTCGCGGATGTCGCGGGACCGCCGGTCGCGGTAGACGGTCCCTTCCGATGCCTTCTCGCTCAGCCCGCTCGGGTAGAACGACTTGTCGGTCGTCCCGTCCCACACGTTGATGAGCCGGACCGGGAGTACCTTCCGCTCGTCGGGCGCCCACACCGGGTGGTTGCGCTCGTAGCGGTACTTGTTCCCGAAGAAGCGGAGGCGGTTGTCGGACGTGAGGGTGGTTTCCTCATCCGGGAACGGCCGTTCGCCCGGCGCGGATAGCAAGCCGATCGTGACCGCCCCCTTCGCGGCCTTCTCGGTGCGCTGGAAATCGACCGTGAGCGAGCCCGCCGCGGTCTGACGGCGCTTCGCCGCGGCGAGCGCGGGAGGATCGGGCTGCGCGAGCACTGCGCCCGGGAGGAAGCCCGCGCCGAGGGCGAGCAGGAGTGCCATCGACCGGACCCGCATGCCACGCCCTCCACGGGGGTGATCTGGGGTCAGGCTAACCGCAGCGGCGCCGCGGCTCAACGGGGTGTGCGCGCGTTCTCATGGAAGCCGCCGACCTCGCGCAGCACCGGCATCGTGGCGCGGAAGGACAGATCGCCGATCAGGCACGGGTGCTTGTACTGCTCGGGCGAGCCGCCCGTTTTCGACAGGCGCTCGCGGTCCCACGCCGCCCAGGTGCCGGCCGGCAACAGCGCCGCACGCACCGCGCCCAGGCGGCTCCCCTCACGCTTCGATGCGTACTCCGTGTTCTCGGCGCTCAGCATGCGGTCGAGTTCGGCGAGGAACGCCGGCAGCCCCGCGCCCGCGTCCGGCTCCTCGACGAACAGCGCGTAATACGGCCGCACGTCATCCCACACCGGCGCCAGGCTGTACGCCGTTAGCGGCTGCGCCACGCGCTTCGCCGCGGCGTCCACGGCGCGCGTCACGTGATACTCACTCAGCTTCTCACCCGTAAGGTTGGCGAAGCGGTGACCTTTCCCGAGGAATTCCACTTCTGGGGTGCGGCCGTAGAAGCCGGTGACGCGCACCAGGTCCGAGATGTGGTAGCGGTATAGGCCGTACAGCGTCGTCGGCAGGATGTAGTAGCTGCGGCCCTCCAGTAGTTCGTGCGCGCCGAGCACCGTCGGCTGCGGCGAGTCGATTTCGGCTTCCGGGATGAACTCGAAGTAGTGCGACCAGATGTCGAGCACGCCGCTCGCCGTGTGGTTGGCGAACGGGATCGTCATGCGGCCCTCGCTGGCAAGCAGCCCGAGGTCGCGGACCGGCGGCTCGCCGTAGTACCGCGGCAACTGCCGCAGGTACGGCCCCATGCTCCCGCCGGTCCAGGTGTTGATGATCGTGCTCTCCGTCGGCCACACGTCCATCGGGTAGAGCCGGCCGAGCTTTGCCGCCGTCACCGTCAGCGCGCGGGCGCGCTCCGGGTCCGGCTTCAGCCGCGCCGTCAGCTCGGCGCGGATCTCCGGTGACAGGTCGATGTCGCTGCGGAGTGTGCCGTTCTGCAAGTCTCGAAGCAGGTGATCCTTCTCGGCGTCGAGGGTGCGGGCGAGCTGCACCAGTGTGCTCGGGTTGGCGGCGACGTGCTGCGACACGTCGCGGCCGAGCGCGAACCGCAGCGCGACGTAGTAGCGGGCCGTCGCGTCCTTGATCTTCCCGGTCTGGTACGGCACCGCATACATGCGGCGGATGAGCCGGCGCTGCACCATCGCCGTGTACCCGCTCAGGTTCCCGCACGGGATGCCGGCCGCGGTGCGGAACTCCTCCGGGTCGCCGCCGAGCTGCACGATCGGCCGCATGGCGATCCGCCGCCCGCGGTGGTCGCGGTACATACGCACGCCCCACATGTTCCACCCCCGGCGGTACGCCGCGAGGTAGTCGTCGGTGACGGGGATGAGCTTCCGGCTCGCCGTCGTACCGCTCGTGAGCGCGAAGAGGTGCACGCGCCGGTCGGCGAGCAGCGCGTTCAGTTCGCCGTTCTGCACGCGCTCGATGTACGGGGCGACGCGCTCGTAGGGCGCGACGGCGACGTTGGCGCGGTAGTCGGCGACGGTGTGGATGGCGTCGAAGCGGTGGTCGCGGCCGAACCCGGTGGCGGCCTGCTTGCGCAGGATGTGGAACAGCAGCGCGGTCTGGACGGCTTCCGGGTTCTGGCAGGCGACCTCGAACTGGCGCAGCTTGCGGCGGACCGGGTAGGTCAGGAGCCGCCCGAGGCGGACCAACAGGAAGCGTTTCAGCGACATGGTTGCTTCCGGCGAACGGCCGGCGTAAGCCGGCTGGTCGGGGTGGCAGGTGCCTGGGGCAACGACCAGCCGGCTTACGCCGGCCGTTCGCCCACATTCAGGCCGGCAGCGCGCGTCGGGGCTTGCCGGCCTGACCGACGACTCAGCGATGGAGCAGCCGGCTGTTAACCGGCGGGTCGAAGGTTCGAATCCGATTAATCGCCCGTCAGGCAGAACCGACTCGGCCCGACTTGTGAAAGCCGACCAGTTCTCAGTCGGCGCCGGCGGGGACGGCCGACTCGGGCTCGGGGGCGGCGAGGTGGCGGTCGAAGAACTCGACCACTCGGCGGTGGTACTCGTCGCCGGCGATGTGCAGCGCCTGGTTGTGCTTCGCCTTCGGTACCAACCACAGGTCCTTCGGCCCTTTCGCCCGGGCGTACAGCGCCTGCGCCATCTCCGCCTTGATGTACGTGTCACCCTCGCCGTGGATCATCAGCAGCGGCTGGCGCATGCGGCCGACCGCCTTCTCGATGCTCGGGTACGTCACGCCGCGGTTCCGTGCCACACGCCGCACGCCGGTCAGGCCGAGGAGGCCGTAGAACCACGTCGGCAGCGCCTTCTGGACCGTGTACCGGGTGCTGTAAATCTTGATGAACTTCTGCATGTACGGGACGAGCGTGGTGTACGTCGCGTAGGCGCCGTCGGTCACGACGCACTTGATGCCGCGGTCGGCGGCGGCGGCGACGAACCCGGTGCTGCCGCCCTTGCTGATGCCGAACAGGCCGATGCCCGCCGGGTCGGCGTCGGGGCGGGTGCGGAGGTACTTCAGCGCCGCCGTCAGGTCGGTCACGTCCTTGTCGGTCACCCACTGGAGCGGCTCGTAGGCGGCGTCCCGGTCGCTATCGCCCTGATTCCGCGGCTCGTAGGTGAAGACGTCGTAGCCGGCCGTGACGAGCTGCTCGCAGTACTGCCGGCACGCCCAGCGGTCGGAGCCGAACTCCAGGCCGAACAGGATGACGCCCTTGCGCGCCTCGGCCGACGTGCGGACGTAACACCCGCGGAGCGTGAGCCCGTCGCCGGCCACGAACGACACCGGCTCGGCGGCGTCCGTCGGCTGCCCCTTGGGCACGACGAACAGCGGCTTCTCCTGGAAGATGCGCACGAGGAAGGGGATGTACTTCCAGCGCAGGTACAGGTAGAGGATGGCCAGACCCAGCCCGAACGCAACCGGCGTGGCGGCGAGGAGCGTCAGTCCCAAATAGAGCCAAAAGACCACCGTGGCTTCTCCGGGAGGTCAGTCGTCGGCGCGCGTCGCGTTGGCGTCCTGCCCCTTGCCCAAAGCCCTAAACCCCGAACCCGATCCTCAGTCGCGAAACCGGCTCACGGTGAGGGCGATGTTCTGCCCGCCGAAGCCGAAGCTGTTGCTCAACACGTGGTCCACGCGCTTCTCGCGGGCCGTGTTGGGGACGTAGTCGAGGTCGCACTCGGGGTCGGGCGTCTGGTAGTTGATCGTCGGCGGGAGCACGCCCCTGCGGATCGCCATCACCGAGATCACCAGTTCCACCACGCCCGCCGCGGCGATCAGGTGGCCGAGCATGCTCTTGCTGCTCGACACCGGCAACTGATAAGCGTACGCGCCGAACACCGCCTTGATCGCCGCCGTCTCGGCCGAGTCGTTCGCGTGCGTGCTCGTGCCGTGGGCGTTGATGTAGCCGATGTCGGTGGGCTTCAGCCCGGCGTCGGCGAGGCAGTCGGCCATCGCCCGCACGGCGCCCTTCCCCTGCGGGTGCGGGTCGGTCATCCGGTAGGCGTCGGCGGTGGTGCCGTAGCCGGTCAGCTCGGCGTAGATCGGCGCCTTCCGCGCCTTCGCGTGCTCGAGTTCTTCGAGCACCACGATGCCGGCGCCTTCGCCGATCACGAACCCGTCGCGGGTCAGGTCGAACGGCCGGCTGGCGGTGCGCGGCGAGTCGTTCCGCTGCGACAGCGCCGTGAGGCGGTTGAACCCGGTGATGCCGATGGGGTGGAGCATCGAGTGCGACCCGCCGGCGGCGACCACGTCCACGTCGCCGGCGCGGATGAGTTCGGCCGCCTCGCCGATCGCCTGCGAGCTGGCGGCGCACGCCGTCTGGCAGGCGTAGTTCGGGCCGTCGAGGGCGAACAGGTGTGCGAGGTGGCCGCAGGTGGTGTGCATCTCCATCTCGGCCTCCCGCTCGCCG
>JAFKFQ010000173.1 GCA_017308215.1 bacterium | reverse complement strand
CACGATCTGAGCGGGTTGCCCGTCGCCCGACGGGTGCGGTTACCAACGTGATGCGGGTCCGCCGTTACCGCCGACTCCTCGCCACGAGCGCGGCCCTCGCCGCGCTCGCGTTCGTTCTGGGCGGGTGCGGCTGCTGGGGCAACAAGGACTTCCCCGCCGACCTGACGTTCGCCCCGCGAACGGACCGACTCGTCCTGGCACTACCGGCGGCAGCTCCGACCCGGCCCGGCGAGATCGGCAAACTTGCCGCCGAACTCGCCGCCCTCGACGCGGCCGGCGGGCGGACGGTGGACCCGGCGGCGCTTCCGGCGGACGCGAGGATGGCGCTCGACGGCTACCTGAAAGAGGCGTTCGGCACGCCGGCCGAGCCACGGGTGCCGGACGACCGCCTCGGGCTGACGCCGGACCGGCTGGCCGAGGGCGGGCGACTGTACCGCCGGCACTGCCTCCAGTGCCACGGTCTGGTCGGCGACGGTCGCGGCCCGACCGGCCCGTGGATCGACCCGCACCCGCGCGACCTGCGCCGCGGGGCGTACAAGTTCGTGACGACCGGCGACGGGATGAAGCCGCGCCGGGCGGACCTCTTGCGGACGCTCCGCGAGGGGATCCGCGGCACCGCGATGCCGGCGTTCGGGCTGATCGGCGACGGCGACCGCGAGGCGCTGGCGGCGTTCGCGGTGTTCCTGAGCGTCCGGGGGCAGGTCGAGTTCCAGACGCTCGCCGCACTGGCCGACGAGGCCCGCGGCGAGGCCGGAACCGAAGGCGACGTCCCCGGGTTCGCGCAACGCCGGCTGACCGCGATCCTCACCGACTGGGACCGGGCGGAGAAGACGCCGCAGTTGGCCGTGCCGCCGTTCCCGGACGACGTGGGGAAGCAGACGCCGGACTACCTGGCGTCGGTAACGCGGGGGCACGACCTGTTCGTGGCCGAGACCGGCGCCGGCTGCGCGAAGTGCCACGAGAACTACGGCCGCGAGTCGCAGCTGAAGTACGACGTGTGGGGCCAGGCGGTGCGCCCGCCGGACCTGACGACGCTGAAGTCGAAGGGCGGCGACCGCGCCGAGGATCTCGCCGCCCGCGTGCGGTTCGGGATTGCCCCGAGCGGGATGCCGGCACACCCGGCACTGACCGACGCGCAGCTGCTCGACGTGATCCGCTTCGTGCGGGCGCTGCCGTACCCGCGTGAACTCCCGCCGGACGTGCGGGCGAAGGTGTACCCGTAGCGGAGACGGGGGCGGGAAACAGGAGACAGAAGACCACGGCATTGTGCGTCCTGCTTCCCGTCCCCCGTCTCCTTCTGACTGACACCATGACCGACCCCGCCTTACCGCCGCGACCCGTGCCGCGCTGGCTCCACCTGTGGGCCGTCGCCACCGTCTGCGCCACGCTCGCGCTGCTCGTCCTCGGGCAGATGGTCACCAGCTTCCGCGCCGGCATGGCCGACCCGGTCTGGCCGACCGAGCCGTGGTACCTGTTCAACAACTACCGCCTCGACTTCGGCTACCTCATCGAGCACACCCACCGCATCATGGGGTTCCTCGTCGGCGGGCTCGTGAGCGTCCTCGCGCTCGGGCTGTGGGCGACGCACCCGGTCGCCGCCGCGCGCTACGCCGGGCTCGTCGGGCTCGTCGTGCTCCTCGGCGCGTTCGGCGAGTTCCACCGGGCACTCATCGCCCAGCGCGAGCCCGGCGTCCCCGTCGTCGTACCGCAGCCGGTCGTCATCACCATGCTCGTCGCGCTGGCCGCGTCGGTGTTCCTGACGGTCGGCGGGCTGATCGCGGGGAACCGCGGCGGCGCGGCGCGGGCGGCGGGGCTGGTCGGGCTCGTGTTCGTGATGATCCAGGGGCTCCTCGGCGGGTTCCGGGTGAAGCTGAACGAGCTCGTCGGCACCGACCTCGCCGCCGTCCACGGCGTCTTCGGGCAGGTCACGTTCGCCGCACTCGTCACGGTCGCGGTCCTCACGGCGCGGCCGCCGGCGACGGACTTCGACGCGCCGCTCCGCAAGCGCCTGGCGCGGACGACCGGCGACCTCGTGGGGCTCCTGTTCGTACAACTGACTCTCGGGGCGTGGGTGCGCCACAGCCCCGACTCGCTCGGCCAGCGTCTTCACATCCTCGTCGCCTTCCTGGCGGTGGCGAAGGTGGTGTCGCTGCTGCGGGAGCTGTTCACCACGCCCGCCGCCCGGCCGCGGGTCGCGCCGTGGGGCGTCGCCCTCGGCCTACTCGTCGCCCTCCAGGTGACACTCGGGGTCGAGGCGTGGATGGGGAAGTTCGGCGAGGAGGCGCGGCGCGGGCAGCCGGCGGGCGTATTCCTTCCCGAAAATGAGACGGTGACCGTGAAGCAAGCCGCCGTCCGCACCGCCCACGCCCTCGTCGGAACGGGGGTGCTGGCGGCGGCGGTGGGGCTGGCCGTGCGGGTGCGGGCGCGGAAGCCGGCGGGCGCCGAAGAGGGGGCCGGCGGGCCGGCCCCGGTCCTGGTGACGGCGGGGGAGACGCGATGATGAAGGCCGTTGCGGTCGAGCCCGAGGTCGCCCCGCTGGCGCCGTTCCCGCGCGGGGCGGAGGTTCATGTGCCCGTGGCCGCGGTCCCGTCACGCCTCGCCGACTACCTCGAACTCACCAAGCCGCGCATCGCGGTGATGGCGCTGTTCACCGTCGGCATCGGCTACCTCGTGGCCGCCGGCGCCGCGGCGTCGCTGACGGCGCTGTTCCACGTCCTCGTCGGGTCGGGCCTCGTGGCCGCCGGCGGCAGCGCGCTGAACCAGTGGCTTGAGCGCCGCATCGACGCGAAGATGCTCCGCACGCTGAAGCGCCCGCTCCCGGCCGGGCGGATGGCGCCGGTGGAGGTGCTGGCGTTCGGCGTCGGCCTCGGGGCGATCGGACTGGCGTACCTGTTCGCCACGCTGCCGTACCCGGCCGGCGTCGCCGCGGCGGCGACGTTCGTCAGCTACGTGTGGGTGTACACGCCGCTGAAGACGGTGACGGTGTGGAACACGGTGGTGGGGGCGGTGCCGGGGGCACTGCCGCCGGTGATCGGGTGGGCGGCGGCGTGCGGGTGGGCGCGGCCGGAGGGCGGGTTCGCGCTGTTCTGGGTGATCTTCGTGTGGCAACTGCCGCACTTCCTGGCGATCGCGTGGATGTACCGCGACGACTACGCCCGCGGCGGCCTGCGGATGCTCCCGCACATCGACCCGACCGGCGGGAAGACGGCGTTCGTGATGGTGCTGACGTGCGCGGCGCTGATCCCGGTGGGGGCGCTGTCGATGGCGCTGGGCGTGGCGGGGTGGCTGTCGTCGGTGGGGTGTGCGGTGCTGGGCGTGCTGTTCCTGCGCGAGGCGCTCCGCTTCGCCCGCACGCGCACCGACCGCCAGGCGCGCCGGGTGCTGCGAGCGTCGCTGCTCTACCTGCCGGGCGCACTGGGGCTGGTGCTGCTCGACAACTTCATCCGGTAACGCCTCGCAGGTCGGGTCAAGTCTTCGAGCCCCCCGGGTACTCGAGCCCACGGGTTTGAGTACCCGGCCCCGGCCGTTCGCGTAGGGCGGAGTGGCCTCAGGTCTTGAAGACTCGATCCGACTACAGGTGCGTCAACCGGTCGGGGTCGGTCCCGGTGACCGGCCGGCGTGAGCCGGCTGGTCGTTGGTACGGGTGCCTGCACAAACTCGCTACCACCCCGTGAACCGCGGTCGGCGAAGTCCGGGGCAGCAGCTACTCCCTGTCGGTCGCGGCTCCTGATTCACGGTCCAGTTGGCGCGGTCCGTTTTGTCCCCGGTCGGCTGGTCCCCGGCGGGGACCGGCCCCGATCCGCGTGATGCGGCCCGATGGCCGGATCATGAACGCGCGCGTCTCTCGTCACCGGTTCGGCAGCTGTTCGGTCTCGGCCCACTTCTGGTAGAAGGCGAGGTTCTGCTCCGTTCCCAACCCGACGGTCGCCGCGCCGCCACTCACCGCGGCGAGCTCGCGGCGGGCCGTCTCGAACTTCCCGGCGACACACGCCAGCCGGATGTACGTTCCCCGGAGCAGTGTCTTCTCGGGGTGCTCTCGGAGGATCAGGTCGAGCGCCGTGTGGATCTGGCACCAAACCTTCGGCTCACTGTAGTACGGGTTCGCGCGATTCAGGACGTGCGCCGTGATTTCGAACGGGATGGGGACGTTCAGCAGGTGGCCCGGGATCGGGGTCCACACCACCATCCCGGTCGTGTTCCCGGTCTTCACGCACTGCCACCCGAACCCGAGATACTCCTCCTCCGACCCGTACCACTTCGGGTGGAGGTACTCGAGCTTGTGGGCGCACGCTTGGACGTTGTCCGGGTCGGCCCGCATCGCCTGCCCGAACCACTCCTCCATCTCCGGCCGCGCGTGCCCCAGCCCGAGGCACACCGAGAGCATCTCGGTCGGGGCTTCCGGCCGGTCAGGGGCGAGCCGGTGGGCCTCCACCAGGGCGGCCTCGGCCTCGGCCAGCCGCTCGTGGTGCAGCCGGTGGCCCTCCGGAGTAACCGTCGCGGCCACCCCCTCGCCCCGCGCATCCCAGGCGGATTTGATGAGGAAGTGACCGCGGACCGTCAGCCGGGTGTACTCCGGGGCACCAGCCCGCTCCAGGTGTTCGACGACCTCGGCGTAGGCCCGTTCGCGGGTCGAGCGAGTCGAGCGGGTGCCCAGTTGCACCTCCTGATACCGCCCGGCGATGTCGATCAGATCCCCCTGTATCAGCGGGTCGGGGTCCCGGCAAACCTTGTCGAACAGCTCCCAAAACCGTCCCGCCCAGACCCGGTCCTCGTCCGCCAACTTGTCGGGCGCTCCACCGCCCAAGTCCACCCCGGGAGCGCGGAGCCCGGCCAGGAAGTTGAAGGCGGCGTGGAGCTTTCGGATGTCCGGGTACCGGCTGCCCCACACCGCCGCGACGACCGGGCGGAGGTCGCCGAGGTAGCTGCCGGTCTTGAACCGGTGGGTGCGGCTCGCGCTCAGGAACAGGGAGTAGCGGACCATCGGGTCGTCGCTGCCGGCCGCCACCCCGGTGGCCAGGGCGGCGTCGCTCGGGAGGGCGTAGGCATCGTTGAGCAGGCCGGTGCGGACGGCCTGCTCGTCCGAGCGCAGTTGGAGCGCCTGCCGGGCGGCCGGGGCCCACGGTGCGGCGGTCCGGCCGACACTGTCGAACGCTTCGGGCAGTGAGCGGCGGTACCACGCCCGGCGGTCGGCCCGGGCGGCGGTGATGCGGTCCGGTTCCTGAGGGATCGGGAAGGGTTGTGTCGCGGCCCGTTGGTCCAGCCACCGGACGGCCCCGGGGGGGGCCGGTGGCAGCGGGGCGTCGGGGTGTGTCAGGGACTGGGCCTGGTCACGGCGGATCTTCTGGAACGCGACCCCGGCCACGACGGTGAGCAGGACCCCGACGACGACGAGCAGCATCCCGACACCGACGAGGACCGTCAGCAGTCGGCGCGCGGCCGCCTTCGGCTCCCGGTTCCGCCGAGGAGCGCGGGGCGGGAGCCGTTCGCCTCCCTCATCGCCCCCGCGGCGGCCCGAGTTCACCCGCTCCGGGCGGCCCGGAGCGCCGGGGGATCGGGCGAGACTGGGGGTGGTAGTCCCACACGCGGGGCACCGCGTGGGCTGTTCGGGGACCGCGTCCGGGAGGTCGAGCGGGACGGAACAGCGCGGGCAGTGGGTCGGGTTCGGCACGGCGGCAGCCACTTGATGCGCCCGGAGGACGCCGTTGAGGATTGTACTTTCTCAGGGTGCGAGGAGCGATCTGGCAGCCGATGGTGACCGACAACATCCGATGGACGACGCAACAGAAGTGGATGGACCGGCACCAGAACACACAGGATGCGCCAGGAACCACGATCGGCCCCCGCAGACGCGGCCCGACGATCCAAACGAACGGACAGTATCAGCCGGATCGTGAATGAGACCACCGATACACTGCCCAGGCACCCGTACCAACGACCAGCAGGCTCGCGCCGGCCGGTCGCCGTACCGGGGGTTCGCACCCGACACCAACCGGTCGACGCACCCGTAGGTCCCCGGGCCTCGTCCCGCCAACGTCACCGCCGCCGTTCGTGTTGGGGATGCGTCCCTCACCCCGTAGGCCGCTGTGCGTACCATCTCGTATGCCGTCGTGCTCGGGCCACGTTCAACTCCACCGAACACCCCCACAGTTGCTTCCCCGCCCGGAACCGCGTGAAGGTGCGGTTCCTCCCGTGGCGGTAGCCCGGACGCGGACGGCCGACCTTCGGGGAAGGCAGAGGTCATTCCAGCCTTCGGCCGCCCCGAAGGCCGGTCAGGATTCGATCTGCAGCCGCGGCACAGAGGAAGGCTTTCACCCCGAGCAGTGGGAACCCGTACCGCCCGTAGTAACTCACCACGACGTACGGGAGCAGCCACGCCACGTACGTGCAGGCCGCCGCCCACTCGTACCGGTGCGGCCGCCGGGGCGCGACGACGAGTACCACCAGCGCCAGGAACGGGAGCGGGTGGACCACGTCCGAGAACAGCACCTGGGCTTCCGTCTGCTTCGCGAGTTCGGTCTTGCTGAACGGCATGTACACCACGGTCGCGGCCGCCAGCCGGTTCCACACGCGCACGGCGAAGTCGTCCGGTGCCCTGCGGAAGGCGGCGAGAAAGATCACCCGCTTCTCGTCCAGGAACGCCATCTCCCCGACCTCGATGTACCGGTCCCGCTCCGCGCCGGGGGTACGCCAGGGGTGAGTCGGGAACCCGGCGTCGGCGCCGACCAGCCCGTCCGACGTCAGGCACTGGGCCTGGTAGAGTTCGTAGAAGGCGTTCGACTTGACCGGGACCAGCCGGCCGAAGACCACGGCGTTCCGCACCGCCCAGGGGAGCATGATGCCCCCCGCGGCGGTGACGGCGACCGCCCACCGCCGCCACTCCCCCGGCCAGCGCAGGGCGGTCAGGACTGCCCACACGAGCCCGAGCACCGGCCCGCACAGCGCGACCCCGCCGCCGACCGCCCCCCACCCGGCTGCGGCCCGCCAGCCCGCCGGCCGCTCCGGCAGCAGCGCGAACCCGAGCGCCAGCACGTCCAGCGCGAGCATGATGAGCCATGTGTCGTGCGTCGTCTGGAAGGCGTGGCGGAAGTCGTGCGCCAGGAGCGCGACGTAGGCCGCCGCGGCCACCCAAACGGCGCCGCGGGTGCGCGCCACCCGGGCGGCCCCGGCCAGTACCAGCCAGCCGGTGAAGACCAGCGTCAGCATCTGGAGCGTGATCACCACGTACTTGAGGACGATGAAGTCGTCGTCGGACGCCCACAGCACCGCCGCCTGGAAGAACGGCAGGACCGGCGGCATCCACGCCGTCGGCCCGGACTCTTCTTTGAACGGGTCGGCGAACCCGCGCCCCGCCCTCAGGGCGAACGAGATCTCCAGGTACTCGGCCCCGAGGTGGTGGGTCGTCAGCCGGTTTTCGTTAGGCACGAACGGCGGGAAGTAGGCATAATCAGCCGGGTCGGTGACCACATACTTGACCGCGTCCGCCCACACCGTGCACCCCACCACGACTACGGTGACGAAGGCAAACGGGAGTGTGATTCGGGGCCGCCGGGCCGCGGGCGGGGTCGGGGCGGGCGCAGTCATGGTGGTGCGTCGGAAGAGTCTGGAACACGGGTCTTGGTCGACGTCGTTATTCGAGTATAGCCGAACGAGAGGTCGAAGTATGCCGCGAACCCGCGCCTGTACGGTGGCCGCCGTCGCGGCGGCCGCTGCGCTCGTCAGCCTGCCACCAGCGCCGGCCCAGCCGCCCACGAAGTTCGACGCCGCGACTGACTGGGAGCGGTTCCCCCGATTGTTCCGCCCCGACGGGATCAAGGACGGCCGTAAGGTCACGGCTCGGCCGGACGGCAGCATCCTGTTCGAGTTCTCCCCGCTGAAGGCGGCACGGAACTCCGGGATGCGGGCCGAGTGGTCGCTGCGCGGGAACTTCGAGGTCGAGGTGAAGTACGACCTGACGGACTTCCCGGACCGGTCCGACGAGGGCGACGGGGTGATGATCGGGGTGGCGGTGGCGGCCGACCCGAAGGTCGGGCTGGCGTCGGTGAAGCGCGGCGTGTTCCGGGGCCACGGGCACCAGAACCGGCTGACCCGCGGCGTCCCGAAGGAGGGCGGCAAGATGACCTACGTCATCGCCGGCGTACCGACCGCGGCCAAGACCGGCCGCCTCGTCCTCCGGCGCGTGGGGACCGACATCATCGGCCTCTCGGCCGACACGGCCGACGGCCCGCTGACCGAGTGGAAGCGCTACCCGTTCACAGACGGCCCGGTGCGGGTGGTGAACCTGAACGCCGACGCGGGCGGGTCGGACGCGGCGTTCACCGCCCGGCTGTACGACCTGCGCGTCCGCACCGGCGCGGACGTCCCGACCGAGCCCGGGCCGCCCGGCCCGGTGGCGCGGACCATTACCCCGACCCCGCCGGACCTCGTCCCGGTTGTCGTCGGCGCGCCCGGCGCGCCCAAGGCGGGCACACCGACCGGCGCCACGGCCACTGCCCCCGAAACGGCCGACCCGACCGACCCGCCGCCGGCGCCGCTCCGCGGGCGGTTGTGGCTGTACGTCGTCGGCGGGCTCGTCCTGTTCACTGGTGGGGTGTTCATCGGCCGACGCTGGCTGCGCTAGCGACCGCAACACGGGTCACGGCGACCGCAGTTCGAAGAAGCCGAACCGGGCGTCGATCTCGGGCGCCTCCCCGGAGCCGCCGTTCTTGGCGACCAGCCCGAGCCACCGCGGCCCACCGGACCGCCACCCCATCTCGCCGTGAGACGTGAACTGCTCCCCGTCGCGGCTGGAGGCGATCTCGTACCACCCGCCCCGCTTGATCACGCGCAGCCAGAGGGAGTCCCCGCCGTCCGGCGGGTCGGGGTGCCGGCCAATCGCCTTTCCCGCTTCCTCCACCACGGCCGCCAGGCACGTCCCACCGCCGCGGAACCACGCCCACTCGTGGACGAACTTCAGGTAGTTGTCGTCGTCGTCGTACAGCACCAGCCCGGCCTGGTGGTACGCCGCGACCGGCGCGAACCCGACCAGCCGGACGGTGACCACGAAGTCCCCGCCGGCCGCGACCGGGTTGGCGATCAGGTACAGGTTCTTCGGGCGGGTCTGGCCATACCCCTCGTACATCGTTCCTTCTTGCGTGGTGAGCGTGAGCGCTCCAGGGTGTTTTGTCAGGGAGGCGTGCGACGGGTCGGGGCGGATCGGCCGCCAGGGAAGCCGCAACCGGCCGTCGAAGTCGTCCCGGATCGCGAACGGCGGGGTCAGCCCGGCGGTCGGCGGGGGCGCCGGCCCCGTGAGCACTACCGCAGCACCGCCCGCCAGGCCGAGCGCGAGGAGGGCGGCGACCGCGGCCCACAGCTTCGGTCCCCAGACCATCGCCCGGATTGCGCTATCGGCCAGGACCGCCACGGCAGGTGGGGCGGCTGCGGCAGCGGGAGCGATGCCGGCGGCGACCGCCTTCTCGGCGAGGGCGACCGGGACCGCGACGGCCAGCCCGACGGCAGAGTACGCTACCACGCGGCCGGCCAGCCGCCGGGCGAGCGTTGCGTGGGCCAACTGAAGCCGGCTGGACAGGGTGCTCTCCGGGCACCCGAGCCGCTCGGCCGCCTGCCGCCGGGACATCCCCTCCACGTCGCACAGCAGCACTGCGGCCCGCAGCTTCTCCGGGAGCCGGCTCAGCTCCTCGTCGATCACCGGCTTCAGGTCGTCGGGTTCAGGCGGCACGTCCACGACCTCCGGCCGCCGCCCCGCGGCGCGGCGCTCCCGCGCGGCCCGGCGGTGGTCCGCGGCCCGGGCCTTCAGGGCGACCCGGTAGGCCACCCCGTACAGCCACGCCACCGCTGCTGCGCGGGGGACGACCTCGGCCCGCCGGGCGAGGACCAGGAACGCCGCCTGGAAGGCGTCCTCGGCGGCGTGCGCGTCCCCGAGCACGCGGCGGCACACCCCGAGCACCATGCTCCCGTGCCGGGCGACGAGTTCCCGGAACGCCGCCTCCGCGGCGGCGCCCGGCGGCCCCGCCGGGGTGGCCCGGCCTGCGGTGAACCGGGCCAGCAGGTCGGCGTCCGTGTCGTGTTCACTCGCCTCCGCCATCACACGCTCCACCCGTACAGTTCCCGCCCGGCGGGCGGTGCGCGAAACGATCCGCGGATGTTTTTCGTTGGCCCGGAGGTCGGCGGGAATGTCATATCGAAGCACCGGCCGAGACGACTTTCCCCGACGAGCGCCGCGAACGCCACATGGGACACGCCCCGCGACCGGGACTGCTCGCCCCGCTGGCGGTCATCGCCGTCGCGGTGGCGGCCTGCGCGGTGTGGGCCAACGTGCCGCGGTACTACGTCATCGACGACGACGACTGCCGGTACTTCCCGCCGTTCCGCGTCGGCGTGAACCGGGTGTACACCCACCACCTCGGCGGCGAGTACCTCCACATCGCCCGGGCGCTACGGGCCGGGCGCGGGTTCGCCGACCCGTTCCGCGTCGAGAGCGGGCCGACCGCGTGGATGCCCCCGGCCCTCCCCGCCGCCCTGACCACCTTCCTCTGGCTCGCCGACGACGACGAGAAGGTGGTGACGAACGTCGTCGTCACGTTCCAGTCGGTCGCGCTCGTCGTGACCGGGTGGCTCATGCTGGCGGCGGCGCGGGCGGCGTTCCCGCGGGCGCAACTGTGGCCGGCGTGCGGGCTGTACCTCCTGTTCCTGGCGGCCGACTTCAACGCCGCGTTCCAGATCACGCACGACCCCTGGCTGCTGATGCTCGGGCTGGCGGCGGTCCTCGCCGGCTACGCCCGGCTGCCGGACCGGGCGGGCCCGCGGGCGGTGGTCGTGTGGGGCGTCGGCGGCGGGCTTGCGGCGCTGGTCGGGCCTGTCCTCGGGCTCGTGTGGGCGGTGCTGACCGCCGACCGGTGGCCGCGGTGGCGGCCGTGGGCGGCCGCGGCGGGGGTCGCGGCCCTCACCGTCTCGCCGTGGGTGGCGCGGAACTACGCGGTGTTCGGCGCCGTCATCCCGGTGAAGTCGAACGCCTTCTACGAGCTGTACCAGAGCCAGCTCCTGACGCGCGACGGGCTCATCCGCCAGACCATCTGGCCGACCCACCCGTACCACACGGGGGACGAGCGCGACCGCTACCTGGAACTCGGGGAGCAGGCGTACCTGGCGGAGAAGAAGGCGCTGGCCCTGGCCTCGCTCCGCGCCGCCCCCGGGGACTACGCGGTCCGCGTGTGGAACCGGCTAGCCGCCGCCACGCTGGTCTACGTCCCGCTCGACGAGAAGGAGGAGCGAGCGTCGCCGGGCGCCTGGGACCTGCTTCCCTGGGTCTGCCACCCGCTCCCGGCGCTGGCCGCGGTGCTGCTGCTCGTCTGGCCCCGCCGACTGCACCGGTACGAGCGCGCCGCCCTGCTGGTGTACGCGGCGTGGCTCCTCCCCTACGTCCTGGTCAGCTACTACCCGCGGTACGGGTTCCCGCTGGTCGGGGTAAAGGTCTTCCTCTGCCTCGCCGCCCTGAGCCGCCTCGTACCCCGGCGGCCGACCCCCACGGCAGCCGCTCCGAACCCCCAACCTCGACCCGAGAACCCGTCGTGACGCGATTCCTCCCCCTGGCGGCCGCGCTCGCCGCCCTGACCCTGGCGCCGGCGGCTGCGCAGGACGGCCGGCCGCTCACCAAATTCGACGCCGCCGCGGACGGGGACAAGTTCGCGAAGATGTTCCACACCTACAACTCGAAGCCGAGCCGGACGATCGCCCTCGGCCCCGACGGGGCGAAGTTCGGGCTCGGCGTCCAGAAGGCGCCGGGGAACACCGGCGGGCGCGCCGAGGTGACGATCGCCGGGAACTTCCAGGTGGCGATGCGGTACGAGTTGGAGACCGCCCCGGACCAGGTGACCACCGGGTACGGCGTCTCGACCGGGTTCGCGGTGGACGCCGGCGGGCAGATCGGAGAGGCGTCGGTGAACCGCGGCGTGTTCACCCAGAACGGCCAGGCGTACCGGGCGAGCCGGAACATCCCGCAGCCGGACGGCAAGACACACTACGCGATCGTGTCCTCCGCGGCCAAGGCGCGGCAGGGGCAGCTCGCCGTCCGGCGGGTCGGGTCGGAGGCGATCATCCTGGTGGCCGACGGCCCGGACCAGCCGCTCACCGAGGTCCACCGCTACGCCTTCACCGACCGGCCGGTGCGGGCGATCCGGGTGTATGCTGACACCGGCGGCGCCGAGGCGGAACTGAAGGCCCGGCTGTACGACCTCCAGGTGCGGACCGGGGCGGACGTGCCGACCGGCGGGGAGGGAAAGGTCGCCAAGAGCACGACCATCGTCCCCCTGCCGAACGCCGCGCCGCCCCGGTCCGCGGCCCAGGCCGGCGCGGCTGGCGCCGCCGAGTCGGCCGACTCGGCGGCGCCAGCCGCGGCTCCGGTGCGCGGGGTGTCGTTCCTGCTCCCGGCGGCCACCTTCCTGGCCGGGCTGATCGTCGGCGTACTCGTCGGCCGGCGGTGGAAGGTCGCGCCGGCCGCGGCCTCCGACCCCGACTAACCCGCAGAGGCCGTATGACCCGCCGCTGCCCGCCCGCCCGCCCGGCGTTCTCGCTGATCGAGCTGCTCGTCGTCATCGCCATCATCGGCGTGTTGATCGGACTGTTGCTGCCGGCGGTGCAAAAGGTCCGGCTCGCGGTGCTACGGACACGCTGCCAGAACAACCTGAAGAACGTGGGGCTCGCGCTCCAGTCGTTCCACGACACGCACCGCGTCTTCCCGAGCAACGGCGGGTGGGACGGGGTGCAGACGACCCCCGCCGCCGCCGGGCCGGCGTTCACCCCGGACACGTTCGACAAGCAGCTCAACGCGCTCTTCAAGTGGGGCGTCGGCGACCCGGCCAAGGGGCCGCGCGACCAGCCCGGGAGCTGGGGCTACGCGATCCTCCCGTTCATTGAACAAGACGCCCTCTTCCGCCAGCGCGACTGGAAGACGCCGGTCGCGGTCTACCTCTGCCCGGCCCGGCGGGCGCCCGCGCCGCAGTCGGTCACCGCCGAGGACGACCAGGGGCGGTACACGAGCGGCGGGTGGGAGTGGGGCGGGCGGACCGACTACGCGGTGAACCTGGAAGCCTTCGACAACCGCCCGGTCTGCCACGCCATCGCCCGGTTCACCGACGGGCTCTCGAACACGGTGCTGGCCGGCGAGAAGGCCTTCGACCGGACCACGCAGCGGCCGGACAACTGGTACTGGGACGAGCCGGTCTTCCTCGGCGGGTCGAAGGGGACGGCGCGCGGCGGGCTCGGGCTGGTGCCGGACGGCCCCGGCATCCCGCACAAGGAGAACTGGGGCTCGCCGCACCCCGGCGGGGTGCTGTTCCTGTTCGGCGACGGCGGGGTGCGGCCGATCGACTACCGCACCGACCTGTCGGTCCTCGCCGGGTTCCTCAGCCCGAACGGCGGTGAGGTGGTGAGCCTGCCATGACGCCCGTCCGATACGCCGCCGCCCTCGCCGCCCTCGCGGCCGCCGCCCTCGTCGCGCGGGCCGACCCGACCACCGTCCTCGACACCGCCGCCAACGGCCGGCTGTTCGACACCCACTTCGGCCGCTACGGGCCGCGCCCGACCCGCGTGGTCGTGCGGGAGGCGCAGGGGGTTCGCCTCCGGCTCCCGGCGGAGGCGACGGGGGCGAAGCCGACCGGGCTGTACTCGTACTTCGCCCTCGCCGGCGACTTCGAGGTGTCGGCGGGCTACGAGGTCATCGACGTCCCGCCGCCGACCGACGGGTACGGGGCCGGGTTCGGGCTGGCGGTCGAGACGAAGGGGCCGGACGGCGACGTGACCGTGCGCCGCGGGCAGTGGAAGGGCGAGGGGAGCGGTGTGCAGGTGGTCCGCGGTCGGCCCGACGCCGCGGGCGCGATGGGGTACGAGGCGACGTTCTTCCCCACGAAGGCGAAGAAGGGGAGGC